>CAZOMF010000178.1:0-5073 GCA_964580635.1 uncultured Dehalococcoidaceae bacterium
TGCTCAGCCAGGATATCCCCAACATCCTCACCATGCCGCTCGCCTTCCTCATCTTCTTCATCGCCGGGAGCGCCGAGATCAACCGCAGCCCGTTCGACCTGATGGAAGCGGACTCCGAGATCGTGGCCGGCTTCCACACCGAGTACTCCGGCATGAAGTTCGCCATGTTCTACCTGGTGGAGTACGCCGAGGCCATCGGCATCTCCGCCATTATCAGCACGCTCTTCCTGGGCGGCTGGCGCGGTCCCATATTGCCGGACTGGCTCTGGGTCATCGTCAAGATAATCATCGTGTTCTTCTTCATGGTCTGGGTCCGGACGACCATGCCGCGCGTGCGCATCGACCAGCTCATGGGTCTGGCCTGGAAGTTCCTCTTCCCGCTCGCCATCATCAACCTGTTCCTCGTCGCCGTCGAAGTGATCGGCTGGAACGGCCTGCCGTGGGCCGCCGTGCCCATCAATTTCGCCATCACGGGGGTATTGATCCTCCTCTTCTCCAAGACTTTTAAACTGGGGTTTGGCCGCAGTGAAGTTTGAACGCTATGGATTAGGCCTCATCAAGGGCATGATGATCACCATCAAGCACCTGGGACGGCACCCGGTGGTGACTCAGTACCCGGAACAGAAGCTGCACATCTCGCGGCGCTCCCGCGGCAACGAGCTCATCTGGAGCCGGGAGAAGTGCACCGGCTGCGCTACCTGCGCCAAGGCCTGCCCGCAGGGTGCCATCGAGATCGTCACGTCCACCAACCCGGAGACGAACAAGTACGACGTGGAGACCTACCGCGTGGACACCGGCTACTGCATCCAGTGCGGCCTCTGCGTGGAAGCCTGCCCCTATGACGCCGTGTATCTCGGCTACTCCTTCGAGCGGGCGCAGTACCGGCGCGAGGACCTCGTCCAGGAGGGCGACGCCATGGCCGCGTCCGCCGCCCGCCCGGTGAGCGCCTACTTCCACCCGGAGCTCGACGAAACGCTGCCGCGGCAGACGCTGCTGGTCGAAAAGATCGTGGAGAAAGACGAGTAAATGGGACTGACCATCGCATTCTGGATACTGGCGGTCGTCGCGGTGCTGGCGGGCATCATGGTCGTGTCCCTGAAGAACGTGTTCCGCGCGGCACTGGCCCTCATCCTCTGCTTCCTGACGGTGGCCGGCCTCTACATCACCCTGAGCGCGGACTTCCTGGCGGCGATACAGGTCCTCGTCTACGTGGGGGCGATTTCCGTCCTCATCATTCTGGCTATTTTAATGACGCGGGACGTCCAGCACGCCAACCGGTCCAACCGGCTCGTGGTGCCCGCCTTCATCGTGGCGGCGGTGGTGCTGGGAGTCCTCATTTTCACCGTGACCAATACCAACTGGCAGATAGCGACGGCAGCTCCCGTCTTCCCGACGACGGTGCCGCTGGCTCAGAAGCTGTTCAGCCAGAACGGCTACATCCTGCCGGTCGAGACGGGCGCCATGCTGATACTGGCCGCCATTTTGGGGGCCATCGTTATCGCGAGGGAGAAATAAATGCATATCGGGCTGGAAAACTACCTCGTCCTGTCCGCGATACTGTTCTGTATCGGGCTATTCGGCGCGCTGACCAAGCGCAACGCCGTCATCATTTTGATGTCCATCGAGCTGATGCTGAACGCCGCGAACATCAGCCTCGTGGCCTTCTCCCGTTTCGTCACGCCGGCGCTGCTGACCGGGCAGGTCTTCGCCATCTTCGTGATGGTGGTGGCCGCCGCCGAGGTGGCCGTGGGGCTGGCCATCATCCTGGCCATCTACCGCGGCATGGCGGACATAGACGTCAACAACATCAACCTGATGAAATGGTAGCGGGACGAGATGTGGGTAGCAGTTAAACAGACGAAGACGCTGGCGACGGCGGAGATGTGGAAGGAGGCCTTCGAGGGTGAAGGCGTGCCGGCCCGCATCATGCCGGAGGCGGGGCTGCCGGAAGGCCGGGAGCTGGCCCCCTACTCGGTGCTCGTTCCCAAGGACAAGGAACACGTTATCAAGGACATTTTAAGGAAGTTATGATACCGTACCAGCTCATCTGGGCCATCTTGCTGCTGCCGCTTGGCTCGTTCGTGGTCAACGGGATTGTACTGCGCCCGTTCTTCAAGCGGGAATCGAAGATCTACGCCTACACCACCATCTTCGCCATCGGCCTGGCCTGCGTGTTCGCCATCTGGGCGCTGTCCTCGCTCATGCGGCTCGATTCACACGAGATAGCCATCGCACCCGTCAGCTGGCTGGTCATCGGGGACTTCCATTTCAGCGTCGGTCTCATCGCGGACCAGCTGTCCATCGTGATGGCGGTGGTGGTAACCATCGTCTCCCTGATGGTGCAGATCTACTCCATCGGCTACATGCACGGCGACGAGGCCGGCTACTACCGCTACTACACGTGGATGTCGCTCTTCACCTTCTCCATGCTGGGGCTGGTGCTGGCGAGCAGCTTCCTCTTCACCTTCGTCTTCTGGGAGATGGTGGGGCTCTGCTCCTACCTGCTCATCGGCTTCTGGTTCCACAAGAAGTCCGCCGCGGACGCCGCCAAGAAGGCGTTCATCACCACTCGCGTCGGCGACTTCGGGTTCCTGGCCGGCATCCTCATTATCTTCTTCAACACGCATACGCTGGATATCCATTCGCTCCACGCCCTGGCCCTGACCGGGGCCTTCGGCGGGGCGGCCCTGACGTGGTCGGCCATCGGGCTGTTCGGCGGGGCGGTCGGCAAGAGCGCCCAGTTCCCGCTCCACGTCTGGCTGCCTGACGCCATGGAGGGCCCCACCCCGGTCAGCGCCCTTATCCATTCCGCCACGATGGTCTGCGCCGGGGTGTTCCTGGTGGCCCGCGCCATGCCGCTCTTCGTGATGTCGGAACAGGCCATCACCGTGGTGGCCAGCATCGGCGGGTTCACCTGCATCTTCGCCGCCATCATGGGCCTGGTCGCCACCGATATCAAGCGGGTGCTCGCCTACTCGACCATCAGCCAGATCGGCTACATGATGCTCGGCCTCGGGGCCGTCGGCATGATCGTGGCCAAGGAGATCAGCGGCGGGGCGCTCCACGTGACCACCGAGGAGCTGGCGCTCATCACCAAGGGCGCCGTGGCCGTCGGCCTCTTCCACCTCTTCACCCACGCCTATTTCAAATCGCTCCTGTTCATGGGCTCCGGCAGCGTGAACCACTCCACCGGCACCTTCGATATGCGCCTCATGGGCGGCCTCAAGAAGACGATGCCGTGGACCTATTGGACCTTCGTCGCCGGCAGTCTGAGCCTGGCCGGCATCTGGCCGCTGGCCGGTTTCTGGAGCAAGGACGCCATCCTGGCCAGCGCCCTCGAGGCGCAGCCGGTGCTGTTCTGGCTCGGGCTCATCACCGTATTCATGACGGCGTTCTACATGTTCCGGGCCATCTTCATGACCTTCCACGGCGAGTACCGCGGCGGCGACCCGAACGGTGATTACCACCACACCCACGAATCGCCGAAGGTGATGGTCGGGCCGCTCGTCTTCCTCGCTGCCCTGGCCATCGGGGCGGGCTGGTGGAACCTGGCCGGTGGCTTCAGTACGTTCTTCGGCTACGAGGGTGAGGCGGCGGCCAGCAGCGCCGTGGCCGGCGTCTTTGCGCCGTTCGCGCACTTCAGCTTCACGTCGTTCTCGCACGCGCTTCCCGTTATCTCGCTGCTGCTCGGCCTGTGCGGTATCTTCGCGGCCTACGCCATCTATATCAAGAAGTGGGTGACGGCGGAGAGCGTGGGCCGGTTCTTCGGTCCGCTCTACACGTGGGCGTTCCGGAAGTTCTACTTCGACGAGCTCTACGAAGACCTGCTCATCAAGAAGGTCCTGGCCGGCGGCCTGTTCAAGCTGTTCTCCCTCTTCGACCGCCGGGGCGTCGACGGTGTGGTGAACGAGGCGGGCGCCGTCGTCACCGGGAGCGGCAGGGCGGTGCGGCAGTCCCAGACGGGACAGCTGCAGTTCTACGGCCTGTTCATCGGCCTGGGCGTGGCGGTTATTACACTGGTGGTACTCATCTGGGGATAATAGGAGCGAGCATAGGTGGATTTTAATTACCTGAGCACCATACTCTTCCTCCCGGCGGTGGGGGCGCTTATCATCGCCCTCTTCAAGATGCGGGAGAAGACCATCAAGTGGACCGCCGTGGTGTTCACGCTGGTGCCGTTCGCGCTGGCGCTCTACCTGTTCATCACCTTCGACCGCTCCGCATCCATGGCCGGGGTCTACCAGTTCCAGGAGAAGTACCTCTGGATCGCCCCGCTCAACGCCTACTACCACCTGGGCGTGGACGGTCTGAGCATGCCGATGCTGCTGCTCACCACCTTCCTCGGCTTCCTGGCGGTGCTTATCTCCTGGAAGGTCCACGCGCGGCCCCGGGAGTTCTTCGCCTGGTTGTTGCTGCTGGAAACCAGCATCATCGGCGTGTTCGTCTCGCTCGACCTGCTGCTCTTCTTCATCATGTGGGAGATCGAGGTCATCCCCATGTACTTCCTCATCTCCGTATGGGGCTCCGGGCGGCGTGACTACTCGGCCATCAAGTACGTACTGTACACGCTGTTCGGCTCGGCGTTCATGCTGGCCGGCATCCTCGCGCTGTACTTCACCACGGGCAGCCTGAGCATCGTCGATATTTCCTCCGGGCAGCTCGGGATGCTCCAGACCGCCCTGCCGGCGGCCGCCATCTTCTGGCTATTGTTCATCGGCTTCGCCGTGAAGCTGCCGATGTTCCCGCTCCATACCTGGCTGCCGGACGCCCATACCGACGCCCCGACGGCGGTCAGCGTTATGCTGGCGGGCGTGCTCATCAAGATGGGCGGCTACGGGATGATACGGCTCTGCGTGAGCATCTTCCCCGGCCCGGCCGAGCAGTACGCGCAGCTCCTGATCATACTGGCGCTCGTCGGCATCATCTACGGCGCGGCGGTCACGCTGCTCCAGACGGACATCAAGCGGATGATCGCCTACTCGTCCATCAGCCACATGGGCTACGTCCTGCTCGGCATCTTCGCGCTCGGGCAGATAAGCATGACGGGCGCGGCACTCCAGATGTTCAGCCACG
>CAZOMF010000179.1:0-5026 GCA_964580635.1 uncultured Dehalococcoidaceae bacterium
CAAAGGTGAAGCCGTCCATGCCCTTCTCCACGATGAGGGCGGAGGCGCCCCGGGCGCCCCTCGTCTTGTCGGTGAGGGCGATGACGGTGTAGATCTGGGCCTCGCCGCCGTTGGTGATGAACTGCTTGGTGCCGTTGAGCAGGTAGCCGCCCTCGACGGGCTCCGCGGTGGTCTTGATGTTGGAGGCGTCCGAGCCGGCGCTGGCCTCGGTGACGGCGAAAGCGCCGATCTTCTCGCCGCTGGCGATCTGCGGCAGGTACTTCTTCTTCTGCTCGTCCGTGCCGTACTCCATCATGGTCAGGCAGCCGAGGGCGCTGGCGGCGTAGGTAACGGCCACGCCGGAGCAGATGCGGGCGAGCTCCTCGGTGACGAGGCAGAGCTCGAGGGTGCCCCCGCCGAGGCCGTCGTACTCCTCCGGGACGAAGACGCGGTACATATCGGAGCGGGCGAGCTCGTGGACGATGTCCCAGGGGAACTCCTCTTTCTCGTCGAGCTCGGCGCGGACGGGGAGCACGCGCTCCTCGGCGATCTGCCGGGCGAGCGCCTTTATCTCCTCCTGCTCATCGGTCAAAAAATAGTCCAATTACCTGTTCCTCCTCCGCTGAATGAAAGGTGACCGAAACGGTCAGGACGGCCGGCGGCAACCGTGGAAGGTGCTCATTGAGATGGCCGCCCGCTCCTTGAAAACATCAGACTCTGTTCAATTATACGCAGGCCGGAGATGAGCGTCAAGAAATGCGTGTCTCAGTCCATCTCTTCCAGTGCGCGGATGACCTCGTCGACGGTCTCCTCGGCGGTGGAAGCGCCGGACGCGACGCCGACCAGTACCTTGCCCTCGAGCCAGGCGGGGTCGATCTCCGCCGCCGTCTCGATGAGGCGCGTCTCCGTTTCCTGCCCGCAGAGCTCGGCGAGCCGGTTGGTGTTGGCGCTGTGCCGTCCCCCGACGATGAGCATCAGGTCCGCCCGCCGCGCCAGCTCCAGGACGTTGAGCTGCCGGTCCCGCAGGTCGTGGCAGATGGTGTCGATGATACGTATCTCGGAGTTCTTGCGGAACCCGTGATCGATGACTCTCTTCGCGAACTCCGCGAAGGGGCCGGGCACCTGGGTGGTCTGGGCGAGCACGCCTATCTTCTTCGGCATGGGGTCGAGGGCGGCGACCGTTGCTTCGTCGGTGGTGGCGATGCCGTTGCCGCCGGCCCAGCCGAGGATGCCCTTGACCTCCGGGTGGTCCGCGCTGCCGTAGATGATGACGAAGAACCCCGCGTCCGCCAGCGCCTTGGCGGCGGACTGGGCGCGCTTGACGTTAGGACAGGTGGTGCCGATGATCTCGCAGCCGCGGGAAGCCAGCTCGGCCTCCACCTCCGGGGTGATGCCGTGGGAGCTCGTGACGACAATCTTACCTTGAATGTCTTCGAGCTTTTTCGCCGTGGTCACTCCCAGGCCGGCCAGTCGCTCGATGACCTGGTCGTTGTGGACGACGGCGCCGAGGGTCTCTACCCGGCCGCGCTCTTTAGCGGCTTCCTCGACGATCTTGACAGCCCGCTTCACCCCGAAGCAGAACCCGGTATGGCCGGCCTTCTCAATCTTACGCATCGGCGTCTCCGGCGTACACGCCCCGGTAGGAGGAAGGCAGCAGGGCGGCGATATGCCCCATGATATCACGGGTGAGGTCGCCGCGCTGCTCCTTGGTGAGGCGGGCGCCCGTCACCTTGGGCAGGAACGGCTTGCCGATGGTGAGCAGCACGCGGGTGCGGTGGACCAGGCAGCGCCGGAGGCTGTTGAGCCTTTCGGTGCCGGTGATGGCGCAGGGGAGGATGGGCACCCCGAGCCGCGCCGCGAGCACGGCCGCCCCGGGCAGGGCGGGCTGCATGGTGGCGTCCGGGCTGCGGTGGCCCTCCGGGAACATGATGAGGGAGATGCCCTTTTTCAGCCAGGACTCCGCCTCGTCCATCGTCTGGCGGTTGAGGCCGCCGCGCCGCACCGGGAAAGCCCCGAAGTTCTTCACCCAGAAGCGGGACCAGGGGTGTTGAAAGAGCTCTTCCTTGGCCATGAGGACGCACTTGAGCGGTATCTTGGTGGCCACCAGGGGCGGGTCGCCGGCGTGGAGGTGGTTGCAGACGACGAGGACGGGCCCTCGTTTGGGGACGTTCTCACGGCCGCGGACCCATATCCAGCCGAACGGCATGAGCAGGAAGTAGATAAGCCCGCGCCCGAAGTAGTAGACCCAGTGCATGGTTTCAGTATAACGTGGGGGGTGGAAGGGGGGCAAACGGCTATTCCGCCAGCTTGCGCAGCAGCTCCGGGACGGCGTGCTCGGCGGCGATGCGGCCGGCCTCGATGATCTCCGGCACGCGGTTGAAATCGGTCAGGTTGAACTCGCCGAGGTCCGGCTCGATGACGGCGTCGGCCCGCTCCAGGTTGGTGAAAGAGAGGGCGTAGGTGCTGATGTAGATGGCCTGGCTGATGACCTGCCAGATGGTCGGCTCTTTTCCCTTGGCGACGCGTTTCCGCGCGCCGGTGCCCAGCCGCGAGACCACGTCCGGGTTGGCGTTGACGGCAATGACGAAGTCCGCCCCCATCTCCCGGGCGAGGTCCACCGGCACCGGCACGGTCAGGCCGCCGTCCACCAGGTAGCGCTCCTCGTGGTAGTGGACCTTGAAGATGCCCGGCATGGAAACGGTGGCCCGCAGCGCTTCCGGCACCGAGCCGGAGCGCAGGATGACCGCCTCGCCGGTATCGATGTCCGTGGCGACGCAGGCGAAGGGTATCTCCAGGTCCGCGAAGCAGGTGTCCCCGCCGACGTAGCTGGCCAGCAGATTGCGCAGCTTGCGGCCGCGGATGAAGCCCGTCTTGGGAAAGGTGGGATCGAGGATGGGGCGGATGTTCTTCCAGTTGGCGTCCAGGGCGTCCCGGTTGATGCGGGCGATGTCCCGGTCCCAGGCGTAGGCGGCGCCGATGATGGCCCCGGAGCTCGTGCCGGCGATGAGGTCGATGGGAATGCCGTGCTTCTCCAGCACCTCGAGCACGCCGATGTGCGCCAGCCCCCGCGCGGCGCCACCGCTCAGGGCGAGGCCCACCGTTTTCCTCCCGCCGCTGGTATCCATGCCGGTCATGCTGCTATCTTCCACCGCTCACCCCGAGCTTGTCGAAGGGTGAGCGGCCATCAGTTCCACAGCTCCTCGATGTCCTTCTCTATCTCCGCCTTCGTTTTCGGCGCGGCGTCCCCGGCCAGGTCCCGGTACGACTGCGCGGAGCCGTACTCCCGCGGCTGGAAGGCCACCGGCATCGGTACGGCGTGGCCGAAGACGAGGGCCTGCTGCTTGGGCGCGAGGCGGGCGAGCACCGATTTCAGCTCACCTTTGCCGGAAACGCCGGCCAGGACGCTGTCGATGTCCTTCTCGTTGTCGAGCAGGCAGGTGATCTTGGTGCCGAGCTGGGACATGACCTCCTCGTCGATGCCGGACGGTCGCTGGTCGATGACGAGCAGGCTCACGTTGTACTTTCTCATTTCTCTGGCTATGGTGCCGAAAATGGTCTTGCCGGCCACCTCCGGGCTGAGGAACTTGTGGGCCTCTTCGATGGTAATGACGAGCGGCCGCGGCTTCATGGTATCGTCGTCGGCGGCCACGGCCTCCTCCATGCGCTGCTGGTAGCGCCCGTAGATACGCCGCGAGAGCAGGTTGGCGACGAGCAGGTAGGCGGCGATCTCCTGATAGCGGCCGAACTCCAGCACCACGTTGCGGCCGGACTGGAGGTAATCGAGGATGGTCCTGACGGCGTCGTCCTTCGCGTCCGGCACGACGAAGCCGAGCCGCCCGATGATGCCGAGGCCGCGCTTGAGGCTCTGGAAGGAGCTCTCGTGGATGTTGGCGCTTTTCAGCTGCTCCTCCAGTTCCTCGTCGGCGAGGGTGAGGGTCCGGTGGAGCCAGTCGCGCCCGAGGGCGCGCCGAAGCTGGTAGGCGGCCTCCACGGCGAGGTCGGTCAGGTTGAGGGTGGACTTCAATATGGCGATGTCTTCCGGCGTGATCTCGCCGTAGCCTATCTTGACGACGTAATCGGTGCTGACCTTGCGGCGGCGGGAGCTTTCCTCGTCGAGGGTGAAGACGGCGACGCGGTCCGGGAAGAGCTGCTTGAGGCCCTTGACGGCGGGGCCGGCCTCGTGGGTGCCCTTCCAGCCGTACTCCGAGTGCATATCGAAGATGAGGTTGACAGCCCGGCTCTTCTGGAGCATCCCGATAAGCAGGATTCGGGTCAAGAAGGTTTTCCCGGTGCCGCTCTTTCCAAAAATGCCGTTGGAGCGGGTGGCGAAGAGCTCCAGGTCCAGGCAGAGCTTCGTCTCCATGTCGAGCGGGTTGCCGATGTTGAAGCGCTTCTCGCCCTCCTCCCCGAAGACGGTGTCCATGTCCTGCTCGGTGGCCAGGTACACCGAGGCGAAGTGGCCGGGTATCGTCTTGACCGGCTGGGGGCCCTCCAAAAGCGCGTCCGCGCCCCCGATGGTGAGCATGGGGGTGACGTGGATCTCCCCGAAGGTGGAGGTGCCGGTGAGGACCTCCGCCATGAAGGGGTCGCTCACGTCCGGGGCGGCGTACTGGATACGCTCGTCGCTCACGCCGAGGCGCACGTCGGTGATCATGCCGAAGAAGCGGCGCTGCTTGCCCCGGATGGTGACGTAGCGGCCGACGACCATATCCTCGACGGACACATCCGCGTCCAGCCGGACCTCGACGCCGCTCTCGAGGGAGGCGCCGGTGACGATGCCGAGTCGGTCGCTCATTGCAGCCTCCCGAGGATGGTCTTGAGCCGGATGAAATCGCCGCTCAGGAGCGCGGCCAGCTCCTTGCCGGCGGCCACGAGGAAGGCGTGCGGGTCTTCCTGGGCCGCTGCCAGCTGCCGCAGCGCCGCCGCGGTCAACTCCTCCGGGGCGACGCCGTTCTCCGCGCCGAGCAGATTGGTGACGAAGCCGAACGATTTGCCGAACTCCCGCGCCTCCTCAGGCGCGCCGGCGTAGACGAAGCCGTGGATGCGG
>CAZOMF010000180.1:0-5020 GCA_964580635.1 uncultured Dehalococcoidaceae bacterium
CACCCCGCCGATGTAGAGCAGCACGTCATCCAGCCCGGCCTCGCGGACCTTGTCCTTGAACCCCTGGAGGTCCATCTCGCCCATGCCGTAGAGTGAGCTCATCAAAATAGCGTCCGCCGCCGTCTCCTGGGCGGCCTTGATGAACTCGTCCGGCGGTGTGAGGCAGCCAAGCTCCACCACATTGAACCCGGCATCGCGGAAGGCCCGGGAAAGTATCTTGGTGCCGATGACGTGGGCGTCGTTGCCCACCGTCCCGGTGATTATCGTCGCTATCTCAGCCATGCTATCTCCTTTTTCCCGGCAGACGCTACGCGCCGATGATTTTTCCCTTACTGAAGGCCCAGAAGTCTTCGACGACGACGTTGTAGTCCATCTTGCGGCCCTCCGCCTTCTCCCGTTCGCTTACCTTGGCCCGGTGGAAGTCCTTGACCTCCGGCGGCAGGGGCAGGTCGCCGAACTCCAGGTATCGGCAGGCGCCCTCGAGGTCTTTGACGCCGAGCACTTTATCCTTGACGTGGACGTTGGGGCAGAACGGGGAATCGATGACGCCGGCCTCGACGGCCCGGAGCGAGCCGATGATGGGATCGCCCTCGCCGAGTTCTAAAACCCGGTCGATGATGGCCCGCGTCTCCAGCTCTATCATGCGCTCCTCGATGGCGATGTCCTTCAGATCGTACTTGATGTCCTGCTTCCGGACCACGTCGAATATCCAGTTGGCGGCCTGGTAGGTCAGTGTATGGGCTTCCTCCGTGGGAATGCCGGAGCCTTCGTCGATGGTGCGCACGAAACAGGCTTCCACTTTGCCGAGGGCGGCCGTCATGGCGGAATAGGTGATGTAGCCGAAGGCCGCTCCCATCTTGAGCGGCACCGGGAAGAGCGGCGTCTGGTTGGCGAGCGTGCCGGGGATGACAACGTCCGTAAAACCGAATTTATCGAGGTACTCCCGCATCAGTTTGTGCGAGACCTTCAGCCAGGCCAGGTCGTAGACCATGTTCCCGAGGAAATGGGAGTGCGGCATGACACTGCGTACGCCCTGCTCCGCCGCCATGAGGGCGTCCACGATGATGCAGGCCAGGTTGACGCTGAGGGGGAACACGCCGGACGGCACGAAGCCGTGAAGGTCGGTGGTGATGGTGGAGCCGCGCTCCGTGTAGTAGCCGGCCAGCCGGTTGGTATACTGGGTATGCTCGAAGCAGTCTTCCAGCGTACGGTTCTTCTCGTAGCTGCCGAACTCGAGGAAGGAGCTCTTGCCAGCCGCCGTCATGCCGGAGGCCAGCGATATCTCCATGCCCAGCTTGCCGACCCCGCGCGGGCTGAAGGCGGCCTCCACGCTCTCGATGACCTTACGGGTATTCTTGACGCCCTGGATGACGATGGGGTAGCCGTTGAGGTGGGGCTTACCGGTCCGGACGGACTCGTCAAGGCCCTGCTGCGCTTTCTGATAATCATAGCGCCGCGTGTGGCTGTCGGTGGTGACCGGCACGTGCCGGATGCCGGACGCCACCAGCGCCTTCACGAGGGCTATCTCCTGCTCGAGCACCGGCGTCCCGGCGCGCGGCCAGACGGCGGTCCGGCCTTCTTCCTTCAGCTTCAGCGTCACCTTCATGAAATTGTGGTCGTCCGAGAGGCCGCGCTGGTACTCGACGGCCTCATCGAAGTCCACCTCTTTCCCGGTCGGCCACTCGGCGAGCACGTCCTTCCGCATGGCCATGAACTTGTCTTCGTCGATGCGCCTGTTGACAACGGACTGTTCCATCTTTTCTCCTAAATCACCCCGGCGTTCTTGAGCCGCTCGATATCGTCCCACCCATAGCCGAGCACGTCCATGAGGACCTCCTCGGTATGCTGCCCGAAGTTGGGGGCAGACTGACGCCGCTCCGCCGGGGTGCCGTGGAACTGGAGCGGCATACCTATCAGGTTCACCTTGCCGAGCGAGACGTGGTCCAATTCCTGGATGTAGCCGTTGAGCATCACCTGGGGGTCGTGGGTCAGCTCGCCGGGTTCCATGACCGGGGAGAAGGCCATGCCCTCGCCCTGCTCCTCCAGGATGCGGAGCCACTCGTCGCGCGGCTTCTTCCTGAAGGTCTGCTCGAAGATACTGGTCAGCTCGATAAAGTTGTCCCGGCGCGCCTTGGCATCGGTGAACCTGGGGTCCTGCTCGATGCTTTCCAGCCCGACCGCCGCGCAGAACGGGTGCCAGAAGCGGTCGCTCTGGGCCTCGCAGAGGAGGAGCCACTTGCCGTCGGCGCACTCGTAGTGGTTGGCCATAGGGTTCTTCAGCGTCTTGCGGGACGGCCGCGGCATGGGACGGCCGCGAAGCATGGTGACGTTAATGTTGTAGGCCTGCATGTGGATGCCGGAGCCGAGCAGCGAAGTCTCCACCATCTGCCCGACGCCATGGAGCTCCCGGGCCACCAGAGCGGCCAGGATACCCTCGACGAGGATGGTGCCGGTCACCTGGTCGAAGATGGCCCCGGCGATCTGGAGGGGCGGGCCATCCGGCTCGCCGACCGAGGTCATGATGCCGGAGCGGGCCTGGGCGATGGCGTCGAAGGCGCGTTTCTGCGCGTCCGGCCCGAGCGAGCCGTAGCCGGTGGCCAGCCCGTAGACGAGCTTCCCGTTGTACTTCTTCAGGGACTCGAAATCTATCTTGAGGGTATCGATGGCGCCGAGGGAGTAGTTGGTGACGAAGACGTCGGATTTCTCCAGCAGCTTGCCGAGCAGCTCGTGCCCTTCCGGTTTCCTGAGGTCGAGGGTCATGCTCTTCTTGTTGCGGTTGGCGGTCTCGAAGAGGATATTGGTACCGTCGTCCATGATCATGCCGCGCCCGAAGGTGCTCGACATGCCGCGGACGGGGTCGCCCTTGACGCGGTCCTCCAGCTTGATGACCTCCGCTCCGAGGTCACCGAGCATGTAAGCCGCCGACGGCGCGCTGAGGTAGCCCGCGCACTCGACGACCCGTATTCCATCCAGTGGTCCGTTCATATAAAGCTCCTCATTTTCCCGACACCAGCGTCCGCAGCCGGGCCAGCTCTTCCGCCGACGGCGGGGTTATATCCTCGACGGCCGCCGCGGTGCCGAACTCCCAGCCGCAGTTCTCCCTGATGTTCCGTATCCGGTCTGCCAGGTCCGGCAAGCCGGCGTCCGGCAGGCAGGCGGCGAGCTCCAGCTCCCCGGCGGTGTTCTTGCGGAAAACGCCGCGGTCGGTGACGACGGTCTTCACGTTGCGTCCCGGGCAGGTGACGTAGGGTAGTTCGGCCGGGAAGCGGTCCTTCGACTGGTTGACGACGACAAGCACCTCGCGGGCGTTAGCGGCGTCGTTGGCGCCGCCGGACCCGACGAGGAAGCGTCCGTCCGCGGCCAAGGTTGAATTCGTGTTGCCGTACCTGTCTATCTGTCCCACGCCGAGGACGCTGAGGCAGCGGTTGCTCGCTCCACCGACGAAGACGCCGAGGCTCGTCAGGGTATCCGTCAGCATGGTGGACTCGTAGACGCCGCCGATGCCCTGGGTGCCGAGGGCGCCGCCGCGCGGCTCGTAGCCGACCTGTCCGTTGCCGGTGACGATATCGAGCCGGCAGCCTTTCTCTTTCAGAGTATAGTACGCCAGCAGCACCGCCGCGGCCCGGTTGCCCGCCCCGGCGAGGATGGTCCGGTGGCCGTTCGTCACGACGCATTTCTCTATCTCCCGCGCCGCCGCCACGAGGACGGTTTCCTCTGGGGTGGCCGGGCCGTCCGGCGGGGTCGATGAGGATTCCGCGGCCGTAGCGGCCGGACGGTACCGCAATCCTTCCAGGCGCGCCTTGCCGAGCTTGTTTAAATAATCGTCGTGGGTAGCACAGCCGTAGACCCATTCCTCCAGCCAGGCACCGAGCTTATCATCATCGGCGAAGGCGTTATGTAAATCCACCAGGAAGGCGGCGTCCGTCTCGTAGCCGGTCACGTTCACTCCCGTCGGCGGCGCTAATGAGAAGGGATGAAGCCCGAACGGCGCCTCGGCGACCGCCGTCACGGCGTGACCTGGCAGTTTCACCAGCGCCGCGTTGGCGTGGATGACCTCCGCCGGGACGATCTTCTCCACCGTCACCAGCACCGTCCTGGCGGCGAGCGCTCCCCAGAGGTCCTCGCCCCAGGGTACCTGCAAGATGGTGTTGCCGTACCCGTCGGCGCAGACGCCGTGGACGATGGCCACGTCTGGATTGAGTGCCCGGACGACGCCGGCCGGTTCCCCCGTGAAGGGGTCAGTGGTTTGTTTGAAATCGGCGCCGTCGGCCTCAGCGAGGGTGCTGCCCGCCAGCGAGCGCGTCGGCAGGAAGCCGACCCCCATCGCCCCGGCCAAGAGCCGCTGCTGGAGGCTGTTGAGCGACCAGTTCTCCAGCTCGATCTCGTGATTTGCCCAGACCCGCTGCGTGATACGGGAGGGCCGTCCGGAGGTGGAGAGGTCCATGGACGCCGCGAACATGCCCTTCCTCACAAGTCCGGCATGGAGAAGGTTGAGGGAATGGCCGGTCACCGTGCTCTGGACGAGATCGAAACCGGGCCGCTGGCCGCGGAACCGGCGAAGAATCTCGCAGACGGCCGCCGAAGGGCCGCCGATGCCGCCGGCGAGGTGCACGAGGGTACCCGGCATCAGGTACCGGGCGATGAGCTCGTGGAGGGTAGTGACCTTGCCTTCCATCGGCATCCTGCTCCATCATAGCACACCGCGACCGCCCGCCGTCAAAAAGGGGCCTGCGGCGGCGGTTGCCGTGCCGCGCGCCATGAGAGTACAATTGGACGACCCCCTTTTCCCGTAATGTTGAAGGAGTAACGTAATGGCCTACAAGGAACTCATCTACGAAAAGAAGGACTACATCGCCACGGTGACGCTGAACCGGCCCAAGACCCTTAACGCCATGTGCCCGCCGCTCAACGACGAGCTGAGCCTGGCCATCGCGGAGGCCAACGCCGACGACGACGTCAAGGTGGTCGTTTTCAAGGGCGCGGGGCGGGCCCTCTGCGCCGGGGCGGACCTCAACCAGGT
>CAZOMF010000181.1:0-5016 GCA_964580635.1 uncultured Dehalococcoidaceae bacterium
TGGCCTCCTTCGAGCCGGCCCTCGACTACTGCGTCGTCAAGATACCGCGCTGGCCGTTCGATAAGTTCGCCTCCGGCGACCGGGTCATCGGCACCCAGATGAAGGCCACCGGCGAGGTCATGGCCATCGACCGCACCTTCGAGGCGGCCCTCCAGAAGGCCGTCCGCTCGCTGGAGTTCGGCAAGAAGACACTCCTCTGGGAAGACCCCTCGTGGGAGCGCACCGACGACCTCGAGAGCTACCCGCTCATGCCCCCCAACGACCTCCGACTCTGGGGCCTCATGGCCGCATTGCGCCGCGGCATCTCGCGGGAAGAGCTCCACGAGTACACCAGGATAGACCTGTGGTTCCTGGACAAGCTCAAGAACATCGTGGACATGGAACGGACCCTGCTGGCGGAAGAGCTGACGCCGGACCTGCTGCGCCGGGCCAAGCGGCTCGGCTTCGGGGACGGTTCCATCGGCACGCTGGCGGACCGCCTGCCGGAGCAGGTGCGCCAGCTCCGCGCGGAGTGGGACATCAAGCCCGTCTTCAAGATGGTGGACACCTGCGCCGCCGAGTTCGAGGCCGCCACGCCCTACTTCTACAGCACCTACGAGCAGGAGAACGAGGCCCTGCCGGAGCCGGTCAACAAGGCCGTCGTCATCGGCAGCGGGCCCATCCGCATCGGGCAGGGCATCGAGTTCGACTACTGCTCGGTCCACTCCGCCTGGGCGCTGCGGGAGGCCGGCTACCAGTCCATCATGATAAACTCCAACCCGGAGACGGTCTCGACCGATTTCGATACGAGCGACCGGCTCTACTTCGAGGCCCTCGATGAGGAGAGCGTCCGCGATATCCTGGAGAACGAGACCGGCGACCGCGACGCCCCCGGCTCCATCGTCCAGTTCGGCGGACAGACGGCCGTCAACCTGGCGGACCCGCTTTCCCGCGCCGGCCTGCCCATCATCGGATCCAGCGCCGAGGCCATCGAGCTCGCCGAGGACCGCCGCCGCTTCGAGGTCTTCCTGGACGGCCTCTCCATCCCGCAGCCGCCCGGCGCCGGCGTCACGTCCCTCGACGAGGGGCTGGAGACCGCCCAGCGCATCGGCTACCCGGTCATGGTGCGGCCGAGCTTCGTGCTCGGCGGGCGGGCCATGGAAATCGTCTACAACGCCACCGAGCTCGT
This sequence comes from uncultured Dehalococcoidaceae bacterium, assembly GCA_964580635.1. Taxonomy (GTDB): domain Bacteria; phylum Chloroflexota; class Dehalococcoidia; order Dehalococcoidales; family RBG-16-60-22; genus DAOUEG01. The sequence goes on from CAZOMF010000181.1 coordinate 1,169, forward strand.
CCGCTACGTGGGACTGGCGATGGAGCTCGACACCGGCCACCCGGTGCTGATCGACAAGTACCTCCAGGGCAAGGAGGTGGAGGTGGACGCGATCGGCGACGGGGAACGGGTGCTGATACCCGGCATCATGGAGCACATCGAGCGCGCCGGCGTCCACTCCGGCGATTCCATGGCCGTCTACCCCGGCCTCAACCTCCGGCCGGAGGAGGTCGCCTTGCTGGTGGACTATACCGTGCGCATCGGGCTCGGGCTGAAGATCAAGGGATTGATGAACATCCAGTTCGTCATCATGCGGCCGGACGACGGCGGCGAGTCCTCCATTTTCGTGCTGGAGGTCAACCCGCGCGCCAGCCGCACCGTGCCCTTCCTTTCCAAGGTGACCGGCGTACCGATAGTGAACGTGGCCACCAAGGTCATGCTCGGGGTGACCCTCGAGCAGCAGGGCTACGAGACGGGCCTCTGGCCGGTGAGCAGTCTGGTGGCCATCAAGTCGCCCGTCTTCTCCATGTCCAAGCTGACCGGCGTGGACACCTACCTGGGGCCGGAGATGAAGTCCACCGGCGAGGTCATGGGCATCGATTATACCTTCGAAGCCGCCCTCGCCAAGACCATCCTCGCCGCCGGGCTGGCTCTGCCGACCGACAGCGCCGTGCTGTGCAGCATCGCCGACCGGGACAAGCCGGAAGCGCTGCCCATCATCCGCAAGATAGCCGCCACCGGGGTCAGGCTCTACGCCACCGAGGGGACGGCCTCCATGATACAGGCCGCCGGGCTGGCGGTGACGCGCACGAGCAAGAAGCTCGACGAAGGCCACCCGAATATCATCGACCTTATCAACGACGGCACCATCGGCGGGGTGGTCAACACCATCACCGGCGGGCAGTACACCCCCTTCCGGGATGGCTTCTACATCCGCCGCGCCGCCGCCGAGAAGCGCATCCCCTGCTATACCTCGCTCGATACCTTCCGCGCCGCCGCCGAGGTGGTCGCCCGGGGCATCCAGGACTCGAGCGCTCAGCCGCTGCCGGACTACCGCACCAAGAGGCCGGCATGAACCTGGCGAAGGCCCCGGTGCTCGCTTCGCTGGAGGTCAGCGCGGATACTTACCTCCTGCGGCTGGAAGCGCCGGAGATAGCCCTGGCGGCCAAGCCGGGCCAGTTCGTCATGGTGCGCTGCGGGGGCGATACGGTGCTGCCGCGCCCGTTCAGCGTCCACCGCATCAGCGAGGACAGCCTGTCGCTGCTCTTCGCGGCGGTGGGAACGGGCACCCGCCGGCTGGCCGGGCTGCGACGGGGGGATACGGTGGACATCTTCGGACCGCTCGGCAACGGCTTCAGCGTACCGGACCGTGTCCGCAATTTGCTGCTCGTCGCCGGTGGGCTCGGCATCGCGCCGCTCGTCTTCCTGGCGGAGACGGCCGCCTGCGAGGGCCGCAAGGTCACCATCATCCACGGGGCCCGCTCCGCCCGGGACCTGATGCCGGTATCCTTCGCCCAGTCGAGCCACGAGAAAGGTATCGAGCCCGGCGCGGTCCACGTCGTCAACGTCACCGAGGACGGCACTGAGGGACTCCAGGGCCTGGCGACGGACTTCGTGGCCGCCTACACGGAAGAGTCCCAGGCCGTCTGCGCCTGCGGCCCGCTGCCGATGTACCGTGCTTTAGCAAACGCCTGCGGGCCTTCCGGTCTGCCGGTGCAGGTATCGCTGGAGATCGTGATGGGCTGCGGGACAGGCGTCTGCTACGGCTGCACCATCCGCACGGCGTATGGCCTGAAGCAGGTCTGCAAGGACGGACCGGTCTTCGATCTCAAGGACGTGGACTTGGACAGCGTGCGCCGCGGGTTATAACCCGAGCCCATTGAGCAGACCCACCGCACCGCCCGCAGCCGACCCGACCCGTACGCCGACGTTCCCCTCGTGAGCTTTGACAGCGAAGGCGGTCTGCGCCTATAATGAGTGCGGGAAAAAACGGAAACGAGGTGAGCTGTCATGGCGAATCAAGTCGGCAAACGCTATCGCTGCACCGTTTGCGGCGCCGAGGTCATCATCACCAAGGGCGGCAACGGTACCATCATGTGCTGCGATAAGCCCATGGAGCAGAAACAGTAACGAAACCCCGGGAGGAAAGAACGATGCCAAGCCAACTCGGCAAACGATATGTCTGTGAAGTCTGCGGCACGGAAGCGCTCAGCACCAAGGCCGGTGAGGGGACGCTGACCTGTCACGATAAGGAAATGAAAATCCAAGAAGCCCGGCCTATCCCCTCCTCCGACTAGCCACACCGCCCCTGCCGGGCAACCATTCTAAAGTACGCCTTTTCTGGACCGGGCGAAGCACCGGTTAAGCGGCGGGCTTTTCCGTCGCGGCCGCCGGTTCGGCCTTCGCCTGGTTCAGCTTTTTCATGAGCCGTGCCTTGCGGCGCGCGGCGTTGTTGGCGTGGAGAATCATTTTCTCCGCCGCCTTGTCGAGGGAGACCACGGCCGCCTTGACGGCTGTTTCGGCGGCGGCCAGGTCGCCGTCAACGATGAGCTTTTCCGCCCTGGTGATGTTGGTCTTCACGGCGCTGCGGGTGGACTTGTTCGCGTCCCGTCGGCGGGAAGCCACCCGGGTGGCCTTCATGGCAGATTTCTTGGTCAAGGTGTTCCTCCGTTACTTTTTCGCGGCGCCGGCGTCCTTCGCCGTCGGCTGCGGTTCGCCCTGGCCCGCTTTTCTCTTTTCGTCCCCCACCCGGGAGACATTTAACACGCCTTTGACGGTGTCTACTTTCTTCAGCACCTGGCTCAGCTGGGCCAGGCCGGTGATCTCGATGGTCAGGTGCAGGGTCACGTTCTGCCCGTTGCCGTCCGCCATGTTGAGCGAGGTGATGTTCACCTTCTCGTCCGCCACGGCGGTGGTCACGTCCCGCATCAGCCCCACCCGGTCATGCGCCTCCACCACCACCCGCACCTGGTAGACATCGTCACCGCGGCCCCACTCGACCGGAATGAGACGTTCCTTCTCCTCTTCCTTGAGGATGTTGGGACAGTCCGCCCGGTGGACGGTGACACCGCGGCTGCGGGTAATATACCCAATTATAGCATCTCCGGGCACCGGATGACAGCACTGGGCGATGTTGACCATCAGATCGCCGACGCCGAGCACCTGGACGCCGGCCCCGCCGGACCGCGACGGCGAGATGATGGCGGTGATATCGTCGTCGTCACGCACCTGGGCTGCCAGCTTGGTGACGATCTGGTTCGAGGTGATGGTGCCGTTACCGAGCGCCACCAGGAAATCGTCCAGGCTGGTAAAGCCGAAGAGTCCCGAGAGGGTCTGCCGTTCCGCCTGGAGGCCGAGACGCTTGAGCTCCTTTTCCAGGATTTGCCGTCCCCGCTCAATGTTCTCGTCGCGCTCCTGCTTGTTGAACCACTGCCGTATCTTGGTCTTGGCGTGGGTCGTCCGCACGTAGCCCAGGTTGGGATTGAGCCAGTCCAGGCTCGGACCGCGCGGCCCCTTGGCGGAGATGATCTCGACGACGTCGCCGTTCTTCAGCTCATAGTTGAACGGCACCAGCTTGCCGTTGACCTTGGCCCCCACGCACCGGTGGCCGAGGTCCGTGTGGACCCGGTAAGCGAAATCGAGCGGCGTGGCGCCGCGGGGCAGGTCCTTGATCTCGCCGCGCGGGGTGTAGACGAAGACCTGGTCGATGAAGATGTCCGTCTTGACGGACTCCAGGAACTCCTCCGCCCCGCTCAGTTCCCGGTGCCACTCGATGAGCTGCCGCAGCCAGGCCACCCGCTCCTCGAACTTCATATCGGCGCTCTGGCCCTGCTTGTAGCGCCAGTGGGCGGCCACGCCGTACTCCGCCA
>CAZOMF010000182.1:0-5003 GCA_964580635.1 uncultured Dehalococcoidaceae bacterium
AAACTTACATCCTTGACGCCCGCTCCCCCGCCCGGCTATGATGACAGCACATCCCCCACGAGGAGCCGGCCATGCTGATAGAGAACCCCGTCGTTGAGATCATCGACCCCGCGGCCCGAGACCTCATCCCGGAGAAGCCGGTCATCGAGCAGGTGGCTACGGGCTTCTCCTTCACCGAGGGGCCGGTCTGGTGCGGCGACTACCTCGTCTTCTCCGACATCCCGATGAACCGCATCGTGCGGCTGACGCTCACCGCCCGCGGGCCGGAGGTGACCACCCACCGCACGCCGACGGGCCACTCCAACGGCCTCACCATGGACGGCTCCGGGCGGCTCGTTATCTGCCAGCACAGCGGCCGGCGGGTGACCATCGAAGAGGAGGACGGCAGCCACTACGTGCTGGCGGACAGCTACGAGGGCAAACGGCTCAACTCCCCGAACGACGTGGTGACCCGTTCGGACGGGAGCGTCTACTTCACCGACCCGACCTTCGGGCTGAAAAAACACTCCGTCTGGAAGGAACAGCCCTGCTGCGGCATCTATAAAGTAGCGCCTGACGGCGAGATAACGCTCGTGGCCGATGATTTCCAGCTGCCCAATGGATTGGCCTTCACGCCGGACGAGAAGGTGCTCTACATCGACGACACGGCGGCGGGACACATCCGGGCCTTCGACACGGCGGAGGACGGCACGCTGAACCACGGGCGGGTCTTCGCCGAGCTCAAGGGCGACGAACCGGGCCGACCGGACGGCATGAAGGTGGATACCAGAGGCAACGTCTACTGCACCGGCCCGGGCGGGTTCTGGGTCTTCGACGCGGCGGGCAAGCTGCTGGCCAAGGTTAAGCCGCCGGAGCTGCCGGCCAACTTCGCCTGGGGGGACGCCGATTGGAAAACGCTGTACATGACGGCGCGGACGAGCATCTACCGGATGCGGTTCAAGGTACCGGGCGTGCCGGTGGGGGTGATGAACCCCATCGCGCACTGGCCGCCGCCGGGAGAAGACGCCGCCGGATAAACCGGCCCGCCCAATTTTCGTCCCGTCACCCGCTCGGCCCCTGCCTTTTTGAGGAGGGGCTGAAATTTTTATGCCCAGGATGCGAAACGCAATATTTGCTTAATATTTGCATCCTACACTGTGGTTAAGACCCGGGGCGGTTACAACAAAAACAGGGGTAACGCGGGCCACCGCCCCGGGTCGACTTAACAAGGAAGCGGGAACACGGCCATGTGGAAATACAAATCCTGCCCCCGGTGCCACGGCGACCTGATCGTTGATTCCGAGGAACATCGCTGGTACGAAGGTTGCCTGCAGTGCGGTTATCGCCGGGAGCTGCCCGCCGCGCCAGCCGTTCCGGAACCTGTTCGCGTCGCCAGGCGGCACGGGAGCCTGCGCAGCACCTAGACGGGAACGCCGGACGACCGGCCTTCCATGCTCCGGGGAGGCAAGACCGGGAGACCCCCACACGGTCGAGCCTCCCCTGATCTTTTCAGGAACTATCCGCGGAACTTCTTCACGGGCTTGAGCAGATACTCGAGCCCGTTCAGTTTTATCTCGTAGAGCGCTTCCAGCAGCTGTCCGAGCTTCCCCTTCGGGAAACCATTCTGCTTGAACCAGACGAGGTAGGGCTCCGGGAGGTCGCAGAGGACGCGGCCCTTGAACCGGCCGTACGGCATCCTGACCGAGGCGAGGTCGAGCAGCACCTCATCGCTGAACGGGACGGGTTCCATGCCCCCAGTATACACCCGCCGCCCCTACCGCCGCCGCCTCCAATCTGCTAGACTGGTACCAGTCTGTTCCAAGGAGGACCGTCATGGCCGACATTCGCGTGGAAAAACTGGCCGAACTGCTGGTGAACTACTCGGTGGGAGTGAGGAAGGGCGACAAGGTAGCCATCCAGGGCGGGAGTGGCGCGACACCGCTCCTCAAGGCCATCTACAAGCAGGTGCTGCTGGCCGGGGGGCTGCCGTTCGTCAACTACGCGCCGGAAGGGTTCGAGGAGGTCTTCTTCACCTGCGCCTCCGACGAGCAGCTGACCTATGTCGACGAGATGTCGAAGATCGTGGCGAACACCTACGACGCACGTTTCAACGTGATCGGGACGACCAACACCAAGGCGCTTTCCGGCATCGACCCGGCGAAGATGGTGAAACGGAGCGCGTCCCGGCGGCCGCTGCTGGAAAAGATCCTCGAGCGCTCGGCGCGGGGCGAGATGCGCTGGGTGGCGACGCTCTACCCGACCAACGCCTTCGCACAGGACGCCGAGATGAGCCTGGAGGAGTACGAGGACTTCGTCTTCTCCGCCTGCGTGCCGGACCTCGACGACCCGGTGGGCTACTGGCAGCGGTTCTCCAGACGCCAGGACGAGATCATCGCGTGGCTCCGCGGCAAGGAAACGGTGCACGTCACCGCGCCGGAGACCGACCTGACGCTGAGCATCAAGGACCGGCCTTTCATCAACTGCGACGGCCACCTCAACATGCCGGACGGCGAGATATTCACCGGGCCGGTGGAGGACAGCCTGAACGGTACGGTGTACTACTCCTACCCGGCCGTCTACGACGGGCGCGAGGTCACCGGCGTGCGGCTGACCTTCGAGAACGGCAAGGTGGTAAAGGCGACCGCCGAGAAGAACGAGGAGTTCCTGCTGCAAAAGCTGGACACGGACGAGGGGTCGAGGTACGTGGGGGAGTTCGCCATCGGGACGAACGAGTCCATCACGCGGTTCACGCGGGAGATACTCTTCGACGAGAAGATCAACGGGAGCTTCCACATGGCGCTCGGGACGGGCTACCCGGAGAGCGGCAGCAAGAACCGCTCCGCCATCCACTGGGACATGGTCTGCGACCTGACGCAGGGCGGCGAGATAACGGTGGACGGGGTGAGTTTCTACAAGAACGGGAAATTCCGGATCTAGGTCAAGGGTAAACGTCAAAGGTCAAAGATACAAGGTAAAAGTAGAAAGTGAGGAGTGCGCTGCTCATTCTTCGACAAGTTCAGGATGAGCGGGGAGCAGGTCCCGGCCTGCGCCGGGATGGCGGTAGAGATACCGGAATGATGAGAGGCGGAGAGGGGCCGGCGGATTGCTTCGGTCGCTGCGCTCCCTCGCAATGACACAAACCGCCCTCTTTTGAATTCCCCTTCACAACGTACTACAATAAGTGAGACAGCAGGACGTTCGGCCCCCGAACAAACAGGACACGAACCGCCTTGACCGACGACATCATCAACCTGGAACACATCCACAAGAGCATCGACGGCCGCGAGATACTCCGTGACGTCAACCTGAAGGTAGAACGCGGGGACATATTCGGCTACCTCGGCCCCAACGGGGCCGGCAAGACGACCACCATCCGCATCATCATGGGCCTCATGGAGGCCAGTTCCGGAAGCGTGTCGGTGGCCGGCAAGGACATCCGTGACACCGCCGCGCGGCACAACATCGGCTTCCTGCTGGAGGCGGACGGCCTCTACGATAACATGAGCGCCTACGACAACCTCGTCTACTACTCCCGCCTCTACGACCTCGACCAGCCGGGCGACCGCATCAACGACGTGCTCCGGCAGGTGGGACTGGCAGGACGCGAGCGGGACAAGGTCGGGACGTTCTCCCGCGGCATGCGGCAGCGGCTCGGGCTGGCGCGGGCGCTGGCGCCGGACCCGGAGGTGCTCGTCCTCGACGAGCCGACCGCCGGCGTCGATCCCACCGGCCAGATAGAGTTCCGGGGGATGCTCCAGGACCTGATGAAGACGCGGGGCAAGACCATCCTGCTGAGCTCCCACAACCTCGACGAGGTGCAGCGCATCTGCAACCGCATCGCCCTCATCCACCAGGGAGAGATACGGCTCTACGGCGAGCTGGCCACGCTCCAGCGGGACATGGGGAGCGGCGGCGTCGAGATAGAATCCCGGGAAGCCGTGCCGCCGGAGGTCGTCGCCGCGATAGAGGAGCTCCCCGGTATATCCGTGCGCGAGCAGCGGGACAAGCGGCTGTATCTCTCGGCCGGCCACAACACGGACGTTTCCGATATCGTCTCGCTGCTGACGTCCCGCGGGGTGAAGGTTGAGCAGTTCAAGCGCCAGGACATGTCGCTGGAGGATCTGTACACCTCGATCGTGAAGGAGGCCGAGAAGTAGCCTCATGAAAAAGGTCTGGGTCATCGCCTCCAAGGACGTCAGCGAAGCCTTCCACAGCCGGAGCATCTATATCGTCATCGTGATCGCCGCCATCTTCGCCTTCAGCTTCGGCTCCGCCTACAACCGCAACATTCCGGCGAACGCGAGCGCGACCGCCGTGGCGAGCTACAGCAAGGACTTTCTGACCAGCATCGCCTACGTGATACCGCTGATGTACACCATCGTCATCTGCACGGTGTTCTCCAACTACTCGGTGGTGCTGGACAAGGCGAAGCGGAACATCGAGTCCATCATGGCGTCGCCGGTAAGCGTTCGCCAGCTGTGGATGGGCAAGTCGCTCTCGGTGGCCTTGCCGAGCCTGATACTGGGGTTGGGCCTGTCGCTGCTCCTCTTCCTGGGTTTCGAGTTCGTCCTCGTCGTCCCGAAGGCCGATGCCTTCGTGCTGCCGAGCGTACTGGCTATCGTCACGGCGCTCGTCATCGTGCCGGTGCTGATATTCGCCATCGTGAGTGTCGTCACCAACATCCAGCTCGTCATCGCCAACCCGCGCATCGCCAATATGGTGTTCACCGGCATCTTCATAGTGCTCGTCATCGGGCTCAACCTGCTGACGAACCAGGGCATATCCATCGACTACATCGCGCTCATCTACGCCGGGGTCATCGTGCTCTGCGGGATAGTGGACTATCTGCTTTCGATGTCTCTCACCAAGGAGAAGGTGCTGCTGTCCAGCAAGGACTAGCAGGGTAAAGACAGGTGCGCTCATCCTTCGACAGGCTCGGGATGAGCGGTGAACAGATTCCGGCCTGCGCCGGAATGACGTGATTTGAAAATACAGGGGCGGGGGGGGGGCGCGGGCCCGGCCCC
>CAZOMF010000183.1:0-4920 GCA_964580635.1 uncultured Dehalococcoidaceae bacterium
TCCCTCAGAATGACAGTTATTACGGACGGGGCGGGGCTTCGCCGGGCTTGGGCGGCTCCAGGTGTTTGGTGCGGAGCGGCTTGCAGATAATCTCCGTGATATGGAAGTCCTTGAAGTGCGTGGAAGTGGATGCGGCGGCGACCACGGCGGTATCCGCACCGCGGCCGGTGCCCGCCACCACGACGACGTCCTCCCCTATCTCAACCTTGCCGCCATCGGCGGCCATGAGAGTGATCTCGACGACGACCTTCATGCCCTGGCAGAAGGAGCGGAGCAGGTCGGCCAGGGTTTTAGGGGCCTCGACACCGTAGAATCGTTCGGTGTGGAAGAGCATCGTCCCGAAGTGGACGACGTGGCCCTGATCTTCCAGCTCGGCGACCAGCTCGCGGGTGAAGCGCTGGCCTGCCATGAAGCCGTACTGATGCGGCACCACGACCATGGTAATGCCGGTGCCGGTCAGCTTGCCGGCCATCGTTTTGGCGGTCTCGCCGCGAGTGGAGGCGAGGATAATCTTCTTGATGCCGCGGGCCCTGGCCCGGGCGATGGCGAGGTCGAGGGTCGTCTCGGTGTTAGCAACGCCGGGTTCCTCGAAATAGGTGATGGTCTCCTGCATGACGGTCTCCTTTACGTTCCGGGTGATTACCATTCTACACCACCGGAGGCCGCGGACAAAATGCGACAAAAGTCGATGGCGGGGAACAGACGGCGCGACTATATTGAGAATAGATATCGTCATCCTGAGACAGGAGAATGCCCTTCCCCGAGATTCTTGGTCGTTCGCCGGAGCGAACTCCCTCAGAATGACATCCGAGGCCATGCCTCCGCAGAGTGGGAAAACAACCGAACGGAGCAAAGTAAAGATGGACAAAGAACCGCGCAGCATCGAAACAATCGAAGCCGAACTGGAAGACCTGAGGGGCCGCCTGCCGGCGCATTCGGTGAAGCCGCACATGATAATGCAGCTGGAAGAGCTCGAAGACGAGCTGGAGGCGGCGAAAAAGCGCGCCGCCTCCAGCAACGGCTAGGCGGCTATCGCGTCGACGACCTTCTCCAGCTTCTGCTCCACCTCCACGGCGATGGAACCGAGTTCCTCGTTCTCGACCATGCTCATGGCAACCGTCGGCACGATAGCGGAGACCCAGGTTGCACCGTCGTCCTCGTAGACGATGACGTTGCAGGGCAAGAGGAGACCGATATCGCGCTCCGCCTGAAGCGCCTGGTAGGCGAAGGGCGGATTGCAGGCACCGAGGATGACGTAGTTTTCGTAGTCAACGTCCAGTTTCTTCTTGAGCGTGGTCTTGACGTCTATCTCCGTCAGCACGCCGAAGCCTTCCTTCTTGAGCTCGTCCTTAGTCCGTTCGACGGCCTGAGCATAGGACAGATTCACCTTTTTCTTATAACCGTATGACATTGCATACCTCCCGGGGGTATGGTAACAAGAAGCGACGGAGCCTGTATGTGACTAAAATCTATCCGAGAGACCCTTGCGGTGAAACACGCGGTGCCAGCTCCCGCCCCGGGCGCGCATCTCCCTGACGCGGGTCACGTAGCGGAACACCACGAAGAGCAGGATAGCGGAGGAGTAGACGAAGAACTGCCAGGAGTGGTAGGGGTACCAGCTGCAGGCGATCCAGGGGAAAAAGGCGAGGCTGTAGCTGAGGGTAGGAAACCGGGTGAGCCAGAGCAGCGCCAGGAAGATACCGGTATAGAGCGGGATACCCCAGGGCATGACGACGGCCAGGATACCGATGCACATAGCGCCGCCCTTGCCGCCCTTGAAGCGGAGGAAGACGGGCCAGTTATGGCCGAGCAGACCGGCGGCACCGGCCAGGAACTGAACGACGAGCGGCGTGCCGAGCGCCCGCGCCACACCGAGGGTGGCGGCACCTTTGCCGATATCCATGGCGAGCACGAGCATCCCGGTCCAGAAGCCGGCTTGATAGAAGGTGTTCATGGCGCCCATGTTATGGCTGCCGACCTCGCGGATATCCCGGTGAAGCCGGAGGCGACCGACGAGGTAGGCGGAGGGGAACGAGCCGATGAGGTAGGCGAGAATGAGAGCCAGAGCGATGGTCATGGCGCGAGTATGGGACTCCTTTCACCGGGGCCGTCGTTCAGGAAAACGCTCCTACTGAGAGTAGGCTATCGAAGGTAAAAAGTCAATTTGGCGTGCCACGAACGGAGGTATAGAATAAAAGTATGAGCAACGATCCAAATCCCAACCCAGACGGCATCTTCAAACCGGGGCAGGCGGCCAAGCTGGACGTCCCGGACCGCATCAAGGAACTGCGCCCCGACGAGCTCCTCCGGGATACCCTGAAGGTCAAGCCCGGCATGACCGGCGTGGACCTGGGGAGCGGCACGGGGGTATTCGCCATCTCGCTGGCGGAGGCGGTACAAACCGGGACCGTCTACGCGGTAGACCACAGCGACGTCATGCAGGGGCACCTGCAGGAGAAACACCCGCCGGCCAACGTGACGCCGGTCATGGCGGAGGTCTTCGAGACCGGCCTGCCGGACGGCATCGCGGACGTGGTGGTGGGCGGCTTCATCCTCCACGAGATAAAGGAGCCTATCCGGCTCGTCAGGGAAGCGGTCCGGCTGCTGAAACCGGGCGGCCGGCTGGCCATCATTGACTACCGGAAGGACGTGGACGGCCCGGGGCCGCCGCGCGACCGCCGCGTCTCGCGGGAACACGTGGAGACAATGTTCGCCGAGGCGGGGCTGATCGTGGACGCCTACCTCAACTGGACGGAGAACCACTTCGTGGCGCTGGGAACGAAGTAGTGGCCGACGCCATCAACAAGATCACCAGTGAAGCGGTGCGGAACGCCACCGGGAAGACCTGGGACGAGTGGCTGACGCTGCTCGACGGCGATGGGGCCGGGGAGCTCGACCACAAGAGCATCGTGAAGCTGCTGGCCGAGCAGCACGGCGTCAGCAGCGGCTGGTGGCAGCAGGAGATCACCATCGGCTATGAGACCGCCCGGGGCAAACGGGCGGCGGGACAGACGACGGACGCCGGCTACCAGGTGGGCGTCACCAAGACGTTCCCCATGCCACCCGAAGCCGTGTGGAGACTCCTCACTTCCGAGGATGGGTTCAAGACCTGGCTCGGGGCAGCGCCGCGCGGCCGGCTCGCCAGCGGACTCCGCTACCGGACGCGGGACGGCGTCAGCGGCGAGTTCCGGGTGGTGAAGGACGGCAGCCACCTGCGGCTGACCTGGTTCCTGCCGGGATGGGAGCGGGCCTCGACGCTCCAGGTGCGCATCACGCCGCAGGGAGACAAAACCTCCCTGACCTTCCACCAGGAACGGCTGACCGGGGAAATGGAACGGGAACGGATGCGGCGCCACTGGCAGGACGTGCTGGAGCGGCTGGCGGAACAGGCGAACCACTAGCGCCGCAGATCGATATCGCGCCCGCAACGGGTGCAGAGGACGTGGTCGTCCTGGTAGTCCCGCGGGACCTTCCACTTGGTGCCGCACTCGCAGGTGACGATGCGGTAATCGTGGACGCGGTCGAGGGCGTCGGTCGCCTCGCGGCGCTGGCGGAGGCGGTCGGTGACGCCGAAGTCCGAGAGGTCCTTCGAGGGTTCCCGCGCCGCCACCGCCGCGATGCCCATGGCCGAGGCGGGCATGACCTTGCCGCCGTGGAACTTCTCGTAGTTCTCCTCGTACTTGGCATAGGAAACGTTACCCGCCATGGCCCGCAGGATGCGGATGCGCTCCTGGATGGGCGGGTGAGTGGAGGTCAAACTGGCGGCGCTCATGTTCTTGCCGCGGAACGGGTTGGCGATGTACATGGGCGCGGTGGCCTTGTTGGCGTGGCGGACGGCCGTGGTCGAACCGGCTATTTTCTCCAGCGCCGAGGCGAGCCCTTCCGGGTAGCGCGTGTAGAGAGCGCCGGAAGCATCCGCCAGGTACTCCCGCTTACGCGAAACGGCGAAGTAGAGCAACTGGGCGGCGATGGGCGCCAGGATGATGAACACGAGCCCGATGAGCATGAGGATGGCCTGTCCGCCACCACCGCCGCCACCGCCGGAGCTGCGCCGGCCACCCCCCATACCACCGGTGAAGAACAGCATGCGGGTGACGTACCACGAGAGGATGACAATGGTGCCGAGCATGATGCCGGCCAGCGACATGAGCAGGACGTCCCGGTTCTTGATGTGGGACATCTCGTGGGCGATGACGCCCTGGAGCTCATCGCGGTTGAGGCGCTCCAGCAGGCCGGAGGTGATGGCCACCGCGGCGTGGTTGGGGTCGCGGCCGGTGGCGAAAGCATTCATGGCGGGGTCGTCGATGATATAGACGTCCGGCATCTTCTGCAGGCCGGAGGCTATCTTCATCTCCTCGACGACATTGTAGAGCCGGGGGTGGTCCTCCGGCTTGATCTTGTGAGCGTTGGAGAGGCCGAGCAGGATACTATCGCCCTGGAAGAAGGCAATCATGAACATGAAGGCCCACACGAGCAAGGCGATGATAAGCCCGGTGACCGGGCTTGCCACGAAGATACCGATGGCGTAGCCGATGCCGACCAGCACGGCCGCCATCAGGAATATGAGGATGAACGAACGGACCCGGTTAGCCCGTATCTGCTCCCACATGACGCCCGCCCGCTAGTTGAAACTCACCTTGGGGGCCTCGCGCTGCTCCGGAACAGTGACCTCGAAGAACTCGTCCTCCTTGAAGTTGAACATCCCCGCCATGATATTAGTGGGGAACATCTGTATCTTGTTGTTGTACTGGAGGACGGAATCGTTATAGTACTGGCGGGAGAAGCTTATCTTGTTCTCCGTGGAGGTCAGCTCTTCCTGAAGCGCGAGGAAGTTCTGGTTGGCCTTGAGGTCCGGATAGGCCTCGGCGACGGCGAAGAGGCGGCCGAGGGCGGCGCCGAGGGCGCCTTCCGCCTGGCCGC
>CAZOMF010000184.1:0-4897 GCA_964580635.1 uncultured Dehalococcoidaceae bacterium
CCGGAGGTCCTGACGCACAAACTAAAAGTCAAAGAAACCCTGCCCCGCCCCTGATCAATAGCATAATTGCGCAATTACGCGAGTCCGCGGGAAACGAGGGGCGAAAACCCACTCACTCTCCCTTTACGAAAGGGAGACGATCGTATGGCGCGGCGGGCGGTCACCAGTTCATTGAGTACGAAAAGGGACGGATCGCTTCGCTGCGCTCGCAATGACGTGAAGCGCGGTTAGTCCTCTTCCTCGTCGTCCTCAGGCTCGGGTTCCGGAGCGTCCTCGTCCTCTTCATCATCGTCGTCATCGTCATCGGACGCGGGCGCTTCTTCGGCCTTCGCCTTTGGCGCGGCCCTGCCCTTTCCCCTGCCTTTGGTCTTCGGCTCCTCAGCCTCCCCGGCGTCCGCTTCGGTCTCTTCCGGCAGCGGGAGCTGCGTCTCCGCCTCGTCGAAGGTGGTGATGGCCACCAGGCGGTCACCCGGCCGCAGGTCCATCACCTTGACGCCCTGGGTGCTGCGTCCCTGGGTGCTGATGCCGTGGTTGCGCTCCTTGATGGGCGTCCGCGTCATCATGCCGTCGGCGGAGATGAGCATGACCTGCTGGGTGAGGGTCACCACGCGCATGGCGGTGACATCGCCGGACTTGTCCACTATCTTGAAGGTGCGCACGCCCTGGCCGCCGCGGTGCTGCCGCGGGTACTGGTCCACCGGCGTTATCTTGCCGAGACCGTTCTCCGAGATGCAGAGCACGAAGCCGTTCTCATCGGCCTTGTCCATGCCGATGACCACGTCGTCGCCGAGGAGCTTGATGCCGCGCACGCCGCCGCTCGTCCGGGAGGCGGCGCGGAGGCTCTTGACCGGGAAGCGCACGGACTGCCCCCTCCGCGTGGCGAGGATAACGTCGTCGTCATCGGTGGCGAGGCAGACGGAGGCGAGCTCGTCGCTCGGCTCGAAATCGAAGGCGATGAGCCCGTTGGAGCGCATGGTGGCGAACTTCTCTACGGCCGTCTTCTTGACCTCGCCCTTGCGGGTGGCCATGACGAGGAAGGTGCCCGTCATGAGGCCCTTGGTGGCGACCATGGAGGTGACGCGCTCCTTCTCCGTGAGCGACAGGAGGTTGATGACGGCGAGGCCCTTGGAGGTGCGGCTGCCGATGGGCACCTCGTGGCACTTGAGGAAGAAGACCTTGCCGCGGTCGGTGAAGAAGAAGAGGTCGTCGTGGGTGTCCGCCACCGTCAAGAGCATGACGGCGTCCTCCTCCCGGGTCACCTGCCCGATGATGCCCTTGCCGCCGCGGTGCTGCGGCGTGTAGTTGCGGGCCGGGATGCGCTTGATGAAGCCGCGGCCGCTCAGGGTCACGGCAACCCGCTCGTGGGGGATGAGGTCTTCCTCGGAGAAGTCCTGGGCGCCCTGCTCGACGATCTCCGTCCGGCGGGGGTCGCCGTACTTCTTCTTGAGGTCGGCCATGTCCTCCTTGATGAGCCCGAGGATGCGCCGCGGGTTGGCGAGCAGGTCCTCCAGGTAGGAGATGTTCTTGAGGACCGCGTCCAGCTCGTCGAGTATCTTCTGCCGCTCCAGGTTGGCGAGTCGGCGGAGCTGCATGTCCAGAATGGCCTGGGCCTGGATCTGGCTCAGCGAGAAGCCTTCCATGAGGGCGCGGCGGGCGGTCTCGGCCGTCTCCGAGGCGCGGATGGTGGCGATTATCTTGTCCAGATTATCGAGGGCGATCTTGAGGCCCTCCAGGATGTGGGCGCGGGCGCGGGCCTGCTTGAGATCGTAGCGGGTGCGCCGGGTGATGACCTGGCGGCGGAAATCGATGTAGGCCTGGAGGGCTTCCTTGAGGCTGATGACGCGCGGCTGCCCGTCCACGAGCGCCAGCATGTTGACGAAGAAGGCGGACTGCATCTGGGTGTGCTTGAAGAGGTTATTGAGCACCTTGGGCGGGTCCGCCTCGCGCTTGAGCTCGATGACGATGCGCATCCCCTGCCGGTCGGACTCGTCCCGCAGGTCGCTGATGCCCTCTATCTTCTTGTTCCGCACCAGGTCCGCGATGGTCTCGATGAGACCCGCCTTGTTGGTCTGGTACGGCAGCTCGGTCACCAGGATCTGCTTGCGCCCGGTGGTCGGCACGGTGCTGAAATTGGCGCGCGCCCGCACCACCACCTTGCCGTGGCCGGTGCTGTAGGCGTTGCGGATGCCGTCCCGTCCCTGGATGATGCCGGCCGTCGGGAAATCCGGCCCCTTGACGAACTGCTGGAGCTCCTCGATGGAGGCGTTGGGGTTATCGACGAGGTAATCGATGGCGTCGCAGACCTCGTTGAGGTTGTGCGGCGGGATGCTCGTGGCCATGCCGACGGCGATGCCGGCGCCGCCGTTAAGGAGGAGGTTCGGCAGGCGGGCCGGGAGGACGAGCGGCTCCTGGAGGGAGTCATCGAAGTTGGGCTGGAAATCCACGGTGTCGCGGTCGATATCGACGAGCATCTCCTCGGAGATGCGGGACATGCGGGCCTCGGTGTAGCGCATGGCCGCCGGCGGGTCGTTGTCCACGCTGCCGAAGTTCCCCTGCCCGTCCACGAGCGGGTAGCGCATGGAGAAGTCCTGGGCCATGCGGACCATGGCGTCATACACCGACGCATCGCCATGAGGATGATATTTACCCAGTACCTCGCCGACGAGACGGGCGCTCTTGCGGTGGGGGCCGCTGGCGCGCAGGCCCATGTCCTGCATGGCGTAGAGGATGCGGCGGTGGACCGGTTTCAGGCCGTCCCGGACGTCCGGCAGCGCGCGGGAGACGATGACGCTCATGGCGTAGTCCAGGTAGGAGCTGCGCATTTCGTCTTCGATGTTGACGGGCCGTACGTTGCCGGTTACCATAGGGGGTTCTCCTTAGTCGTCGTCGTTGCCGGTGTCGTTGTCGTCCATGTCGTCGCGTTCGCTGGCGAGCACCTCGCCCTCCTCGTCGCCGCCGACGATGGTATAGCCGGAATCGTCCTCGTCGTCATCGTCCTCGAGCTTGCGGTCCCCGGCGAAGGCGCGGAACTCGTCCATACCCTTGGGCGGGAAGGAGAGCTTGCCGGCCTGGCTGGGGTGCTGAAAGGTCTCGCGGATAATGATGGTCATCATGTCCATGGTGGACTTGACCACGGAGGCGGCGTACTGGTTGCCGCCGGCCATGAGCCGTACCAGGCGCGGCGCGAACTTGGCGTCCACCTTGCCCATGTAGACGCCGCGGCTGTTGTAGACGCACAGGTTGCCGCCTTCCGGCCGGAGCACCACCCGGTCGCCGGCCACCATGCGGGCGCGGTCCTCCTTGGGAGAGAGCTCGTAGAGGGTGATGACGCCGGACTTGCCGAGCTCCTCGATGAACTGGTGCGGCTCGACGCGGTCCGTCTCCACTTCCTCGTTATCCGTCTCGCTCAGGTCGTTGAGACGGCGCAGGTTGCGCGCCGCGATGGCGTTGTAGGGATCGAGCGCCTGCGCCTGTGAGTACGCCTCGCGGGCGAGCGTGTACTTCCCGAGCTCCATGTAGGCCCGGCCGAGCCGGTTGAAGGAGTCCACGTCGCTTGGAAAGTCCCTGGTCAGTTCTTTATTCACATCGACCGCCTCGGACCAGCGCGCCTGCATGGCAAGGTCGATCGCCTCCTTGCTCCGCTGCGCCTTGGCCCGCTGCAGTTTTTCGTCGTCGCGCGTTGTCATGACAGCTCCGGTAAGCCCGCCTGGGGCGGGCGGTGATTCTGGTTTAACGGTACTGACCTATTGTTAAGCAAAGATTAATAAATAATGCTGTGATAAAAGTAGCCTATTCTACACCAAAAGAATGGGCCGGACAAGGGGGAAACGAATTTGTTTTCGCCTTCGTTTGACAAACGCCCGGATGGCAGATACAATCTGGAATGAAGGGGGCGCACCCCCTAATTTTAAAGGAGAACATCGTAAAATGCAAGATAAGGTAGTCGAGGTTCTGGACAAGGTGCGGCCCGCTTTGCAGCGGGACGGCGGGAACGTGGAGCTGGTCAGCGTCAGCGACGACGGGACCGTGACGGTCAAGCTGGTGGGCGCCTGCGCCGGCTGCCCGATGTCCAAGATGACCCTGAAGAACGGCATCGAGCGCATCCTGAAGCAGGAAATTCCCGAGGTGAAAGAGGTCGTCTCCGTCTAGTCACCTCCCCGGCCGGCGCTTCAGCCGGCTTTATCGAGCTCGAAAGCCCGGTGCAGGGCGCTCACGGCGTCCTTGATCCGGGCTTCTTCTATGATGCAGGTAATGCGTATCTCCGAGGTGGCTATCATCTCGATGTTCACGCCCGCCTGGCTCAGCGTGGCGAACATGCGCGAGGCATAGCCCGGCTGGTTCGTCATCCCGGAGCCGATGATGCTCACCTTGGCCAGCCCGGCCTGCGTCATCACGTCCCGGGCGTGGATCTCCTTTGAAATGGGCTCCACCACCGCCATCGCCTTCCGCACCTGGCCCGTGGAAACGGTGAAGGTCAAATCCGTGATATGCTCCCGGCTGGCGTTCTGGACGATGGTATCCACCGAGACGCCGGCCTCAGCCAGCGGCACGAAGACGGCCGCCGCCACCCCTGGCTGGTCCGGCACGCCGACGACGGTTATCTTGGCCACGTCCGGGTCATGGGCGATGCCCCGCACCTTATTGCGAATCTCCATAGTCACCTCTTTGCGGATGATCGTACCGGGATGGTCGTTGAAGCTGGACGCGACGAGGATGGGGACGCCGTACAGCTCCCCGAGCTCCACGGCGCGCGGATGGATGGCCTTGAAGCCGTAGGTCACCATCTCCAGCATCTCTTCGTAGCTGATATCCGCCAGTTTTCTCGCCTCGGCCAGGAGGCGCGGGTCGCAGGTATAGATGCCGTCCACGTCCGTGTAGCGCTCGCAGCGCTCCGCCC
>CAZOMF010000185.1:0-4893 GCA_964580635.1 uncultured Dehalococcoidaceae bacterium
CGTACCGGCCCATGCCGGGAATACTGAACACGGTCTCGATCAGCACCGAACCCCCCACGATCGTCGCCAGGGTCATGCCCTTGAGGGTGATGACAGGGATCAGACCGTTTTTCAGGGCGTGCCCGATGACAACCGACCTTTCTTTGAGGCCTTTCGACCAGGCGGTCCGTATATAGTCCTGCCGCATTACCTCGAGCATGCTGGAGCGGGTCAGGCGCACCGCCGAAGCGATGGGCGCCAGGCCGAGGCATATTACCGGCATGATGCTTTCTTTTATATTCATCAAGGGGTCTTTGGTGAAAGAGACATACCCGTAGATAGGCAGCCAGTTGGCCTTGTACCCGATGGCGTAGATGAGCAGGATTCCCAGCCAGAAGGAGGGTACGCAGACCCCCAGGTTGCCTATGCTGGTCAGTGAGGTATCGGTCAGCGTGCCCCGTTTCACCGCCGAGATTACGCCTAACGGTATGCCGATAACGATGCTGAAGATAAAAGAGATCAAACCGAGCTCGAAGGTGATAGGCATCCTTTTCTTGACTTCATCGATAATGGGAGTCTGGTTGATGACGGACTTTCCAAGGTCGCCGCGGGCCACGTCGCCCAGCCAGTCGAAGTACTGGACGACCATGGGCCGGTCCAGTCCCAGCTCGTGTTTGAGATGAGTGAGCTCTTCCTGCGTGATCTGCTGCGAGTCCTGGCTGGACAAGAACATCAGGATGGGGTCGCCCGGCAGCAGCCGCAGCATGAAAAAGACGATGATGGTGACCAGCAGCATGATAAGAATCATCTGCAATATCCGCCGTATGATGTATGTGCTCATTATCCTCCGGCGATACTCGTTTCTCGAGTTAGGTACATGGTACTGCGGATGTGCCTCCCCCGCCCCGGCCCCGGGCTTTGATGCCGCGGCCGGGACGGGCGAGGCGTAGGGTGTTCAGTTACTTGAGGCTGTCGTCAAACCAGATGTACTGCCACGGGCAGATGGTGGTCCCGGGGATGAGCTGGTACGCTCCGTCGCTGTCGTCGTGGAAACCCTTATCGGTGAAAAGGAAAGCAGACTGCTCCAGGTAGGGGATGACCATCATGTCGTCATACATGATCTTGAGTACGTTCTGGATCAGTTGCGGGTCAGGTTCCGGTGAGGCTAAGGAGGCGTCCACCGCTGCCTGCCAGCCGGCTGGTTTCTGGCAGTACTGGAACTGCAGGCCGGTGAAGTAGAAGGTGAAGTCTTGGTTCTTGTTGTCGAAGTTGCCGATGCCATGGCCCATCAAGCCGTCCCAGGTACCGAACCTCATTTCTGAATAGGCGGCAGAGGTGGGCAGGTCGATATCACACTCGATACCAACGGCGCCCAACTGGGCTGCGACGGCATTGAGGTAATCCGCCGGGACGATACGGGTAAAACCATGGATGACTGTCTTAAAGCCGTTGGGATAGCCAGCCTCGGTCAGTAGCTGTTTGGCCTTATCCGGATTATATTCGGTCTTCACCAGTCCCGGGATATTCAACTCCGGGAAGCTCTGGAAGAGTTGATAGGCCGGCACGGCGAAACCAAAGCCGAGGGCAGCCGCCAATTGCTCCCGATTGAGCGCGTAGGACGCCGCCAGGCGCACGTTGTATTTCGCCCACGGTGAATCGGGGTTCATGCTGTCCGGGATGAGCACGTAGGGACCGCCGCCGCCGAGGGTCAGATTATACTGGCCGCCGTCTTTGAACTCCTTCGCGTCGAGGAGACTCAGCGGCGAGAAGGACTGGACATCGCCGCGCTGGAAGGCGAGCTTGCGCACCGTTTCGTCGGCGATGATATCCATAGTGACGCCGTCGAGATATGGTTTTCCGGTATCCCAGTAATCGGGATTCCGGTTATAGGTCAGCTTGGCATCCGGTTCGTAACTTTCGAAGATGAACGGACCCGTGCCGACCGGATGCCAGCGGCAGTAATCCACGCCCTTGCTGTCAAAGGTCTGCTTGGAAATCTGCTGGGTGGTGCCTCCGGCCAGGCCGGTTATTATCGTGTTATCGAAGTGGTCCAGGTTGATGCGTATGGTATAGTCGTCGATCTTATCTATCGACAGCCATGCTGCGGCCCCGGACGTTTCCGCCGCTATTTCCATATCCAGGTTCCACTTGCAGACGTCGGCGTTGAAATCTGAACCGTCATGGAACTTGACCCCCTTTCTCAGGCCGATGGTTAATGATTTTTGATCCGGGGCGAGGGTCCAGGAGGTCGCCAGCACCCCTTCGACGCTGCCGTCTGCTTTGAGCCGCACCAGGCCCTCGAGGGCGGGGGAAGCATCGGTGTACGAGTCAGGGGCGGCTTCGGGTGGATAGCCGATGGGACGGGCGGGGCTGACGGTCAGTGGAAAGGTGTATGTGCCGCCGTACTTGTTAACTGTCGCCGTCGCCGTCTGTGTTTGCGTGGTCGTCGCCGTGGTGGTGGCCGTCGTCGTCGCCGTCGCGGTGGTTGTCGACGTCTGGCCCGGCGCCGTGGTCGTGGCCGTGGTGGTAGCCGTGGTGGTGGTTGTGCCGCCGCAAGCGGTCAGCAATGTGGCCAGGACGAGAGTGAGTAATACTAATACAATCAAGATTCGTTTCATAATGTTCCCTCCTTTGATAGCGCGTTCCTCCGATACAGGAATTCACCAGCGAGCTATGTCATAGGCAGGCATTTCACCTCCTGTGTTTGGCACGTATTACCGCGCGGCGGTTTCTTTAATGGCGACTCCCGGCAGCACGACCCGTTGGTTGAGCAGGGTCTTCTGTAGCTCGGTTACCTTCAGGTCCCGCGGACGGACACCCTGGTCGACCGCCAGCGCTGCCGCCGTACCGGCCGCCTGGCCCATGGCGATGCAGTGGGGGATGAGGTTGGCCATGTTGTTGGCGGTCGAATCGGACGCGAAACTCCGCCCCGCCACGAGCAGCCCTTCCGTCTTCACCGGCACGAGGGCGCGGTAGGGGATATAAACGTGTTTCACAGGGCCGTCTCCAGGGGGGCCCATCTTCGGGAAGACGGCTATGGTATCATCGAACTTCCGGCTTTCCATGAAGTCCTGCTTGGTGATGACGTACTCGCCGACGAGCCGGCGGGAACCCCGGGTGCCGGTCTGGGAAGCCGTATCCAGGATAAAGCTGTTCTCGAAGGTCGGCACCTTTTCCTTGAGGAACTTATGACCTTTGCGCATCATCTTGCGCATCTCGACCTCCAAAGTGGTCAGGTCTTCGACATTGGTGCAATCAAGCCCCGGGATCCAGTTATTGACCCAGAGGACGTCGTTGCGGGGGGAAGGCAGTGGCAAGAGGCGGGTGCCGGCTACCTCGCCCATCTCTTTCATGAAGGTTTGCCACTGGTCCGGGTTCGCTTCGCGGAAATCGCAGAGCTTCTGGTAGTCGCAGTTACCGAGCCGGAAGACGAGGGCGAGCATGGTGGAGCGGTTGGTCTCCTCCCAGACCCCGTCGTAAGCGGCGCCCGCAGACGGAAGCAAATCCCCATCGCCGGTGCCATCGATGATGACCTTGCCGAGCACCGCCTGGCGGCCGGACTTGCTCTCGAAAACGACGCCCTTCACTTGGCCGTCCTCGATGAGGGACTGGACTCCCCAGGAGTGGAGGTAGAGCTTGATGCCTGCCTCCTCGACCATGTCGTTCAAAATACATTTGAGCAGTTCCGGGTCCACCCAGGCGGTGTGCTTGATTCGGCCATTGACCGTGTTGCCCATAAAGCGAGACCATTTTTTCACCAGGGCAGGGTCATCCGAGCCGATATCCTCCATCCGGGGACGGAGGGTGCCGCCGACAGTGTCGAGGCGCTCCAGCCACTCGAGGTTGAGACCGGCAATCACGGGTTCTTTACCACCGTCGCTCATGTGGGGTATCTGGATGACGATGCCGCCGCTGGCCATGCCGCCGAGATGGCCGTAGCGTTCCAGGAGGACAGTCTTGGCGCCGTTGCGGGCAGCGGCCATGGCAGCCGAGTGACCACCCGGCCCGCCGCCGACCACGACGACGTCCGCTTCGTAGCAGACCTTGATGTCTCGGGCGGCCTCATGGACTGTTTTTCCGGTTATGGTGCTCATGCTTCTTTCTCCTCGTCGTGCTTCATTTTCAAGTGCCTCTACTCAGTATCTGAGATATTTCTCCGGTGCAGCTGATGACCTTCAGGGCGTTCTTTTCCGCGGTATCCGGTTTCATGCGGGAGACCGGTGTTATCAGCCCCGCCGCGGCGATCTTGGCGCTGCCGGCGTAGATCGGCGCCGCCACGACCCACACCCCGAGCCGCTGCTCTTCCCTGTCATAGGCCACGCCGTCCCTCCGCACGTGTTCCAGTTCAGCTTCGAGCTTTTCAGGGTCCGTGATCGTGTTCTTCGTGAATTTTTCCAGCTTGACGCTGTCATAAAACGCTTGCCGGTCGGCCTTCGGCATGAAAGCCAGGTGGACCTTGCCGCATGCCGTACTGTGAAGTGCCATGCGCCGGCCCACCGGTGAGTTGATACGCATGTCCACTGAGGTGCCGATTTCATCGACCACCAGCGAATAGTGGCCGTCAATGACCGTCAGGTAGACGTCTGACCGTGTTTCCTCACCCAGCTTCTTCAGGGGGAGGTACGAAAACTCGATGAAGCGCAGATTGCGCCGGACGGCGTAGCTGAAATCAATGGTTTTGAGACCCAGATGGTACAGGCCGGTGCGGGGAGATTCGGTAAGATAGCCCCGTTCTACGAGGGTGGCCAGGTAGCGGGAACCGGTGGCAGGAGTAAGCTTGGTTAATCGGCATATTTCCGTAAGGCTCAAGGCGCCGGCGTGATTGATGAAGAGTTCGAGGGTATCCAGTGTTCTATCTACACTTTTTGACATACGTGGTATTTTTGAAAATTCTTTTTCATTATTTTGGCGCAT
>CAZOMF010000186.1:0-4888 GCA_964580635.1 uncultured Dehalococcoidaceae bacterium
CGATGCCCTTGCAGATGGCCAGGCCGAGCCCGGTGCCCTTCCTTCTCCCGGCTTTACGGCGGTCACCCTGGAAGAAGCGCTCGAATATCTTGTCGTGCAGTTCTTCCGGGATGCCGAGCCCCTCGTCGCTGACGCTGACGAGCAGGCCGCGGTCGCCTTTGCCGGCGGATACGGTAATGGCGCTGTTATCGTCGGAGAACTTGACGGCGTTCTCGACGAGATTGGTGATGACCTCGCAGACGCGTCCCTCGTCGATAAACACCGGCGGCAGGTCCCGGGGGACGTCGATAACGAGCCGGTGCCGCGGCGCGATGGTATCGAGGCGGTCCTTGATGGCGTAGACGACGCTGTGGAGGGACAGGGACGCCTGTTTCACCTCGAGGGCGTCCGCCTCGAGCCGGGACATCATGAGGAGGTCGTCGACGAGACGGGTCAAGGTATCGGCATCCTTATCGATAGAGACGAGGAAGTCCCGCCGCGTCTGCTCGTCGAAGATAACATCCGGCTGGAGCAATGAGTTGGCCGAGCCTTTGATAACGGCGAGCGGCGTGCGGAGCTCGTGGGAGACGTTGGCGAGGAACTCCGTGCGCATGGAGTCGAGCTCGCGGAGGGCGCGGGCGCTCGATGCCTCTTCGTAGAGCTGGGCGTTACGGACGGCGATGGCGATCTCGCGGCCGATGCCGGTCAGCAGCTCGACGATGCTGGGGCTGAAGCAGTGCTTGAAGCTCGTCGCCACGCCGAGGACGCCGAGCTCGCCGCCGAGCAGCTTCAGCGGCACCGCCGCGAAGGACCGGTAGCCGCCCTTCCTGAGGAAGTCGAGGTCGGTGCCCTCGTAGCGGTCCAGGTCCTCGTGGATGACCGGATTATCCTCGTGGAAGACCCGTCCGAAAAAGCCGCAGGCATCGTCCGTCTCCGGCGGCAAGGCGCCGGCCACCAGCGATGAGAGCCCCTGCGCCCCCTTGAGGACAAGGCGGCCGTTCTCGTGGAGGTAGACGAAGCTCGCCTCCATGCCGGTGCACTCGTTGACGCGTTCCAGGGCCGCGTCCACGATCTGCTGGAGGTCGAGCGACTGCGAGACGGCCTGGGAGACGCTGAGCAAGGCGTTGGAGACGTGGTTGTGCCGTTCCAGCTCCTCGACGAGCTGGCGGTTCTCCTGCACGAGGCGCTGTTTTTCCAAACCGCGGTTGATGACGGCCAGCAGGCTGTCCGGGTCGATGGGCTTTTCCAGGTAGGCGAAGGCGCCATAGTTGAGCGATTTCACCGCGTTCTGCACGGAGGAGTGGCCGGTGAGCATGATGGCGCAGATGTCCGGGTATTTGGCGACGATGGTGGAGAGGAGTTCCGTGCCGTCGACGTCCGGCAGGCTGATATCCAGGATGACGACGTAGTAGAACCGCTCCCCGAGGCGCGTCAAGGCGTCCTCCCCGGAGGAAGCGGTATGGGCCTTCAGGCCTTTCTTTTCCAGGATGCGGGATATGATATCGAGAAAATCCCGGTCATCGTCGACGACGAGGATATACTCCTCACTATGCTGCATGTTTTCTCCGGGAATGCCGGCAACCCGGACTTATTTTCTTGACCATGTCCGCGGCGGCGGCGGGATCGAACGGCTTGTAGAGGCAGGTGACCCCGCCATCCTGCCGGGCGCGGTCCAGGGCATCACGGACCTCGTTCTGGAAACCGGTCATCATGACCGTCGGGAGGTCGGGATTTATCTCCTTGAGGCGCAGGAAGGTCTCCAGCCCGTCGATGTGGGGCAGCTTGACATCGATGAAGGCCATGCGGCAGGGCTGGTGCGCGGCAATGTCCACCGCTTCCTCGCCGGAGGCGGCGGTGACCACCTCGTTGCCGTCGAGCTCCAGTATCCGGGTGAGGGTCTCGCGGATGTCGCTGTCGTCGTCCACGATGAGGATGGGCCCCACGCCGGCGGCCTGCATGATGAGCATCATGAGCTGGTCGATGCGGATGGGCTTGTTGATAATATCGTTGATGCCCGCGGTGCGGGCGGTCTCGATGAGTTCCTCGTCGGAGTAGGCGGTCATCAGGAAGACGGGTGCGCCCGGCTCCATCTCACGTATTTTCTTGAACGCTTCCACGCCGTTCATCTCCGGCATGACGATGTCCATCAGGGTCACGTCGAAGGTCTGCTCGCGGAACTTGTCCACGGCGGCGGCGCCGTCGGCGGCGGTCTCCACGGTAAAGCCGCGCCGCTTGAGTATCATGGCGAAGGTCTCGAGCAGGTCCTGGTTGTCATCGACAACGAGAATGGTCGGGGTGTCGTTCATGCGGGATTACCTCCTGTTTTCTTGCGGTAGTTTCACGGTGAAGGCGGTGCCTTTGCCCACCTCCGACGCGACCTCGATCTTGCCGCCGTTCTGCTCCACGAGCCGGCGCGTGATGGCCAGCCCCAGGCCGATGCCCTTGGGCTTGGTGGTGAAGAGCGGCTCGAATATCTTTTCCATGTTCTCCGGCGTGATGCCGCAGCCGGTGTCCGTGAAGCGGACCCAGATATAGCCGCCCTCCTCGCCGGTATCGATGGCGAGCTCGCCGCCGCTGGCGGTCATGGACTGTACGGCGTTGGACATGATGTTGGCGAAGACGCGCTCGATCTGCTCGGCGTCCGTCCTGACCTGGAAGTGGTGGCCGTTGAGCCGGGAGTCCAGTTTGACCTTTTCCGGCAGCTCCAGGTAGTTGAGGCTCTCGTTGATGAGCATGTTGAGATCGGCGACAACCTGGGTGGGCGGCTTGATGCGGGTGAAATCGAGCAGGTCGGTGACGATCTTGTTGGCGGCGTCTATCTGCTTGTCCAGCACCTTGAGAGACGAGAGCGCCTCGGCGTCCTTCTCGGTATCGAGGGACATGCTCAGCAGGTAAGCGCAGTTGCGGATGACGTTGAGAGGATTGCGCAGTTCGTGGCCCACGCCGGAGGCCAGCTCGCCGACGGCGGCCAGGCGCTCCGAGCGGATGAGCTTCTCCTGGACCTTCTCCAGGTCACGGGTGCGGGCCTCCACCTCCTGCTCGAGCTGCTGGTAGTATTGCCCGAGCGAATGCTCCAGCTCCAATTGGCGCAGGGCGCCGCTGATACGCTCAACGAGGGTCTTGGCGAGGTGGTTCCGCTTCTTGAGGTAGGGATTGGAGCGGCCGGAGTAGATCTCCACCAGGCCAACCGTCTCCCCGTTGACGACGAGGTTCTCCGTTATCTTGCTGGACGTCTTGCCGAAGTCCGGGCTCTTGTAGACCCGGTCCTGGTACGTGATGCGGACGCTGGTGCGGGTCTCGGTGGTCATGGCGCCGGGGATGAGCGTCACGACCGTCTCCAGGAACTGCTCGATGGACGGGTTTTCTTCAGCCGCCATGCCGATATCGTAGAGGCACTTCATCTCTTTCATGCGCTGGCGGTGCTCGAACTCGCTCCGCTGGAGCATGGCCACGACGGCGCCGACGGCGCTGAGGATAATGACGAAGGCGGTGGGCTTGAAGAAGGCGTTGGGGTAATTATCGATGAGGATGGCGTGCGGCAGCAGCATGACCATGGAAACGAAGGCGGCGATGATGGCCGGGCGCACGCCGTAGACGTAGGCGGTGTAGACCACCGGCACGAAGAACGCCAGGCCGAGGAAGTCAATGCCGGCGAGGTTGTGCAGGTTGTTCATGCCCTCGCTGAAACCGGTCCAGTTGAACAGCCCGGCGATGACCGGCAGATAGTAGACGAGTACCGCCAGCACCATGCTGCCGACGATGTAGGGCAGGTGCCGGTTATCGATCTTCAGGCGCTTACGCCAGCCTTTTTGCTGTTTCTTCACGTTATTCTGCATTGCCGCCTCCGGGCGGGGCTGCGGCCGCCGGCCGGGCGCGCCGTGTTCTCCATTCACAGGCGCGGCAGGCCCACTGCCCCCACATAATCAAGCTACTACCGGCCCTCCAACCGGACAACAGTGCTATCCCTTATTTTCATCAAGCGGCCCCTTAGAGGTCCCTCAGCGGGACTGCTGCCACTCCTTGATGATGCTTTTAATTTCTTCGATGTCATCCACGAGCTCCTGGACGGACACGTCCGGCAAAAAGTTGATGAGATTGGCCAGGGGATGTTCCTCCTCCTCTTCCTGGGAGAACAGGTTTGACAGGTCGTCGCTGTCGTCGGCGGCATCGAGCGACAAATCGTCCAGGTCGCCGGACGCGGCTTCGTCATCGTCTTCATCATCGTCGTCGGCGGCACTGCCGCCAGCACTGCCGGCGGCGGGCACGCTCTCCAGATTGAGGCCTTCTTCGGCGGGTTTGACGACGGGCTCCGGTTTGGTCATGTCCACCATCTGGACAGGGTTGCCGCCATCGACGACGGAATCGAACTGCGGGTCCTCGTCGCTGTCGTCGAGCTGGATATCGTCAAGACTCAACTCCTGGAGGGGAGGATGGGGCCCCGCGGGCTTACCGTCGGCATCCACCGCTTCTTCATCCTCCCCGGGCGACTGCTTGAGGTCCTTGAGGCGGTTCTGCGCCTCCTCCAGGTCCCGGGTGCGGTTGGCGAGCCGCTTTTTCATCTCGGCGATCTGCTCGGCGCTCGTGCTCTCGATGAGCACGTCCTCGGGCACCGCCTTGCCTTCCTTCTTCTTGATAGAGAGGTTCTTTTTCAAATCACCGAATTTCATGGTGCGCCTCCTGAACGGCGTGGTTTACTACCGGAACAGTCCATCGCGGTAGGCCTTGGAAAGGACCGCGTAGACATCGTAAAAGTCCGTCTTGCCCTGCTCGGTGATGCGTTTGAGGACATCGGACCGCTGTTTCAGTACCTTGTAAATCTGGCGGCGTTTCTCCTCCGGATAGCCGCGGCGGGGAGCTATCTTGTTCTCCAGCAGGTAGGAGTTCTGGAAGCCGCGGAACTGGAAGGTGT
>CAZOMF010000187.1:0-4878 GCA_964580635.1 uncultured Dehalococcoidaceae bacterium
CCTTCCGCGTAGATGGTATCGAAGGCGAGCGAGCTCTTCCCGGAGCCGGAAACGCCGGTCACCACCACGAGCTTGTCCCGTGGGATCTCCACGTCTATGTTCTTGAGATTGTGTTCCCGGGCGCCCTTGACGATGATGGCGTTCGATGGCATTTTTGAAACTCCTGTTCTAATCGTGATTGTATCATTTCCGGGGCCGCCAGTAAAGGACGGGCCGCCACATTCCGCCGGTCTCGCCCCAAGGTACCCCCGACCCTTTTCCCGTTGTAATAATGGGGAAAATTATGTATAGTAGACATATCCTGATCGATGAGACGTCATTCTTGAACTGTCCCACCGCCGGATCATCAGCCGGCCCGCACCATAGAGTTGTCGTTACCGGGATGGGCGCCATCAGCCCCGTCGGGCTGGATGTTCCCTCGCTGTGGGAATCCGTATCGGCGGGGCGGTCCGGCGTCGATTACATCAAGAACTTCGATACCGCCGGCTTCGATCACCGCATCGCCGCCGAGGTCTGCGGCTTCGACGCCACCGCCTACGTCTCCCGCAAGCAGGCCGGGCGCATGGACCGCTTCACCCAGTTCGCCGTGGGTGCGAGCCTCCAGGCGGTCGAGCAGGCCCGTTTCACGGTGCGGCCGGAGGACGAGCTGAACACGGGCGTCATCATCGGCACGAGCGTCTGCGGCCTGCTTTCCGTCACCGAGCAGATGAAGATCATGGCCGAGTACGGCCCGAAGCGCATCAGCCCCATCCTGGCGCCGACCATGATCGGCGACGCCGCCGCCGTCCAGGTCTCCCTGCTCCTCAACGCCAAGGGCCAGAGCTACGCGCCGTCCTCCGCCTGCTCGTCCGGCAGCGACGCCATCGGGCACGCCTTCGACCTCATCCGGCGCGGCGTCATCACGGCCGCCATCGCCGGCGGCACCGAGTGCCCCATCATCCCGGTGGTGGTGGCGGCGTTCGCCAACATCCGCGCCCTCTCCGGCTACCAGGGCGATCCCAAACAGGCCTGCCGGCCCTTCGACGCCCAGCGGGACGGCCTCGTGCTCGGGGAAGGGGCCGGGGTCGTGCTGATAGAGCAGCTGGAGCACGCGCAGGAACGCGGCGCTCCCATCCTGGCCGAGGTCGTCGGCTTCGGCGCTACCTCGGACGCGTTCCACCTCACCCAGCCGGCCCCGGACGGTCTGGCCGCGGCGCGGGCGGTACGTACGGCGCTGGAAGAAACCGGACTGTCCCCCGACGACGTGGACTACATCAACGCCCACGGGACGGCCACGCCCCTCAACGACCGCACCGAGACGAACGTCATCAAGGCGGTCTTCGGGGAGCGGGCGAAAAAACTGCCGGTATCCGCCTCCAAGTCGATGGTGGGCCACCTGCTCGGCGCGGCGGGGGGCATCGAGGCGGTCATCACGCTCCTCGCCATGCAGCATAACATCGCGCCGCCCACCATAAACCTGAAGAACCCGGACCCGGAGTGCGACCTGGACTACGTCCCCAACCAGGCCCGGGCGGTGGACATGGAGGTGGCGATGTCCAACTCCTTCGGCTTCGGCGGGCACAACTCGGTGCTGGTTTTCAAGAAGTTCCAGGGCGATTGACGGCGGGTGAGATTCTGAGTCCCCGACTGTGTCGGGTCTCAGAATGACGCTTACTGCGACTGCGGCGTCCTCAGAATGACGGTTACTGCGACTGCGGCGTCTTCAGAATGACGGTTACTGCCCCGCCGGGCGGTTGACGCCGCCTCCGGGTTACGGTATGGTATGACCGATGAGCGTCTGGCGGACACTGGGGAACATCGTGAAACGCGTCTGGCAGGCCACCGGCGGCCGGGAAGACTGGCCGGAAGCCTACGTGACGCCCGGCACATCGCTGGACCTGATCCTCCGCCGCATGACCTTTCTGCGGCAGCACGGCGTACGGTGTTATGTCCACCAGCTGGCCCCGACCGACGCCCGCCTGCGCGTCCAGGGCATGGCCCGCCTCCGGGTGCACCCGGAAGACCTGGAACAGGCCCACCGGCTGCTGCGGGAAGTGACCGATTAAGCCGGATGACCGACCCTGAATCCCCAGGACTCGCCGGCGCAACCTCCATGATCTCCCGCCATGCGGTTGACCGAACGATCCGGCTGCGGTAAGGTGTCACGATGAGCATCCGGCAGATACTCCGTCGCGCGGTGGACGCGGTATGGCGAGCCGCCAACGGCCGTCAGACGTGGCGGGAGATTTATGTATCGCCGCAGTTCCGCCCGGACCCGGTCGTACGGCGCTACCACTACCTGCGCCAGCACGGCATCCGCTGCTACCTGCGAAACCTGTCCTCGCCCAACCCGCGCTTCGGCTATACCGGCCAGGTAAGCCTGCGCGTGCACCGGGACGACGCGGGACGGGCCTATCAGCTGCTGAGAGACCTGCCGGACTGAGCGGGTGAGAGATCCTGAGGCCCTGATTGCAGCGGGTCTCAGGATGACGGGCGGACGGGGGGTCTCAGGATAACGGAGAGACGAGGTCTCAGCATGACAGAGGGACGGGGGCCAGGAAGACGGGAAATGAGGAGGCCTGGAATGACGACTAAAACCCGCTCGTTTCCCTCCCGGCGCGCCGGCGTGCTACAATCGAATCGAACGTGACCGATAACGACTACTTCACCGAAACCCCGGCCCCGGACGAGCTCCGCCTCCGCCACCTGACCGTGGACGAGGCCCTGCCCCTCCTCGACGACTTCCTCCACGACCGCTTCGTGCGCGGCTTCACCACGGTACGTGTGATCCACGGCAAGGGCACCGGCACACTGCGGGAGACAGTGCGGCGGGTCTTGAAGGGCCACCCGCTGGTGAAATCGTTCCGGGCGGGCGGTCACGCCGAGGGCAAGCAGGGCGTGACCGTCGTCGAGCTTTCCGACCACTGAACGATTGAACCGGTACCGGTCTTTCGGCTATACTGTAGACGGCGCGGTGAGTGTGGCCTAGCGGTTAAGGCGTCAGGTTGTGGCCCTGAAGATCGTGGGTTCAAATCCCATCACTCACCCCACCATTCCCCTGTCCACTCCCCTCCGGTGGTTGGCGGTCGTCCAGACGCGCGCCCGGCGGATGAAATCGTCCACCTCCGCCTCCGTCCGGAAATCGTCCGGGCCGCAGTCGTCGTAGTGGACCATCTTCCTTTTATCCCGCAGGAGCTTCTTCGAGCCCAGCTTGTAGGCCGGCCAGCCGAGGGCCATCATATCGTAGATGGTGAGCTCCGGCGGGATGCCGATGAGCTGCTTGATCATCGTCTGCGGGTAGGCGACGGCGCTGACGGACATCCACTCGCTGGCGAGGCCGAGCGACGCGGCGGCGAGGGACATGTAGAGGTAGGCGTTGGCGAGCGACGAGGTGAAGACGGTCTGCTTGCGTTCGAGGTCGTACTGCATGGACATGGGCAGCCCCTTGAGCGTGCGGGTGTCCCCGAGCAGCAGAATGAACACCGGGGCGAGCTTGTAATCGCTCTCCGGGTCGAGGTTCTTGTGATAGGGCACCTTCTGCCAGTCCGGCCGGAAATTCTCCGTCCGGTTCATGAGGCGGTGGTAATCCCGGAAGTAGCCGATGACGGCCTCCCGCAGCTCCGGCTTGCGCACGACGACGAAGTCCCACGGCTGGAGGTTGAAGCCGGAGGGCGCCCAGCGGGCGGCCTCGATGACCTTGTCCACGTACCCGTCCGGGACGGGGTCCGGCTTGAAGCGGCGGATGGTGCGGCGGTTCTTGAGGAAATCCAGCAAAGTCTCATAGTCCATGGCGGTGCCTCCGGGGAGCGGTTGTCCCCAGTATAGCCGCGGCGGGGGGCGGGGCGCAACGGGAGGAGTCTGGCGGGGGCTTGCGGGAATCAGGTATACTTAAGCAGCGCGCGCCTGTAGCTCAGTGGATAGAGCACCGGTCTTCGGAGGGCGAGCCAGACACCTCTCCCCCAAGTGTTTCATCGTGGCTCAGCATGTCCTCCGAGGCCCGGTTTCACGATCACCGACACCCCACGTAACACAGTCGCACCGACGGCGAGCGGCACCGGGAGCGTCAAGATCAGAATAAGGGATTGTTTCCTATTTCGCCTCGACAGGTTGACAAATCGGCATCCGCCAATTGTACATGTTCCGGAGCGCCTGGAGATCTTTCACGCACCCGTCGGTACCGCCTAACACAAAATCACCAATGTGGTCGAGGAAACCCAAACAGCCTTTTTCCATTGGAGGCGACTATGCAACAAGCTCGCTCTCATGATGGTAATAAGAACCAAGCTCGCGTTGTGGACGACCGTAATATTGGGGCCTTCTCTCAATAGAGTCTTTGCGAGCGGAAACGCCTTCTTCGCTATAGAAGCCGACAGGTTGCCAGCCTTATTGACGGCAGGTCTCTTCGAACTCTCGTTTCTGGGCGGCAAGCGACCAGTTGTCAATCTGGTCTTCGTCGGATACCCTTGAGTAAAGGATCGCTTTCATTCGGTGACCTCCACATCTAGACTCTGCCGGATGCTGCGCTACCGTCGGCGCCGGCGCCGGCCTTAACTCTGGAAAAGCCATTCGGGAGTTGTACAGCGAAGACCCGCTGCGCTCGCATGAGGGGAAAAGGATCACTTCAAACCTGATTCAGAAAGCGGATCTAATCCTTGTGATGGAAGAGGGGATGAGAGACGGACTACCGCGTGGGAAGACCTTCACGCTGACCGAGTATACCGGTGAGGCCATAGATATTCCGGACCCCATCGGAGGTTCCCTCGCCGACTATATCCTATGTGCCGAAGAATTTTCGCGACTACCGACATTCGTATCTCGAATTTCAACGATCACCCCACGGAGTTCACGGTCTTATGCAAACTTTTCGAATGAAGATGACCTCCACCTCGTATTGATCAG
>CAZOMF010000188.1:0-4873 GCA_964580635.1 uncultured Dehalococcoidaceae bacterium
GAGGCGGAGGCATGATACTGCTCATCGATAACTACGACAGCTTCACCTACAACCTGTTTCAGTACCTGAGCGAGCTCGGGGCGCAGGTGGAGGTGGTGCGCAACGACAAAATAACGACGGCCGAAATCGACAAGATGGCGCCGGAGAAGATCGTCATCAGTCCCGGCCCGGGGTATCCTGACGGGGCAGGCATATCTCTCGATGTCGTCCGGGAGTTCGGGGGGAGGGTGCCGCTGCTCGGGGTGTGCCTGGGGCACCAGTGCATCGGGCAGGCGTACGGGGGCACGATAGTGCACGCCGGGGAGCTGCGGCACGGGAAGACCTCCGAAATATTCCACGGGGATGAGGGCGTCTTCAAGGGACTGCCGAACCCGTTCGCGGCGGTGCGGTACCACTCTTTGGCGCTGGACCCGGCGACGGTGCCGGACTGCCTGGAGGTGACGGCGCGGACGGAAAACGGTATCATCATGGGACTGCGGCACAAGACGGACGCGGTGGAGGGGGTGCAGTTCCACCCGGAGTCCATCATGACCGGGGAAGGGAAGCATCTGCTGAAGAACTTCTTGGAGATGGAGAAGACCATTGATTAAAGAAGCGATAGCCGCACTGGTGGAAGGTAGGGACCTGGCGTTCGAGGAAGCGGCGGGGGCGATGGAAGACCTCATGACCGGCGCGGCGACGCCGGCGCAGGCGGGGGCCTTCCTGACGGCGCTGCGGATGAAGGGCGAGACGGTGGACGAGGTGGCCGGGCTGGCGACGGTGATGCGGCAGAAGAGCCTCCACGTGGAGCTGAGCGTGCCGGCCATCGACGTGGTGGGGACGGGCGGCGATGGCTCCGGGAGCCACAACATCAGCACCGCGGCGGCGCTCGTGGCGGCCGGGGCGGGGCTCTATGTGGCCAAGCACGGCAACCGGGCGGCGTCGAGCAAGTGCGGCGCGGCCGATGTGCTGGAAGCCCTCGGCGTGAAGATAGACCTCTCGCCGGAAGGCGTAAAAAAGTGCGTCGAGGAGGCGGGCATCGGGTTCATGTTCGCGCAGGCGTACCACCCGGCCATGAAGTTCGTGGGGCCGGTACGGCGGGAAATAGGGATACGCACCGTGTTCAACATTCTCGGGCCGCTCACCAACCCGGCCGGCGTGCCGCGCATGGTGCTCGGGGTGCCGTCGCAGGAAATCGGCGCCAGGATGGCGGCGGTACTGCAGAAGCTTGGCATCGAGCGGGCGCTCGTCGTCCACGGTCTGGAGGGACTCGACGAGCTCTCCATCAGCGGGCCGTCGCTCATCTGGGACGTGCTGCCGGACGAGATCAGGGGGCCGGACACGGTGACACCGGGGGATTTCGGGCTGGGGGGCGCCCCGGCCGGGTCCATCGCCGGAGGGATGCCGGACATCAACGCCGCCGCCTTGAGGGACGTGCTCGACGGCAAACGCGGTCCGCTGCGGAGCGCGGTGCTTATGAACGCCGCCGCGGCGCTCGTGGCGGGAGGACACGCGGGCGACTACAAGCGGGCGACCATCGTGGCCACCGAGGCCATCGACAGCGGCAAGGCGAAGCAAAAACTGGCGAGGATGGTCGAATTGAGCCAAAAACTCTCATGAAAACGATGACGATACTGGACGAAATAGTCGCGGCCAAGCGGCGGGAGCTTGAGACGGCTCAGCGGGAAATGCCGCTGGCAACGCTGAAGCTGCGGGTCGCCGAGCTCCCGGAGGCGCGCCTTTTCAACAAGGCGCTTCGTGGACCGGGAGTGAGCCTCATCGCCGAGGTAAAAAAGGCCTCGCCGAGCAAGGGACTGCTCTGTCCCGACTTCGACCCGACGGCGCTCGCCCGGACGTACGAGAAGGCCGGCGCGGCGGCGGTATCCGTGCTCACCGAGAAAGACCATTTTCAGGGGAGCCTCGATTACCTCACGGCGGTGAAGGAAGCGGTGCGCATCCCGGTACTGCGCAAGGACTTCATCTTCGACCCGTACCAGGTGTACGAGGCGGCGGCGGCCGGGGCGGACGCCCTGCTGCTCATCGTGGCGATTTTGAGTGACGAACAACTGAAAGAGTTACTTGACCTGTCAACCGGGCTCGGGCTGGCGTGCCTCGTGGAAGTCCATGACGAGGCGGAGATGGCCCGGGCCGCGAAAGCCGGGGCGGACATCATCGGCATCAACAACCGCGACCTCGCCACGTTCAAGGTCGACATGGGCGTTACCAAACGGCTCGCGTCGCTCGCGCCGGTGGGTACGGTCATCGTTAGCGAGAGCGGTATCAGGACGCGGGACGATATTTTACGTTTGAAGGAACACGGCGCGGACGCCGTGCTCATCGGGGAAACGCTCATCACGTCCGGGGACATCCCGGACACGATACGAAGGCTGTTCCATGACGAAGATTAAAATCTGCGGTATCACGACCGAAGAGCAGGTCCGCGCGGCCGTCGAGGCCGGGGCGGACTTCATCGGGCTCGTCTTCGCGGAGAGCCGGCGGCGGGTCGGCCCGAATGAGGCGCGGAACATCGCCAAGGCGGCCCGGAAGCGCGGCAACGGCGTCCAGACGGTCGGCGTCTTCGTCAAGGAGGCGGCGGACAATATCATGGCCACGGCGGAGAAGGTCGGCCTCGACTGGCTCCAGCTTTCCGGGGACGAGCCGGCCTCGTTCGGACGCAGGCTCGACCGGCCGGTGATACAGGTCGTCCACGTCGGCGGGGAGTCCTCGGTGACGCTCTCGCGGCGGCTCGACCGGATGGACAAGGTGTTCCGGGGTCATCAGCACCTCTTCCTCCTCGATACTCACGCAAAACATCGGTACGGCGGGACGGGCAAGGCGTTCGACTGGGAGGTGGCGAAAGTGGTAGCCGAGCGGTTCCCGCTGGTGCTGGCCGGGGGGCTCACGCCGGACAACGTGACGGACGCCCTCATCGCGCTGCACCCGTGGGGCGTGGACGTGTCCACCGGAGTGGAGACGGACGGAAGCAAGGACGTGGACAAGATACGGGAATTCATCACGAAGGTGCGTGAGTACGATGCCTGACCAGCCGGACGCGCGGGGATATTTCGGACACTATGGCGGGCGGTTCGTGCCGGAGACGCTCATGCCGGCGCTGAACGAGCTCGAAGCGGCCTACCGGGCGGCTCAGCAGGACCCGGCCTTCACGGCCGAGTTCGACAGATTATGTAAAGACTACGTCGGGCGGCCGACGCCGCTCTACAAAGCCGCGCAGCTGGCGAAGCAGGCTGGCGGCGCGACGATACTGCTCAAGCGCGAGGACCTCGCCCACACGGGGGCACACAAGATCAATAACGCCCTCGGGCAGGGATTGCTGGCGCAGCGCATGGGCAAGCACCGCATCATCGCCGAGACGGGGGCCGGGCAGCACGGCGTGGCCACGGCGACCGTCTGCGCCATGCTCGGGATGGAGTGCGTCGTCTACATGGGTTCCGAGGACATCATCCGGCAGGCGTCGAACGTCAACCGCATGAAGCTCATGGGGGCGGAGGTGCGGCCGGTGACGTCCGGCAGCAAGACCCTGAAGGACGCCATCAACGAGGCCATCCGCGACTGGGTGACGAACGTGGAGACGACCCACTACCTGCTCGGCTCGGTGGTGGGACCGCACCCCTACCCGCTTATCGTACGGGATTTTCAACGTATCATCGGGCTGGAAGCAAAAGACCAGGTCTTGAGGGACTGCGGCCGGTTGCCGGACTACCTCGTCGCCTGCGTGGGCGGCGGGAGCAACAGCATCGGGCTGTTCCACCCGTTCTACGATGACAAGGACGTGAAATTTATCGGGGTGGAGGCCGCCGGCGAGGGGCTGACGACGGGCCACCACTCGGCGACGCTGGCCACGGGCCGGCCGGGGGTACTCCACGGCACGCTCTCCTACCTGATGGAGGACGGGCACGGACAGGTGCTCGAAACGCACAGCGTGGCGCCGGGGCTCGACTACCCCGGGGTGGGACCGGAGCATAGTTTCTACAAGGACAGCGGGCGGGCGGAGTACGTCACCGTGACGGACAGGGAAGCGCTCGACGGGTTCAAACTGCTCTGCGACACCGAGGGCATCATCCCGGCGCTCGAGTCCTCCCACGCCATCGCCTACGCGGCCAGGCTGGCGAAGGGCAAGCCGGAGGAGACCCTCATCCTCGTTAACCTGTCCGGGCGCGGCGACAAGGACCTGGACATCGTGACCAAGCTGATGGGGATGGACCAATGAGTGCGGTGAGCGACGTTTTCCAGCCGGGCCGCAAGGCGCTCATCGGCTACATCACGGTGGGGCACCCGGAGCCGGGGCGGACGGTGGAGATAGCGCGGGCGCTCGTGGAGGGTGGCTGCGATATCATCGAGCTGGGGATACCGTTCTCCGACCCGCTCGGGGACGGGCCGACGATACAGCAATCGAGCTTCGAGGCGCTCCGGCACGGTACAACGCCGGAGCTGTGCCTGGAAACGGCGGCCGCCATCCGCAAGGAAACCGATACGCCCCTGCTCTTCATGGGCTACTACAACCCCATCATGAACTACGGTGACGAGCGGTTCTTCCGTGACGCGGCGCGGGCCGGCGTGAACGGCTTTATCATCCCAGACGTGCCGCCGGAAGAAGGCGGCACGCTGGAGAAGTATGCCGCCGACAACGGCTTGGATTATGTCTACCTGCTGGCGCCGACGAGCACCGATGCACGGGTCAAGACGGTGACCGGGCGCTCCACTGGCTTCGTCTACCTCGTCTCGCTGACGGGGGTGACCGGAGCGCGGGAGAACCTACCGCCGGAGCTGGAAAGCTTCGTGGCGCGGGTACGGGCCGTCACCGACAAGCCGCTGGCGGTCGGGTTCGGGATTTCAACGCCGGAGCACGCCCGGCGCGTGGCGCGGGCGGCGGACG
>CAZOMF010000189.1:0-4871 GCA_964580635.1 uncultured Dehalococcoidaceae bacterium
GCTCAAGGCGGGGGCGCTCGCCCGGGCCGACGGCGGCTACCTGCTGCTCAGCGCCGCCGAGACGCTCGCCAGCCCGGTCGTCTGGCCGGCCCTCAAGCGGGCCATCCGCAACAAGGAGGTCCGCATCGAGGAGCCGTTCGAGCAGCTCGGCTTCGTCGCCGCGCAGGGGATGCGTCCGGAGCCCATGCCCGTCAAGGTCAAGGTCATCCTGACCGGGGACGCCCTCCTCTACCAGATGCTCTCCGCCTACGACGAGGACTTCTGGGAGATCTTCAAGGTCAAGGCGGACTTCGATTCCGAGATCGTCAAGACGAAGGAGAACATGCTCGCCTACGCGGCCTTCCTCTCCGGCTGCTGCGACGAGTGCAAGGCCCGGCACTTCGACCCCACCGGCGTCGCCAAGGTCATCGAGTACTCGGCGAGAATGGTGGCCGACCAGGAACGGCTCTCCTCGCGCTTCGCCCGCGTCCGGGAGTGGGTCGAGGAGGCCAACTACTGGGCCGACCAGGACAAGAGCGCGTTCATCAAGGCGGACCACGTGGAGCGGGCCATGGAGGAGCGGTACTTCCGGCACAACCTCGTCGACGAGAAGCTGCGGGACATGATCCACCGCGGCAGCATCATGATCGCCACCGAGGGCAGCCAGGTCGGCCAGGTGAACGGGCTGAGCGTCTACTCGCTCGGGGACGTCTCCTTCGGGCGGCCGTCCCGCATCACCGCCCGGACCTTCCTCGGGCGCGGCGGCGTTATCAACATCGAGCGCGAGGCCCAGATGAGCGGCCCGACCCACAACAAGGGCGTGCTGATACTGAGCGGCTACCTGGGCTGGAAGTTCGCCCAGGAGCGGCCGCTGTCGCTCTCGGCGAGCCTGTGCTTCGAACAGTCGTACGGCGGCATCGACGGCGACAGCGCTTCATCCACCGAGCTCTACGCTATCCTCTCGGACCTGGCCGGAGTGCCCATTAAACAGGGCATCGCGGTGACCGGCTCGGTCAACCAGCGCGGCGAGGTGCAGCCCATCGGCGGCGTCAACCAGAAGATCGAAGGCTTTTTCAAGGTCTGCCAGGCCCAGGGACTCACCGGCGACCAGGGCGTCATGATACCTCAACTCAACCTGCCGAATCTGATGCTGCGCCAGGAGGTGGTGGACGCGGTGAAAGAAGGGACGTTCCACATCTACTCGGCCGGCACCATCGACGAGGGCATCGAGATACTGACCGGCGTGCCGGCCGGCGAGCGGCAAAAGGACGGGAACTACCCGGCGGAGTCCGTCAACGGCAAGGTGGACCGGCGCCTCCGCGAGATGGCGGAGCACCTCAAGAGCTACTACGCCGAAGAGAAGAAGGACAAAGACCGGGCCGGAGAGACCGGATAGCTAGGGGATTTGCCGCGGGACAGGGACTGTTCTCAGGCCTATCAGCTCCCGCCAGGTGCTCCCCTCGAGGAAGCTGCCGGCGACGTTGGCCTCCATTTCCCGGAACAGCGGGTACGGCACCGCGAAGCTCAGGACGTCGCTCTTCAGCTGGCGTTTCACCTTCACCCGCGAGTAGATATCGACGAGGCCGATGACCGCCCTCGGTTTCTCCCTGTCAGCCTCGGCCAGCGGGTAAATGCCGATCGTCTGGCAGCCCGCCGCCCAGGGCGTGATCACGTTATCGTTGCAGTCCCGGTTGTAGTTCGCCAGGCATACCATGGCCGAGAACTGGTCGTAGTCCACCAGGAACACGACCGTCTTGACCGACTGGTCGTCCGGGGGCACCTGGTCGAGCGGTTTGAAAACGACGTACTCATATGGCACGTTCGTCATGGGCAGGTAGCCGAGGAACCGCCGGACGAGGTCCGGGCTCTTGAGGTAGCGTTCGCCGTTGGTGAAGGTGTGGTACAGCTCCCGGTTGATGAAGGGCTTGAGCAGCCGGGTCACCCACCGGCCCCGCTCCCACTGCTTGGCCCCCACGGACAGGTAGTAGCAGAAGGCCTCCTCGCCGCCGGGGAGGTTCTTGTACTGGTTCCCGAACCCGAGCCCGGTGCCGCCGCCCGGGCAGCCGCAGGTGGTCCGGCTGAAGGCGACCGTCCGGCCCCTGGCCGCGGCGACGAGCATGTTGATGACGCAGCCCATCTTGCCTTCCTTGAACTGGAGCGCGTCCGCCGGCTTCTCGTCGGTGCCGAGGATGGCGATGGGCCCGTACCCGAGTGACAGGTGCCTGGCGATTTCGCTGATCAAGGGAACCCCTTTTCTCCAGACAGAGCTGGCCGCGTGGTCTTACGCCGTATTATATTCCCTTTGTCCGGGAATGTAATCCTGTGGTCTTCCCTGTTCCCTCCACTTTTGCGTTTTACCCTGTATCTTTGACCTTTGCCCTTTCAATTTTGAACTTTTGTGCTACAATACATCTGTCAGGGCCGCCCCGTGATAAGGAGCGAGCCCTATTTGCGCATGGAGAAAAAATGCCGGATGTCAGCAAACTGCTCGAAGTAATCGAAGGTGACCGGGAGGTCCGCTCCCTCGCGGAAGGGCTGAAAACGGGCAATCGCCGCGCCGTCGTCATGGAGGCCGCCAAGCCGGCCCTCGCGGCAGCCGTGTACCGCGCCTTGCGGCGTCCCGTCCTCCTCGTGACCGCGCAGCCGGAGAACGCGCGCAAGGTCCACGAGCAGATGGAAAGCTGGTGCCCCGCCGCTCCCGTCCACCTCTTCCCGGAGCAGGACGTCCTGCCTTACGAACGCCTCGCCGCGGACGCCGCCACCGAGACCGACCGCATTCAGGTGCTCGCCGCTCTCGCCGGGGCGCAGCCGGACGCCCCGCCCTTCGTCGTGACCTCCACGCCGGCGCTGCTCTCCCTGACCGCCGCCCGGACGGATTTTTCCGGCGGCGCCCAAACGCTGCGCCTCGGGATGGAGATAAAGCCGTTCGACCTCCTCGCCGCGCTGGAGCGGGCCGGCTATCGTATGGAGCCCGTCGTCGAGCTGCCCGGCGGCATGAGCCACCGCGGCGGCATCGTGGACGTCTGGCCGCCGACCCTGGACAAACCCGTCCGCGTCGAGTTCTTCGGCGACAGCATCGATTCGCTCCGCGCCTTCGACCCCGGTTCTCAGCGCTCTCTGGGGGTCGTCGCTTCCGTCCAGATCGGTCCCGCCACCGAACTGCTCTCGCTTCGCGGCGGCCGTCCCGCCGACCGCCTCCGCGCCCTCGACCTGGACTCCTGCAACCCGGAGACGCGCCGGGCCATCGAGCGGGATATCGAGCTGCTGAAAGACGGCCAGGCGCCCCGCGAGTCGCTGTTCTATGCGCCGCTCTTCAACGACGGCTCGCTGCTCGATTTCCTGCCGAAGGATACCCTCGTCGTCCTCGACGAGCCGGGCGACGTCGAAGCCGCCGCCGAATCTTTCCACGCCGAGGCCGCGCAGCTCCGCGCCGAGAAGCTCGACCTCCGTGAGCTTCCCGCCGACTACCCGCTCCCGTATCATCCCTGGGAACGGCTTGCCGGCCGGTTCGGCGCCTTCCGCATACTGAATCTCAACGCCTTCGCCGCCGAGGAAGGACTGCCGTTCTCCTCCGCCCCGTCCTTCGCCGGGCGCGTCCCCGCCTTCATGGACGAGGCCGCCGCCTTGCTGAAGGACCGGAAACGCCTCGTCGTCGTCAGCCACCAGGCGGACCGCCTCGCCGAGCTTTTCAACGAGCGTGACCTCATCGTCACACCCTCGGAGTCCCTGACCGCTATCCCCCCGGACGGCGGTCTCGCCCTCGTCCGCGGTTCCCTCCCGGAGGGCTGGGTGTTCTCCCGCCGGACGTTCCTCTTCACGGACGCGGAGATATTCGGCTTCGTCAAGCAGCGCCGCCTGGTGAAACCTCGGCCCGCCGCCGCCCACGAGCTCGTCACCGACCTCATCCCGGACGAATACGTCGTCCACATCGAACACGGCATCGGCAAATTCGTCGGCGTGACCACCATGAAGAGCGCCGGGGCGGACAAGGAGTTCCTCGTGCTGCGCTACGCCGCCGGGGACACCCTCTACGTGCCGACCGACCAGATCGACCGCGTCTCCCGCTACATCGGCGCCGGCGACCGCGAGCCGGCCCTCAGCCGCCTCGGCACCCAGGAGTGGGCCCGGACGCGCCAGAAGGCGAAGGAGGCCGTCGAGGTCCTCGCCCAGGAGCTGCTCGACCTCTACGCCTCCCGCGAGGTCGTGGACGGCCACGCCTTCGAGCGGGACACCGTCTGGCAGCAGGAGCTGGAGTCCGCCTTCCCC
The DNA here is from genome assembly GCA_964580635.1 of uncultured Dehalococcoidaceae bacterium. GTDB lineage: Bacteria > Chloroflexota > Dehalococcoidia > Dehalococcoidales > RBG-16-60-22 > DAOUEG01. The sequence goes on from CAZOMF010000189.1 coordinate 4,246, forward strand.
TACGTGGAGACGCCGGACCAGGCGGAGGCCATCCAGGCCGTCAAGGAGGACATGGAGCGCGCCCGCCCCATGGACCGCCTCGTCTGCGGGGACGTGGGCTACGGCAAGACGGAGGTCGCCGTGCGGGCCGCCTTCAAGGCCGTGAACGACGGCCGCCAGGTGGCCATCCTCGTCCCGACGACGGTGCTGGCCCAGCAGCACTACGCCACCTTCTCGGAGCGGCTGGAGGCGTTCCCCATTAACGTCGAGGTACTCTCCCGCTTCCGCTCCCCGGCGGAGCAGACAGCCATCGTGAAGGGCATCGCGGACGGCTCGGTGGATATCTGCATCGGCACGCACCGCCTCATCCAGAAGGACGTCGCTTTCAAGGACCTCGGCCTGCTCGTCATCGACGAGGAGCAGCGCTTCGGCGTGAACCACAAGGAGCATTTCAAGCAGATGCGGCAGGAGGTGGACGTGCTGACCCTGAGCGCCACCCCCATCCCCAGGACCCTGCACATGTCGCTCGTCGGGGTGCGTGACATGTCCACCATGCAGACCCCGCCCAACGAGCGCCTGCCCATCAAGACCTACGTGGCGGAGTTCAACGACCACCTGGTGCGGGAGGCGGTGCTGCGGGAGCTGGA
>CAZOMF010000190.1:0-4712 GCA_964580635.1 uncultured Dehalococcoidaceae bacterium
GGGCCAATAGCTCAGCCGGTTAGAGCGCAGTCCTGATAAGACTGAGGTCCCTGGTTCGATCCCAGGTTGGCCCACCACCCCCTCGATGAGGTCCCCCTCCGGGACCTTCTCATTTCGCTCCTCGGTGAAAACGCGGGGCGCTATCTGGAAAATCGGACCCGACCGAACCATGGACCTTTCGAGGGATACTTCAGTATCAACGAGTATTCCAAATCGCCTTTCTGCGCCCGCAACATCCACGCGCTTCTCACCAGATTCCACGGGATGATCGGGGAATTCCCACCCCGACCCCGTCCCTCGCCGTCAAGTTCCTCTATCTATCAGCATCGTTCCTCCAACACCCGTCACCGGGCACCCACGGTGGAGAAGTCAAGTTCCCCCCGCAAAGAACCGAGGTCAGCGTTTGTAAAGCCATACTTAAGGACAGGTTCGGCATTACCTGGGGCATGATGGTAGATCAGAAACATCCATTCCGGAAGACGTCTGAGTAACGTTTGTCATCGGTTGATCTGCAAAGGAGAGATTAAGGAGGTCGCGAACAACGGCAGGCAGAAAATACGAGCATCTGGTGAAAAGCGTGCCCTTTCGATCCTGTGAGGATGATGGTCTGCGACAGGGAGCTGAGCTTACCAAAGAATTCCACGGGTTCGATGTCAACGTCAGGTATGGGGCATACTGGGTGCCTCGCCGGATGGGTAAAAAGCCGTACGTTCCTCATGTTCATGATTACGATCAGGTCCTTTTCCTGGCAGGTACCGATATGGATGACATCGGCCAGCTGGGGGCCGAGGTGGAACTGTGCCTCGGTGACAACATGGAAACGCACATGGTCACCACTACCACCGCCATTGCCATACCCAGGGGGACGCCGCGGGGGAACGTTCGGGAAAATGCGATGAACCGCTAACTCGAGACCTGGAATCGGTTTGCTCCGGACGATCCTTCAGGCACGGCAGAGGGCGCGGTTCGCCGGTCAGTGATGGGACTTGGAGAGGTCAGCGACTAGCTCGTTCAGGACACGTACCGCCAGCCTCTGGTTCAGTCTTTTTATGGCGTCCCCGATCTCCAGTTCGGCGACCAGGGCCCGCTGCAGCCTGTCCCGGTGGCTTTGTGGAAGCAACCCGGGTTTCGGGAGCCCGCAGACGCCGTCCGGGGTGCTATCCTGAAGCCGCAGTGCCTCCGGTGAGGCCTTGGAGTCGCTCTCTGTATTCACAGCTAATATTCTGGATAGTAAACGGTTCATTTTTCTCTTCTCCATTTCCTATCTCCGAATAATGTCCTAGTACTTTTGTCCCGTCATGGTACTTCCGTCATGGTGAACAAACGATAAACAAACCGCGCTTTCATGTAAACATTCGATAAACAACGCCACCGCACAGCTGACCGGCGAGGGACTATCGGAACCGGATTTGGAGGGTACGGCCTACCCGATATCGGTGATCCCACGCACTCAACTGCTGGGTACTTACTGTAAGATGCAGGATGAGGATACAGGATTTGGGGACAGAAAAATGTCGATAGATTTCAAGGCCTTCGGTCAGGCATCAGCCCTCTTGACCGTTTCGGAAGCCGCGAGCATGTTGAACGTACACCCGAACACGATACGGCACTGGAGCAACATCGGTCTGTTGACCGCCTACCGGCTGGGCCAGAGAAAAGACCGCCGGTTCAGACTGGAAGACCTCAATGAGTTCCTCTCATCCAGCGGAACCGCCGATTTATCTGATTGATCTCCATAGACCAATTACTCACTAGATAAACCTGCAAAGGCGGCATTGCCTGGTCGGTTTCATGTTCACAGCCGGGTGATCTCTCCTCCCTCGCCGGCTGCCGCTGCGTTGACTGTAGCGTCCGGCAATTTTTGATTTTCCCTACCGTACTGGATTGGTTTCTCCTCGGACGTCATCTGTATTTTCTTGCATCCCGTCAGTCAGTATAAATGGAGCCTTGGGCCTTTACCATTGTTGTAACTGCAGCTCTGTTTTCACGTCGCCTCCCCGTCTGGGCCAGTGATCATTACTGGTCATTCTTCCAAGTGTTACGATTCCGTCACATTATTTTAATGGAATGTTCATACCTGTAAGGATTTGGCAAGCTTTTAATGATTACACTCGTAGTATGCAGGGGCCCCGTACTATCGCAGAACAAGAAGGAGTAAAAATGAAGAGAGCACTATGGACTGTCTTTCTCACTTTGGTGCTGGTGGTCGGCCTCACGGTGGGCTTCACCTCGCAAGCCTTCGCCGCTTTCGGCCACTTCCCGCACCGTCTCACGGCCGGCGCCGTCTATACCATGACCAACGATGCCGCCGGCAACCAGATCGTCGTCTATGACCGGGCCGCGGACGGCACTCTCACCATGATGGATTCCGTACCCACGGGAGGAACGGGTTCCGGCGGTGACTTCGACGCGTTGGTCTCGCAAGGATCGCTCATCCTTTCCAATAACGGCGCATGGCTGCTGGCGGTCAATGCCGGCAGCAACGACATCACCGTTTTCCGGGTAAAACCGGACGGCCTTGAGGCCACCGATCAGGAAAGCTCCGGTGGGACCATGCCGGTCAGCCTGACCATGTCCTTCGGCCGCGTCTACGTTCTCAATGCCGGCGGCATCCCCAACATCACCGGGTTCGTCCTTGGCTTCAACGGCAAGCTGAACCCTATACCCAACTCGACCCGCGAACTGGGCAGCGGCGCCTATTCACAGATAGGATTCAACAATCTCGGCGGCAAGCTGGTCGTGACGGACCGGGCCGATAACGAACTCCTCGTGTATAACATGAACTGGTTCGGCGTTCCCTCAGCGAATCCGGTCGTGACGACCTCGAGCGGGCAGACGCCCTTCGGGTTCGTGTTCGACAACCTCGGTCGAATGCTGGTGGTGGAGGTCAATGGCGGCAATGGCGCCGTTTCCTCCTACCGGGTCAAGTTCGATGGCAACCTGGACGTCATTACCGGCTCCGAAGCCAGCGGCCAGGCGGCCGCCTGCTGGATCGTCAGGGACAACCTGGGCCGGGTGTATACCACGAATCCGGCAAGCAGTTCCATCTCGTACTACCATGAAAACTTCAAGGGAGAGGTCTCGCTCGTCGATGCGACGGCCGCCACCGGCATCGGCGGTCTGGACGCCGGGATCTCCAACAACGGCCAGTTCCTGTACGCCCTCGATCCTAATTCCGGCGGCGTGGACATGTACCGCATCAACTTCAACGGAAGCCTGACCTCGCTCGGACTGGCACCCGGCGGGCTCAACGTTTACGCGCAGGGTCTGGCGGTCAAGTAGCGCTTAATCGGTCCTAATCTCGCGAAAACCAGGGGGTCAGCTATCAGTAGAACACGGAGAGGGGAGCCGTACGGCTCCCCTCTCTTTCCTTCCGGACCGTAGCCGTCCCCATTCGAACGCTGCATCGGAAAGGCCACGTACGCACGTCTTTCTCAGGCGTATCGATATATAACTTACAGCATTTGTGATACTATAGTAACAGCCGGAAGATTGTGCGAACGAGCGACGGCCCTATGACCGATCAACAACCGGAAAACAGCGGACTCCGTAAAGATACTCCGTCTTCCCGATCCGAAACGTCAGGCGCGGACGCGGCCCGTCCCCCGGAGACAGAGGTCAATGCCGCCCTGGCTGATTTCGAGAAACTGGCGGCGCTGGCGGAAAGCTACAGCCAGCGCGTCCGGGATAATCTGCACACCGCCGTCGTGCAGGCCAGACAGAACAGGGAAGGAGCGTGCGACCACAGGCAGACATGGAACCGGGCGACATCTTACCCCCTGCTGCCGGAACCATCGCTTCATACAGCACAGCTTCCACAATCGACTTTTGCGACACACAACGTGCTCATGAAGCGGTTCAGGAAGTCCCACCCGAAGGTTATTTTCTAGTCCCGTGGAACCCTCGAAAATAGCCGGGCGCCCGGCTAGGTCAGGCGGTCGATGTCGATAGGTTCGCCCCAGTATGGTTCGAGCGCTTCGATATCGTCGTATTCTTCACGGAACATGACGATGGTAAACGAGTGATCGGTCGTGGTGTAGACCCAGATCTCCGGAAACGCCGAAGCTAAAATCCAAGGCTGGCTGAACGACTCCGGAACATACGAAGCGAATTCAAAGACCCCGCTTTCATCGCTCAAGTCATCCCAATCGTTTTCCACGGCAACCAGCTCGCCTTTGTCCCCGGTGCGGTATCGCTCGAGACTCAGCTGGACGTAGATTGCGAACCTGCGGCTCTGGCGCGCGTATTCGGCGACTTTCCTGGAGACCAGCACGCGCCCGTATTGCAGCTCGACGGCAGGAAGTTCGTCGAGGTTTTCCGCCGTTCGATCATCCGGGATCTTCTCCCGCAGCGATTCGATCCGGTTAAGCACATCGAGACCTTTTTTCGTGATGCGGAAACTGGGAAGACCCATCCTCTCCTCGGCATTCTCCAGGAATCCGGCCCTCACCAGCTCCTCAAGGTATATCGAGGCCAGGTCGGTGCTGATCTGGGAGATCTGCGAAATCTCAATGTTCCCGGCTTCTCCCAATCGCAACAACCTCAGGATATCAGCCACGATTTCGGCGCGCGAACGATTAGGTTCTTGATGTTCCACGTGACCACCTACCGTTCTTTTTTACGAGTAAACCACACAATTCCCGTCGCGATGAACCAGTATAAATTTCTTATTCGCTCAAAAGCAATGCATAATATAGGAAAGTTGAGGGTCG
>CAZOMF010000191.1:0-4673 GCA_964580635.1 uncultured Dehalococcoidaceae bacterium
GAAGTCGAGTTCAGCTCCAAGATCCTCGCCTACTACGCCAAGAATGCCGAGCATTTCCTGGCCAACGAGGAGCTCCATCCGTCTCTCGGCGAAGGCCACATGGAGAGCAGCCCGATCGGCGTGATCTTCTGCGTCGAGCCCTGGAACTTTCCCTATTACCAGCTCGCCCGGGTCGCCGGTCCGCATCTGATGGCGGGCAACGCGCTGCTGGTGAAGCACGCAGGCATCGTGCCGCAATGCGCCATTGCCTTCGAGAAATTGTTGATCGACGCCGGCGCGCCCGTCGGCCTCTACACCAATCTTCTGATCTCGCACGAACAGTCCGACCACGTCGTTGCCGACCCGCGTATCAAGGGCGTTGCACTCACCGGCAGCGTTGCGGCTGGCCGCAGCATCGCGGCCCGCGCCGGGCAGAACCTCAAGCCGTCGTCGATGGAGCTTGGCGGCAGCGATGCGTTCATCGTGCTCGAAGACGCCGATCTCGAACACACTATGAAGTGGGCGGTCTGGGGACGCATGTACAACACAGGGCAGACCTGCTGCGCGGCGAAGCGCTTCATTGTCGTCGACAAGATCGCCGACAAATTCCTCGAGCAGTTCAAGGCCGCCCTGGGCAGCCTCAAGGCCGGCGACCCCCTCGACGAGAAGACGACGCTTGGTCCTCTATCGACGGAATCGGCCCTGCTTGACCTTTTGAAGCAGGTCGATGTCGCGGTCTCCCATGGCGCCAAGGTGATCATGGGCGGCAAGCGCGTCGATCGGGAGGGATCGTTCATGCAGCCGACGATCCTGACCGACGTCAAGCCGGACAACCCCGCCTTCCGCGACGAGTTCTTTGGTCCCGTCGCCATGTTCTTCCGGGTCAAGGACGAGGACGCGGCGATCGCGCTCGCCAACGACTCCGACTTTGGCCTTGGCGGCTCCGTCTTCACCAAGGACGTCGAGCGCGGCAAGCGCGTGGCGAGCCGTGTCGATACGGGGATGATGTTCATCAACAACATCTCCTGGTCCGATGCCGAACTGCCATTCGGCGGCATCAAGAACTCCGGTTACGGGCGCGAGCTCGGCGACATGGGCATCCAGGAGTTCGTCAACAAGAAGCTGGTCCGCTACGTGGTGGCCGACGCGCCGCTGTAAAGTGCGCGCATATTCGGGCCGGCTCGATCCGGGCCGGCCCGTCCCATCGCAGAACGACCGCCAGGAGCTGGATTTGTCCATGTACATCAACATCGCCGTGCTCAAGGAAACGCAGCCGCACGAGCGGCGCGTTTCGCTGGTGCCGTCTGTGGTCGCCAAGCTGATCAAGCTCGGCGGCAAGCTGCACATGCAGAGTGGCGCCGGGGAAGCTGTCAAGCTCGCCGACGCGGCGTTCGAGGATGTCGCCTTCATTGCCGATCGCAACGCGCTCGTGGCCGACGCCGACGTCGTGCTTGCGGTCCAGCCTCCCGCTCTCGACGTGATCGACGCGATGAAGGAAGGCGCCATCCTCATTTCCTTTATTTACGCCGGGCATCAACCGGCCCTGGTGAAGCGTCTCATCGAGAAGAAGATCACCTGCTTCGCCATGGAGACCATCCCGCGCGTCAGCCGCGCCCAGTCCATGGACGCGCTCTCCAGCCAGTCGGCGCTGGCCGGCTACTACGCGGTCCAGCTCGGCGCCACCCATCTCCGTCGCGTGCTGCCGAAGATCACCACCGCCGCCGGGGCCATTGGCCCGGCCAAGGTGCTGGTCATGGGTCTCGGCGTCGCCGGGCTTGAGGCGCTGGCCACAGCGCATCGTCTCGGCGCCGTCACCGAGGGCTACGACGTCCGGCCTGAAACCCAGGAACAGGCGCTGTCGCTCGGGGCCACGTTTGTCGAGACCGGTGTCGATGCCAGCGGCAAGGGCGGCTATGCCCGGGCGTTGACCGCAGAGGAAAAGGCCAAGGTCGCCGCGGCCCTCACGGAACACATCCAGCAGTCCGACCTCATCATCACCACCGCGGCTATTCCCGGCCGGCCGTCACCAAAGCTCATCAGCAAGGCTCAGGTTCAGGGAATGAAAGCCGGCGCCGTGATCGTCGATCTCTCCGCCGAGGGCGGCGGCAATGTCGAAGACACAGTGCCCGGCCAGACCGTCGAAGTCGGACAGGTGACGATTGTGGCCCCACTGAACGTACCCTCGCTGCTCGGCGAGGATGCCAGCGAGCTCTACGCCAAGAACCAGTACAACCTGCTCGCCCTGATGATGAAGGACAACATCATCGAGATCGACTGGGCCGACGAGATCCTTGCCGGTACCGTCCTGACCCACGCGGGCAAGCTTGCGGACCATTCCGCCAAACCCGAAGCCGACGCCAAGAGCGGGTCCAGGCACGCAGCTGCCACTCCCACCGCCAAGGTAGCGTAAGCCGATCAGGAGACAAGCGATGAACTTCGACATAACGATGACCGGCTTCGTAGCCCTGTACGTCTTCATGCTCGCCGCCTTTGCCGGCTGGGTGATCATCGGTCGCGTGCCGGCGATCCTGCATACGCCGTTGATGTCAGGCTCCAACTTCGTGCACGGCATCGTCGTGGTCGGCGGAATCTTCGCTCTGCTCAACGCGAGCACGACGTTGGAGCAGACGATCGGCTTCTTCGCGGTGCTTCTTGGCGCCGGCAATGCCGCCGGCGGCTATGCCGTCACCGATCGCATGCTCGCGATGTTCCAGGTGAGCGGCCACAAGACCAAACACGCGAAGCGCGGACGGGCGAAGGCCCACAGCACGAAGAAGGATTGAGGAACGGTCATGTTTGCTACGATTTCGCAACTGGCAATCGGGATCACCGATCTCGCCGCCGCGTTTCTCTTTCTGTATGGCCTCAAGCGTATGTCGTCGCCGGTTACGGCCCCGTCCGGCATCTTCGTCGCTGGCATCGGCATGCTCGTTGCGATCGTGGCAAGCTTTCTCTACGTCTTCAGCGTCAGCGCAGCCGCCAAGCCCTTCCTGCCGGTCAATGTCGGCCTCGCCGTCGTCGCCCTGCTCATCGGCGGAGGCGCCGCGTGGTGGAGCGGCAAGAAGGTCGCGATGACCTCCATGCCGCAGATGGTGGCGCTCTACAACGGCATGGGCGGTGGGGCCGCCGGAGCGATTGCCGCGGTCGAATTGCTTGGCGACAAGGCGCAGGGCGCGACCCAGCTTGTCGTGACGTTGATCGGAGCTCTGATCGGCGCTGTTTCGCTGTCAGGCTCGCTGATTGCCTGGGCCAAGCTCGATGGAGTCATCAAGAAGCCGCTGCGGTTCGTCGGCCAGCAGGCCGTCAATGCTGCGGTCATGCTGGCGACCGTGGCAGTTGGTGGCTACATCGTCTTCGTGGTCGTGAGCGGCACAGGCGGTCTGATCGCCATGGCCACCCTGATTTACCTGTTCTTCGCCTGCGCATTAGTCTTCGGCATCCTGATGACGCTGCCGATCGGCGGCGCGGACATGCCAGTAGTGATTTCGATTTACAATGCTGCCACCGGCCTTGCGGTCGGTCTCGGGGGGTTCGTCCTGCAGAACCCGGCGCTGATGATCGCCGGCATGGTGGTCGGCGCAGCCGGCACGCTGCTGACCCTGCTCATGGCCAAGGCCATGAACCGCTCGGTCGGCAATGTCATCTTCACGAACTTTGGTGGCGCCACGAAGCACAAGCAGGGCGCCATCAAGGGCAGCCTCAAGCCAACCGAGGCCGGCGATGCGGGCATCTTCATGCGCTACGCCGCCAAGGTCATCATCGTGCCTGGCTATGGCCTTGCCGTCGCGCAGGGGCAGCAGAAGCTCTACGAATTCGTGAAGCTGCTGCAGACGGCTGGTGTCGACGTCAAATTCGCCGTCCACCCCGTGGCCGGGCGCATGCCCGGTCAGATGGACGTGCTGCTGGCCGAGGCCGGTGTGCCCTACGACCTCATCTTCCAGCTCGAGGACATCAACGACGACTTTGCCGACACCGACGTCGCGCTCGTCATTGGCGCCAACGACGTGGTGAACCCGGCGGCGCGCGACGACAAGTCTTCGCCGATCTACGGCATGCCGATCCTCAACGCCGACAAGGCCAAAAAGGTCTACGTCGTCAAGCGTGGCGACGGCAAAGGCTATGCCGGCATCGTCAACGCGCTGTTTTATGCGGACAACTGCGAAATGGTCTACGGCGATGCCCAGGCCGTGCTGGTCAAGATGATCGAGGCGGTGCGCGGGTTGGGGTTGTCGGCTGCGGCCTAACCCGGGCTCGGCCAATCCACAGGAGGACGAGTTATGCAGATCCAGGTGAGCACCGACCACAATATCGACGGCAACGAGAGGTTCGTGCGTCACGTCGAGGCAGAGTTGAGGACTGCCCTCAGCGGGTTCAATGGCGACATCACGAGGGTCGAAGTCCACTTCAGCGACGAGAATGGCGCGGAGGCGGGTGGCGTCGACAAGCGATGCCTCCTGGAAGTCAGGACCGCCCACCACCAGCCCGTGGCTCTGGGCCACACCGACGAAACCCTTGAAAGGGCGCTGGGCGGCGCCGCGAAGAAGATGCAGCGGTTGCTCGAGTCTACGCTCGGGCGTTCGCACGATCACAAGGGTGGCGACTCGATCCGCAAGGAAGAGGCATCCTGAATTGCGTTCCGGGGCGATCATGCGCCACCGGGCCTCGACGCGACGAGCCGCTCGTTCCGGGAGTGG
>CAZOMF010000192.1:0-4617 GCA_964580635.1 uncultured Dehalococcoidaceae bacterium
TCGCGACCTCCTCCTTGGCAAGGAGGCGTTCTAGCCACTGAACTACTTCCGCTCGCTAAATGGTGCCGAGGCCCAGATTTGAACTGGGGACACCTTGATTTTCAGTCAAGTGCTCTACCAACTGAGCTACCTCGGCGAATCCATACTATTTTACTTGAGCCGGGGACTGGCAGTCAAGAAGCGGTGGCCCGTTTCAGGTAGAAACCCGCCAGGGAAACCGTCGGGATAAGCAGGAACACGATGACCACGATGACCGACGAGGCATCGTGGAACTGGTTCATCAGATTAGCCACGCCGATGGAAACGAGGGTCCAGACGGCCGCCGCCAGGATACCGAGCAGCAGCGAGCCGGATACATGGACGGTGTACTTCAAGAGGAACAGTCCGATGATGGCTCCGATGACGAAACCGACGAGCAGTCCGAACAAGGCGGCGCCGAGGGCTTCGAAATTGGCCGGGTTCACGCTGTGGGCGCCGATGTAGCCGCCGGCGATGCCGAGGGCGATCCCGAGCGCCGTCATGCCGACGGCGGTTATCACGAAATTCAGTGCGTTCTTTTGTCTCATGCTGATAGTGCTTCCTCTCTCCAGTATAACGTATTACGAGAGGAGAGGGTAGGATATTGACATAACGATGAGCCGTGAAGCTCAGGACAGTACGATGTTGTCGATGAGCCGCGTCTTCCCGAACCGTATCGCCATGGAAACGAGCGCTCGCGTGTGGGCGCCTTCCAGCTCCTCCAGCGTGTCCGGGTCGGCGACGCTGATGTAATCGATGTTCGCCAGCGGCTCCTCACGGATGAGCGTTGTCACGGCCCGTTTTATGGTGGCGGCGTCATGCTCGCCCGTCTGCCACATCTCGTTCGCCATGACGAGCGACTGATAGAGGACGGTAGCCGCCTGCCGCTGTTCCGGAGTCAGGTAGGTGTTGCGGCTGCTCATGGCGAGCCCGTCCGGCTCCCGGACGGTAGGGCAGGTGACGACCTCCAGCGGCATATCGAGCTCCCGTACCATCTTCCTGATGACGAGGAGCTGCTGGGCGTCCTTCTGCGCAAAATAGGCCCGGTCCGGCTGGACGATGTTGAACAGCTTGGCGACCACCGTAGCCACGCCGCGGAAATGCCCGGGGCGGGCCGCCCCTTCCAGTACGTCCGTCACCTTTTCCACGTCCACCCAGGTGCTGTAGCCTTCCGGGTACATTTCCTCCGGGGAAGGCATGAAGACGACGTCCGTGAACGGCTCCAGCATCGCTAGGTCGCGCTCCGTATCGCGCGGGTAAGTGGTGAGGTCCTCGCCGGGGCCGAACTGGGTGGGATTGACGAAAATGCTGCATACGACGGAATCATTTTCATCGCGGGCGCGCCGCACTAGGGATATATGGCCTTCATGGAGGTAACCCAGCGTAGGAAAGAACCCGACCGTCCCGGGCAGCTTTTTACGCAGGGCACGGTACCCGGCAATGGTGGTGACGACGTCCACGAACGGTTATTCCAGGCCCTTCAGCGCCGTCTCGTCCATCGTAAAACTGTTGGCCTCGGTCGGGAAGGCGCCGGACTTCACTTCTTCGTGATACTGCGAGATCGCGCCGGCCATGATGTTCGCCAGATGTGCGTACTGCTTAGCGTGCTTGGGCACGAAGTCCGTGTACGAGCCGAGCAGGTCGTTGATGACCTGCACCTGGCCGTCACAGCCGGCCCCGGCCCCGATGCCGATAGTCGGGATGGACAGCTTGCGGCTGATGAGCGCCGCCAGGGGCGCGGGTACGGTCTCCAGCACCACCGCGAAGGCCCCGCCGCGCTCCACGGCCAGGGCATCCTCCAGCAGTCGTTTGGCGGCTTCGGCGGTCTTGCCCTGTATCTTGTGTCCGCCGAGCTGATTGACGGACTGCGGCGTGAGACCGATGTGACCCATGACCGGGATGCCGCAATCGACTATCTTTCGTATCTTGTCCTCCACGGTCAGGCCGCCTTCCAGCTTGACGGCCTTGCAGCCGGTCTCCTGGAGGAACCGTCCCGCGTTCCGCATGGCGTCCTCGACGCTGACGTGGTAGGTCATGAACGGCATATCTCCCACGACGAGGGCGTTGGTCACGCCGCGGGTGACGGCCCGGGTGTGGTGGAGCATGACCTCGAGGGTGACGGGAATGGTGGAATCGTAACCGAGGACGACGGTGCCGAGGCTGTCCCCGACGAGGATGAGCGGAATACCGGCCGCGTCCACGAGCTTGGCGGTGGTGTAATCGTAGGCGGTGAGCATGGTGATCTTCTCACCCTTCTGCTTCATCTCCCGGATTTTGGCGATGGTGACGGCCATGGTGACCTCCTTACGCCAGGATTTCGTCGAGGGTGCTGGTCTGCACGTTCTTCTCGTTCACGTGCACGACCTTGGGCCGGTAGTCCTTGAGCTGGTCGTCCGGGACCTCCGCATAGGTCAGGATGATGACGAGGTCCCCCTTGACGGCCAGGCGGGCGGCCGCGCCGTTGAGGCAGATATCGCCCTTGCCCCTCTCGCCCTCGATGATATAAGTGGTAAAGCGGGCGCCGTTGTTGATATTCAGCACGTGGACCTGCTCGTACGGCAGCATGTCCGCGGCGTCCATCAGGTCCCGGTCGATGGTGATGCTGCCTTCATAGTTGATGTTGGCGTCCGTCACCGTGGCCCGGTGGATTTTGCTCTTCAGCATATTCCTCATGGTATGTTGTTTCTCCCCCCAGAGTTTACGCTTGTTCAGTCCTTCAGGACGGTTTCCAGTTCCCGCGCTTGGTCTTCATTTATCTTTCCTTTGGCCAGGCTGACGGGTATCGTTTGAAGTCCCAGTTCCCGGTAGGCGGGCAGCAGGGACGGGGTTTTCTTGCCGATGGTGGCGAGGTGCTTGGTGATGGTGCCGGTATCGCCCCGGGCGATGGGCCCGGTCAGGCAGTCCGGCAGGCCGACGGTCTCGATATTGTGAAGGGTACCGCGGATGAGCGGCATAAGGGCGGTGACGGCTTCGCCGGGCGGGATGTCGAAGGTCTTCCAGAGGTCGGTGGCCATTTTGACCAAAGTGACGAGGTAGTTGCTGGCGAGGACGGCGGCGGCGTGGTAGGCGGGCTTGTCGGCAGCATTGAGGGTTATCCAGTGCCCCTCGGCGTCTTCGGCCATTTGCTTGAGCGTCGTGAGGAGGGGCTCCTCGGCTTCCAGGGCGAAGGTGGAACCGGGGAGGTTCTCCACCGCCTGCCGCACTCCGGCGAACGTCTGGAGCGGGTGGAACCCCCCGACGAGCGCCCCGGCCTGCCTGGCCGGTTCCAGCACGGCGGTGGAATCCGCGCCGGAGCAGTGCACGACGCTCTGCCCGGCCCGCCAGCGGACCTCCCGGGCTACTTGGCCTATCGCGTCGTCGGAGGTGGTGATGAACACGAGGTCCGCGGCGTCCGCCACGCTTTGGTTATCCGGAAGGACGCGGAAGTTGCTGATGAACGTGCCGTGGACGTTCGGGCCGGCGGACGAGCGGCGGGAGGCGCCGACGAAGTTGTAGCCTTTTTCACCGAGGATGATGGCGAGCGCCGTGCCGACGGTACCCGCCCCGATGAAGCCGATTGAGAGCTTGTTGGTCTCCACTAAAAAACCCTCTCGGGTTGACGGAGAGGGCATCGCGAAGCTCTTGATTGCCGTCTCGGTCGTTGCTGATCCAAGCGACTCTTTTTATTCGAGGTTGCCATTTACTCACCGCCTCACGGAGGTCGGTGGTTTACGGTTAAATAATAGCACCGGAAGGCCGTTTTGTCAATGAAACATAGCTCCTCCGCGTTGTGCCGCGAAGCTGAGGGATGGTATAATTTTGAGCGTGCCCCTTTCCCGGAACGAGGTGAAACCATCATTGAAGTAATTCCTTCCATCGACCTGCTCGACGGCAAGGCCGTCCGGCTCTACCAGGGCGACTACAACCAGCCGACGGTCTTCTCGAACGACCCCCTCGATGTCGCCCTCCAGTACCAGTCGGTCGGCGCGCCGCGTCTCCACATCATCGACCTGAACGGCGCCGCCAGCGGCACCATCGGCAACATGGGCATTATCGAGGACATCGCCCGGGCGATGCTGATCCCGGTCCAGCTCGGCGGCGGAATACGGGACGTGGCCACCATCGAATCGCTGCTCAAGGCCGGCATCGAGCGCGTCATTTTGGGTACGGCGGCCGTGGAAGACCCGGACCTCGTCAGGGAGGCGTGTAAAAGGTTCCGGGACTCCGTTGTGGTAGGGATCGATGCCCGCAACGGCCGGGTGGCGACGCGCGGCTGGATGCGGGACACGGAACAGACGGCGGTGGCCCTGGCCAACGCGATGGCGGACGCCGGCGTGCGACGCTTCGTGTACACGGACATCAGCCGGGACGGCACCCTGACCGAGCCGAACTTCACGGCCGTCTCGGAGATGGTCGAGGCCCTCCACCTGCCGGTCATCGCCGCCGGCGGCGTGACCACGATCAATCACCTGGTCATGCTGCAGAAGCTCGGCTGCGAGGGGGCTATCATCGGCAAGGCGCTCTACACCGGGGACATCAACCTGAAACAGGCGCTGGCGGAACTGAGTAAACCATAAACGGGGAACCGATATGAGCAACAAGCTGAACTATAACGAAAAA
>CAZOMF010000193.1:0-4558 GCA_964580635.1 uncultured Dehalococcoidaceae bacterium
GGCTCGAAACGAGGACGAACCAGGCGAAGCCCGCCGGCAGGATGAGGAACGGGATCCCGATGCAGAGCGCGACGATGATTGGCCATTCCATGGTGGTTACCCCCCTTTCTTCTCGGTCGGTTCGGTGGCGGCGGTCGTCCGGCGGGTGAAGTGGCTGCGGCGCCATTGCCGCACCGCGGAGGCGATGGTATCGAAGTTCAGGTACCAGACGAAGGCCACCGGGAACAGGATGACCGGTATTGCGATGACCAGGGCGACTATGATCTGCCAGTCCATGATGTGTCTCCTCCTTATTCAAGAACGGGAGGGTTATCATTCAGGTAGCGCTGCACGTCCTTGAGCAGGATCTCTTCGTACTGGCTCGAATCGACGTTCCCTTTTTCCCTCATGGCGACGGGTTTCACGCGGTTCCTCGTGAACCTGACGGAAAACACGGCGCCTCTCCGGTTGAGGTACCAGATGAAGAAGGTGGGCATGAGGACGCAGGGTACCAGGAGCGCCAGGGCCAGTATGAGCTGCCATTCCATAGCTTTTTCTCCTTGTTCCGGTTCTTACTGTCACTTTCAATCTAGCACCGTACGCCGCCGGGGGACGTCCGCCTGAATAACTAATTACGAAGCGCCGAACGTCATGAAAAAGGCCGATACGCGTGGACGGACTATAGGTGGAAATAACGAGGGAAGGATTGACGAACGGGTGTATGATAGTAGGGGAAGTCACGACGGGAGCGAGTAATTGGCAACCATCAGGATCCTGATTGCTGACGACCACGCCGTTGTCCGGGAAGGGACGCGGAAGATCCTGGAACACGAACCGGACTTCGCCGTCGTGGCGGAGGCGTCCGACGGGGAGGAAGCTGTCCGGATGACCGGGGCGTCCGGCCCGGACGTCGCCATCATCGATATCGCCATGCCGGGCGTCAACGGTCTGGAGGCCACCCGCCAGATCAAAAGCCGCTACCCGTCCGTGGCGGTGCTCATCCTGACTGCCTTCGATGACGACCAGTTCGTCTTCGGGCTGCTGGAAGCGGGGGCGGCCGGCTACCTGCTGAAAAGTATCCGGGGCCGGGAGCTGGTGGAAGCTGTACGGCGGGTCCATGCCGGCGAGTCCGTGCTGCACCCGTCAATCGCCCGCAAGGTGCTCAACCGCTTCACGTCGGCCGCGGCGCCGGCCCACCGCGCGCCGCCGGAGGATATCCTGACCGACCGCGAGCGGGAAGTGCTCCAGATGTGCACCTGGGGCCTCGGCAACCAGGAGATCGCGGACCGGCTCGTGCTGAGCCTCCACACCGTGCAGTCCCACCTGGGGCACATCTTCAACAAGCTCAACGTGGGCTCCCGCACCGAGGCGGTGGTCTGCGGCCTGCGCCACGGCTGGGTCACGCTCGAGGAGGAGGCGCCAGAACCGGATACGAGGGAGTAGCCCGTGCCCGAAACCTACGGTTACGGCAGGTACAGGCGGCTGGCGGCGCGCTGGGACTTCTGGCTCGCCGTCGTGGCCACCGTGGTGGTGACCTTCGTCTACTACAGTGATTCCCCCGCCTACGCCACGCTGTTCCCGCAGGCGTTCCGGGACCTCGGGCTCGACCGTCACACGCTGGAGCGTATCCTCTACCTGGCGCCGGTCATCTGGGCGGGGTTCTACTTCTCCTGGCGGGGGGCCTTCCTGACCTCGCTGGTGACGCTGGGCCTGATGCTGCCGCGGGTTTTCCTGCTCTCCGAGCACATGCTCGACGCACTGGTGGAGACGGTCTCGGTGTTCGTCATCGGCAACATACTGGCGCTCAGTTTCGCGTCCCTGCGCAAGGAGCGGGCCTACCGCGACGAGCTGAAGGTGGCCCACGAGCAGCAGCAGCAGACCATGGAGGAGCTCAAGATAGCCCAGCAGAACCTGCGGTTCTACCTCCAGGAGGCCACGCGGGCCCAGGAAGAGGAGCGCAAGCGCATCTCCCACGAGCTCCACGACGACACCATCCAGGCACTCGTGGTGCTTTCGCGGGACCTGGACGACGTCATCGCCGGGGACGAGGAACTGCCGGAGGAGGTGAGGCTGCGGCTGGAAGAGCTCTGGCACGGGCGTATCGACAGCATCGTCAAGGGGGTACGGCGGCTCAGCCAGGACCTCCGGCCGGCGGCGCTCGACCAGCTCGGCCTCATCCCGGCGCTGGAGTGGCTCGGCACGACGCTCGGCGAGCACTCCGGCATCAAGACCAGCGTGACGACGGCCGGCAAGGAACGCCGTCTCACCGAGGAAGCAGCCATCGCTGTCTTCCGCATTTGCCAGGAGGCACTGCGGAACGTCTGGCGGCACGCCGGCGCCACCGAGGTCGGCATCACGCTGGAGTTCCTCGATGATCTTGTCCGGCTGACCGTCAGGGACAACGGGAAAGGGTTCGCCTTGCCGGGCCAGATCGGCGACCTGGCGCGCACCGGCAAGCTGGGGCTGACCGGCATGCAGGAGCGGGCACAGCTAGTCGGCGGGACGGTCACGGTACACTCGGAGCCGGGACAGGGTACGAGCATCGTGCTGGAGGTACGAGACGGGCCGCGGGTCCTCGCCGACACACCGGGCAACCGCCGGGCGACGGCGCCCGAGATTGCCGGGGAACGCCGTACCGTATTATAATCAGAGAAAAATGGGTGGGTGAGCATGGACGACAACATTCAGACCCTTATCGGGGACCTGACCTGCGACGACATTATCAAGTGCCAGAAGGCCCGGAGGGAGCTCGTCGCGAAAGGGTCCAAAGCGGTCGATGCCCTTGAGGAAGCGCTTTCCGACAAGAAATCCTGGGTGCGATGGGAAGCGGCCAAGGCACTGGGTCAGATAGGGGACAAGCATGCGGTGAAGGCGCTCGTGGCGTCGCTGCTGGACAAGGAGTTCGACGTCCGGTGGCAGGCCTCGGAGGCGCTGATACGCATCGGTCCGGCGGCGCTCGAACCGCTCCTCGCCGTCCTGGCGGACCATGGTGACAAGTCGCTCACGCTGCGACGGGGCGCTCATCACATTTTGCACGATATGAACCGGGGCAAGTATAACGAGATGCTGCAGCCGGTCATGGCGTCCGTCGACGACAGCGCGCCGGCCATCGAGGTGCTCGTGGCGGCCAAGCAGGCCCTCGACGCCCTGAAAAAGATGAAGCGCGCCCGCTGATCCCGGCGGCGATTGAAGTCCGGTGTGCGGATCGGTCCGTCCCGGAGCGGGCGCAGTCCGAGATACTATATCCCCTAAACGCAGTTCTCTGGGCCGGATACGGTCAGCTGGCCGCGCCGGTCTTTATCTCTATTCCGGGCAGGACGGCCCGCTGCGAGAGCAACGTTTTCTGAAGCTCGGCGATGTCCACGTCCCGCGGGCGGATATCATGGCTGAGCGAGAGCGCGGCCGCGGTGCCGGCGGCCTGACCCATGGCGATGCAGTGAGGGATGAGGTTGGCCATGTTGTTGGCGGGCCCGTCCGAGGCGAAGCTCCGCCCGGCGACCAGCAGTCCCTCCGTTTTCACCGGCACGAGGGCGCGGTAGGGGATGTACATGTGCTTCACGATGTTATCGCCGGAGGGGCCGAAGCGCGGGAAGACGGCGATGGTGTCGTCGAACTTGTTGCTGGTAAGGAAATCGTCCTTCTTCACCACGTACTCGCCGATGAGACGGCGGGAGCCGCGTGTCCCCGTCTGTGACGCCGTATCGAGGATAAAGCTGTTCTCGAAGGTGGGCACCTTCTCTTTCAGGAACTTGTGGCCCTTGCGCATCATCTTGCGCATCTCCACTTCCAGGGTGGTCAGGTCCTCGACGTTGGTGCAGTCGAGGCCGGGTATCCAGTTGTTGACCCAGAGGACGTCGTTGCGGGGGGAAGGCAGCGGCAGCAGGCGGGTGCCGGCCACTTCGCCCATCTCCTTCATGAGGGCCTGCCACTGGTCGCGGTGGGCCTCCTGGAAATCGCAGAGTGCCTGATAGTCGCAGTTGCCGAGGCGGAAGACGAGGGCGAGCATGGTGGAGCGGTTGGTCTCCTCCCAGGCGCCATCGAAGGCGGCCCCCGCCGAGGGGAGCAGGTCGCCGTCGCCGGTACCGTCGATGATGACCTTGCCGAGCACGGCCTGGCGGCCGGACTTGCTCTCGAAGACGACGCCCTTGACCTGGCCGTCTTCCACGATACTCTGGACGCCCCAGGAGTGGAGGTAGAGCTTGATGCCGGCTTCCTCGACCATATCGTTCAAAATACACTTGAGGAGCTCCGGGTCAACCCAGGCGGTGTGCTTGACGTGGCCCATGACGGTGTTGCCCATGAAGCGGGACCACTTTTTCACGAGGGCGGGGTCGTCGGAGCCGATGTCCTCCATGCGGGGGCGGAGGGTGCCGCCGACGGCGTCCAGCCTTTCCAGCCATTCCAGGTTGAGGCCGGCGATGACGGGCTCCCTGCCGCCGTCGCTCATGTGGGGTATCTGGATGACGATGCCGCCGCTGGCCATGCCCCCGAGATGGCCGTAGCGTTCCAGGAGGACAGTCTTGGCGCCGTTGCGGGCGGCGGCCATGGCGGCGGAGTGACCGCCCGGGCCGCCGCCGAC
>CAZOMF010000194.1:0-4534 GCA_964580635.1 uncultured Dehalococcoidaceae bacterium
AGACGACGATGCCGAATTTCAGTCCCTTGCCGAGCAGGTTGCCTTCGTAGGTTGTGCCCATCGTTTTCTCCTTGCGCTTATTCGCCGTCCACTATGTTCAGCAGATGGCCCATCTTGTCTTGCTTCGTCTTGAGGTATTTGCGGTTGTGCTTGTTCGGCCGGATGACGAGCGGCTCCACCTCGACGACGTTGATGCCGTAGCTCTCCAGCCCCACCCGCTTGGAAGGGTTGTTGGTCAGCAGGCGTATGTTCCTGAGACCGAGGTCCGCCATGATCTGCGCGCCGACGCCGTAGTTGCGGAGGTCGGGCTCGAAGCCGAGCTGCACGTTGGCCTCGACGGTGTCGTACCCCTGGTCCTGGAGGGCGTACGCCCGTATCTTGTTATGGATGCCGATGCCGCGGCCCTCCTGCCGCAGGTAGATAAGCGCCCCTCGGCCTTCCTTGGCGATCATCTGCATGGCCATCTCGAGCTGGTCGCCGCAGTCGCAGCGCAGGCTGTGGAAGACGTCCCCGGTCAGGCACTGGCTGTGCGCGCGGACGAGCACCGGCTCGTCGGTGGCGAGGTCGCCCATGACGAGGGCGAGATGCTCGTCGGCGTCGGTCTGGCTCCGGTAGGCGATGACCTGGAACTCGCCGAACTCGGTCGGGAGCTTGGCTTCGGCCACGCGGCGCACGAGGTGCTCGTGCCGGTAGCGCCAGGCGATGAGGTCCGCCACACTGATGATCTTGAGGTCGTGTTTCCGGGCGATGGTCTCGAGCTGCGGCATCCGGGCCATGGTGCCGTCCTCGTTCATTATCTCGCAGCAGACGCCGGCCGGCCGCAGCCCCGCCAGCCGGGCGAGGTCCACGGTGGCCTCCGTCTGTCCCGCCCGGACGAGCACGCCGCCGTCCCGGGCCCGCAGCGGGAACATGTGCCCTGGCATGACGATGTCCTCCGGCCGCGTGTTCGGGTCGGCGAGGACCTGCACCGTCTGGGCGCGGTCCCCGGCGGAGATGCCGGTCGTCGTGCCGTGCTTGGCCTCCACCGAGACGGTGAAGGCGGTGCCGAAGTTGGAGGTGTTCTTGGCGGCCATCATCGGTATCTGGAGGGTGTCCAGCCGCTCCCCGGTCATTGGTACGCAGATCAGGCCGCGCCCGTGCACCGCCATGAAGTTGATGGCCTCCGGGGTGACCTTCTCGGCCGCCATGATGAAATCGCCCTCGTTCTCGCGGTCCTCGTCGTCCACGACGATGACGAACTTCCCGTTCCTGATGTCTTCGATTGCTTCCGGTATGGTTGCGAGTGTCATGTGCTGTCTCTCCTGGATTTCCGGCGTACCGCGGTCCGCCGGAGTCGCTTTTCCGGTGCCGGCCGTTCCCTGGCCGGGCGCGGGCGGCGACGCGTCCGTTTCGCGGACTGCTGCCGGCGTGAAGAATTCCTGGGCGGTCAAAGTGATGCCTTTTGCCCGGGCCAGGTCGAGCAGTTGCTTCTGCCACTTGGCGGGAATGGTGCCGGTCCTGGCCCAATGCTGGACGGTGCTCTGCCGCTTGCCGATGAGCTTGGCCAGCGTGCTCTGGTTGCCGAATTTCGTGATGATCCGTTCCGCTGCGTTCATGATATACCAACTAAATTGTTATGATTTACCTATAATGCTAACAAGATAGTTGGTATTTGTCAACCGGGCGCCGGGGTCAGGCGACGGGGAAACCGTTCTCCCGCAGGAAGGCGGCGGTGAGGCCGCCGGACTGCCCGCCGAGCCGCGCCGCCACGTACTTGCCGATGATGTCCGTTTCCAGGTTGACGGTGTCGCCGGGCTGCTTGTCGAGCAGCACCGTCAATAGCTGCGTCAAGGGGATGATGGAGACGCTGAAGGAGGCCGCGTCCCGCTCCGTCACCGTCAGGCTCGTGCCGTCCACCGCGACGAACCCCTTCTCCACGACGTTCGCCATGACCTCCGGCGGGGCGGCGAACTTCATCAGGACGGCCGGCCCGTCCGGCCGGCGGGAGATCACGGTGCCCGTGGCGTCGATGTGCCCCTGCACCAGGTGACCGCCGAGCTCGCCGTCGAGCGTGAGGGCGCGCTCCAGGTTGACCCGGCTGCCGGGCCGGAGCTGTCCGAGGTTGGAGCGCCGCAGCGTCTCCGGGACGGTGTCCACGGTGAAGGAGGCCTCGTCGAGGGCGGTGGCGGTGAGGCAGACCCCGTTGATGGCGATGCTCGCCCCGAGCTCCAGCCCGTCGAGGACCGCGCCGGCGCCGATGACGAGCTTGCCCGCTGGTACGCTGACTACGGTGCCGACCTCCTGGATAATGCCGGTGAACATGCGCTGCCTCACGGGGAAGGGTAAACTTACTGCAATTCTATCACCGGTACCGGACCGGCGCAACCGCGGTGTGAGGTCGCGGCCTCGGTTCAGGCGGCCTCGACGAGCTTTGCCGCAATGTCATTCTGAGGGACCGGAGCGACCGAAGAACCCCGGGGTGAGTGCCCGGCAGCCGCTCATGGTGAGCCCGTCGAACCATGAGCCGTTCAAACCCGGGACCGGCCGTTTTCAGTTCGTCCTGAGCGTGCCGAAGGAAACGGAAAAACGCAGACGCTACGACGCCACTTCGATGAGCTCGATGTCGAACTCCAGGTCCTTGCCGGCGAGCGGGTGGTTGCCATCGAAGGTCACGCTCTCCGCGCCGGCCTCGGTCACGAGCACCGCCACGTTCTGCCCGTCGCTGCTCTGGAGCTGGTACGCCTGGTTCACCTGCGGGTCGATGCCCTCCGGCAACTGGGCGCGCGGCACGATGAAAATGAGCTCGTCCTTGCGCTGCCCGTAGGCGTTGGACGCCTCTATCTGCACCTTCTTGGTATCGCCGGGATTCATGCCCAGCACCGCCTGCTCGAAGTCCTGGATGAGATGGCCGTCGCCGACCTTGAACTCGATCGGCTCGCGGCCCTCCGAGCTGTCGAATACGGTGCCGTCGAGCAACCGCCCGGTGTAGTTGACCTTCACGGTATCGCCGGTCTGTACTGCCATAAAAATGCTCCTTGCTGAAAAATGTGCGCAAAACGGATGCCATGGGAGGCGAAGAGGGGAAAGTGAAAGGTGGGTCCTGGTGCCGCCGGGTGATTGGCGACCGGGGAGAGGACTGGGTTTTTCTTCTTTCTCTTACCAGTCTACCATACCACCCCCACCGGCGAAACCCCGACGTTTGCGGGACGGACGTACGGGCGGTATAATCAGTCAATCATCGGGAAAAAGGAGCGCCGGACATGAAAGTAACGAGCGTGGAAATCTGGGATGTAACGCTGGAATCTCTGCCGTGGCACCACCCGGTTCTCGTCCGCGTCAACACGGACGAAGGCGTCAGCGGCGTCGGCGAGGCGGGCATGTCGTACGGGACCGGCCACAGCGGCGCGGCGGCCTACGTGAAGAACCTCGCCGAAGGCTTCCTGGTCGGCGCCGACCCCATGAACGTGGAGAAGCTCTGGGAGGCCATGTTCCGCGGTACCTTCTGGGCCCAGGGCGGCGGGCCGGTCGTCTTCGCGGCCATGAGCGCCCTCGATATCGCCTGCTGGGACATCCGCGGCAAGGCGCTCGGTCAGCCGGTCTGGCAGCTCCTCGGCGGCAAGACGAACGACGACCTCCGCTGCTACGCCAGCCAGATACAGTTCGGCTGGGGCGAGGGGCCGCAGTCGCGCCTCCGCAGGCCGGAGGAGTACGCCGAGGCGGCGCGCCAGGCGGTGGCCGATGGCTACGACGCCGTCAAGGTGGACCCGGCCACTTTCGACGATAAGGACGGCCGGGTTGGCGGCCTCACCAAGATCGTGCCGCGCCGCACGCTCGACCTCATCACCTCCCGCATCGCCGCCATCCGGGACGCCGTCGGCGACGACGTGGACATCCTCATCGAGCTCCACGCCTCGCCCGGCGCCACCGCCGCCGTCCAGATAGGGCAGGCGCTGGAACCCTACGACTGCATGGTCTTCGAGGAGGGCGTCCACTACCTGAACGCGGCCCTCCAGGAGCGGCTGAGCCACAGCGTCAACATCCCCATGGCCGCCGGAGAGCGACTCTACACGCGCTGGGGCTACCGGCCGTACTTCGAGGACCAGTCGCTCGCCATGATACAGCCGGACCTCTGCCTGGTGGGCGGCATCACCGAAGGGAAGAAGGTCTGCGACTATGCCCACATGTACGATATTACGGTGCAGGCCCACGTCTGCGGCGGCCCGGTCACCACGGCGGCCTCGCTCCAGCTGGAGGCGGTCATTCCCAACTTCCAGATCCACGAGCAGCATGTCATCGCCCTGAAGCCGGCCAACCGCGAGCTCTGCACGCCGGACTACCAGCCGGTGAAGGGGAAGTTCAGGATACCGGACGCGCCCGGCCTGGGCATCGAGCTGAACGAGAAGGCCCTGGCGAAGTCCGCCAGGGTGACGGTGACGGGGACGTCGCAGGGTTTGCCCTGACTGTCATTGCGAACGAAGTGAAGCAATCCGTCCGCCCACTGACGCGGTCGCTCACACTCCTTTTTCGTCATACCGGTGTCCATCTGTCATTCCGG
>CAZOMF010000195.1:0-4376 GCA_964580635.1 uncultured Dehalococcoidaceae bacterium
ACAACGAAAACCCGGTCCGGCACTGATGATGTCGCGTTGGCATTGCAGTATTGCTGGGATTTGCCTATGTTGCAGACCAGCCCGCTTGTCAACCTTCCTCAGGTGCGGCGCATGGCGCTCGAGGAGACCGAGGGTCTCGAACTGGCGAAGGCCCTCCAGAACGAACTGATCAGCTGCTCCGAGCACCTTACCCAGCGAAGCCCGTATCCCATCGATGAAATAGCAGCATTCCTCCAGGAAGGAAAAGCCCGCTTCAAATACGCCGAACTTGCCGCCCTGCGGGCAAAGATCGGTGTCCCGCTCCCCCGCCATATGATCGACCTGGCACGGTACTATGCCATCCGGCTGGTCATGAAGGGAGTGGGACGGGAGAAGATCGCCGATCTGCTGGATGTGGATGTCCGGACCGTCGCCAACTATCTGGCGCAGGCCAAGGAACGCATCCGGCTGGTTTTGCGCACGAGATCGATTCCGCAGCCCGCGGACACGTATCTGGAGATGCTGGAAAGCCGCTAATACCGCGTTAATTTTCACCCAGGCTCGAGGAGGTTCGTACATGGGGTTTTATGACCAGGTCGTACCGATGTTAACGGTAAAGGACGTCGCCCGCGTCTTGAATATCCACGTCAACACCGTCAGACGTTGGAGCGATCAGAACATTCTCCCCTCTTATCGGATTACCGCCAGGGGCGACCGGCGCTTCCGGAAAGAGGATATCGAACATTTCATGGAGACCTACAACGAGTCCAAGTGCTGCAAAGTGCCGATGTCAGGCTCCATGGTGGCCGTCGGCTAAACCGCTGAAATCCCGGCCGTACCTTCCCGGATGAAACCGGTCCGTTGCCATGCCAACGGACCATCGATGCTTTTTATACTCATGCCGCTTCAGTAGCGTTCAGGACTATGTCAGCGCGTCCCGTCCGTCTGCGGCCGCCAGCGTGTTGCGGAAGATGGCTGCTGTAAAGACGAGGACCAGCCACGCCGCCGCCCTGAAAAGGGCGGCTCGTTTGTTCCGGCGGTTCCGGGTGATGATCAGCATGGCTTTCCTGAACCGTCCCATCATGAGACACCGCGCCATGGTGAATGTTTCGTCTCTCAGTCTCTTCTGACGGGTCGGGAAGACGACGAACTGTTGACTTACCAGGAACCCCGGCAGGTATCGCTGCAATCTCTTCGGTCGGAGCTCCCGCAGCACCTCATCCGGGACCGGCGCGCCCAGCCATTCCCTGGCCTGCAGGAGGGGGAAGTAGACGGGACCATCGATTTCCCAGGCCCGGCTGGTATCGATGACGGCCTGCCAGTCAACGGTATCGCGGTACATCTTGACCATCTGGGCGATATCCGCCAGGCTCTTGAGCGTTTGCCGGGAGTGCTTGCACATGTGATACGCGGAAAACAGGATGGTATGCGCCGGCGAGAGCACCTTGGTCGTCGTGCCCTGGATTTCGATCGGCACCGCGTGCCGCCAGATCTCGTCCGCGGAGATGGCGGCCAGTTTTTTATCTTCCAGACCGCGGTGCAGTTCGATGACCAGCGGTACGATCCCCTGTTTGATATACGGCGCCTCGTGGAACGGATGGACCCATCCCCCGGACGAGGTCGCCTGGCAATATTCCAGTCCCCTGAGCACTTGGCCGGCCTGGCTCGATGCCTCGGGCGGCACCAGGATATCTATGTCCCCGGAGGGCCGTACGCCCGGATTCCCGTACAGGCGTTCCGCGAGCACCGTTCCCTTCAACACGATGGAAGGGATATGGCCCCGATTGAAGGCGGCGATGATTTCCTGAAGGGCGCCGGTAAGCATCATGTTCCGGTAGAGGGTGGTCTGGTACGAGCGCTCGATGCAGCCCCGATAGGCGGAGGGGATCCGGTCCAGGACGCCGGCGACATCGAGGTTATGGGCAACGAGCGAGGCCACGCCGTTTTCTTCCACCAGATTGAGAAAGAAGTCCCATTCCGTCAGCCTGGACAGCGCGCTGGCAACCCGGTTCGGAACGGCAGCGAGGCCGTCCGGGGAGACACAGAGCAGCATAAGGTCTTTGGCAAGCCTTTTTTGCTCTTGTGTCGCGCCTGCTTTTTCCGGCAATCCGGATAAAACCCGGCTTTCCAGGGTCGTACTGCTCACAGCATCACCCCCTCCCAGGGTTAGTAGTGCACGAGGCTGCCTTCTCGTTTGGCCCGGTGCAGCGCCAGCCGGAATACCAGCAGTGCAATGGGCACCATTACAATGGTGAATCCCACCAGCACGAATATATCCATCTTGAGTTGTGAAAACCCGTAGCCCTGGAGAACCGCCAGTCTCATTCCGTCGAGGGCATAGGTCAGCGGAACGAAACGAGCGAGTGTCTGCAGCTGATCAGGAAGGATGGTGGTCGGGTAAAAAACACCGGCCAGCAAACTCGAAATACTGCCATAGAACGTGGAAATGGGGTCACCTTTTTTGAAGACCAGCACCATCGCCGCCGAGAGGATCCCGATACTGCTGAAACACGCCACGGACAGCATGAGGACCACCAGGGATGTCGCGATATTGGCGTGGCTGAGATCGAAACCGAAGATCAGTACCCCGAGGACCATATAGACGATGACGTTCAGGGTCGTGAAGAAATACGACCACAGCGAGGATGACAGCAGGATGATGCTCAGACGGGTGGGACTGAGCAGCATGATCTCCAGCGTGCCCATCACCTGACCTTCCCGGATACTCGCGGAGAAGCCGGTGAGAGAGATGGTCATGTATCCGAAGAAGGCGATGCCGATGAGTGCGAAGGGAAAATAGTCGCCTCCATATGGGGCCAGCTGAGGAATCGAGGTGGAGCCGAACATCCTGGAAACGAAATAGCTCGACGCCACGCTGAAAAGGATGCCGAACAACTGTAACGTAAACGACAGCCGGTAGCTGAGATTGAGAGAAAGGTCCCGTTTAAAGAATGCGCTGGCTACGCTCATAATGCTTTCTCCATGGGAGTAGTATGAAGGGCATTGATAAATATCTCATCGAGCGACATGTCCTTCACCTGGCAATCATAGATTTCGACCCCGCTGGAGACGAGCTTTTCCATCACTCGCGGCAGCGTGACATTGCGGTCCATCATTCTGAACTCGAGGTTCATAATCCCGTTGCTTTTTCCGACCGGCGCGCAGTCAGCGACGCCTTCCAGTCCGCATACGTCGGGGATTACCGACTTCGGATAGTGCCCGATCTTGAGGCGGCATATTTCCTTGGTCTTGAACAGGTGACGCAGCTCCGGGGCCGAACCCAGCGCCCTGACATGTCCGTGAGCGATAATGGCCAACCGGTCGCAGAGCTGCTCCGCCTCGATGAGATTATGGGTGGCCAGGATCACGGTCCGGCCGCGGCCGGACACCTTTTCCTTGATGAACTGGCGTACCGTCTGGGCGCTGGCCGGATCCAGGCTCCTGGTCGGTTCGTCCACGAAAAGGATGCGGGGGTCGTGCAGCATGCCGCGGGCGATGGCCAGTTTCTGGCGCATGCCGGTGGAGTAGTTCTGGAACCGTACGTCCGCCCGGTCGCTTAAGCCGAGCATGTCCAGCAGCTCGGTTATCCGCTCCTGGGCTTTCTGTTTGTCCATGTGGTACAGGGCGGCCTGAAACATCAGGTTTTCCCGGCCGGTGAGGCGCCAGTAGAAGCTCCGTTCGTCGGCGGTTACCAGGCCTATCTCTTTTCTGACATGGAACTCTTCCTTACGGATGTCGCGTCCGAACACCTCGGCGGTGCCGCTATCCGGTAGTACCAGGCAGCAGACCATCTTGACGAACGTCGTTTTGCCGGCGCCGTTCGGCCCCAGCAGGCCGAAAAATTCGCCTTCTTCGATCTCCAGATTGATGTTGTCAGCGGCGGTAATATATTCTTTCTTCCGGAAGGGCATCAAGTCCCGGTATCCGGCGGTCTTGGAATAACGTTTCGTGAGGCCGATAGTCTTAATAGCGTTCATAGTTCACTTTCCAATGCCAGCCTGGAGAAGCCGGTACGCCCTCCATACGGGACGTACCAGGCGGCTTATCTCAAAAGTGCCCGGGCGTGCGGGGCGCCGGCGTACTGCGTCCGCAAACTGCATCAACCGCCCCGCCGCTTTTCCCTTGACCCGGTACCACGGGGTCTGGGTGCTAACCTCTTTCTCTGGTTTGATAATAGCGGTTATTTTCCCCAGCATCCTGCAGTCCGGGACAAGCTGAGAGGTGACTCCGGCGTCTCCGAGATGGCGGAACACATAGCCTTCCCTGGAGCGGTGCGGGAAGATACCGATGACCCGGTGCACCACCACGACCCGGTCCATTTGGAAGGCGGCAATGTCACCGATTTTTACCGCAGCCGGCGCCACTTTCGTGACCTCGACAACGTCACCGATACTCAA
>CAZOMF010000196.1:0-4357 GCA_964580635.1 uncultured Dehalococcoidaceae bacterium
AAATAACGCCCCGGCTTGTCGCCGGGGCCATGCCTGTTTTTTGGAGACGGGGGAGAGTCCGTCCACACCTGAAACAACGCTCAGCTTTGTTTACTGATATTATTGATTATCGGATAGACTGGTATCCCCCTGGAACACCACCTTTAGACAGGACAATTTGCCACAATTGATTTTTACGGGCACGAAATGATCCGGCGCAAGATAATAAATAATAACTCCACATCCTGTAGAATTTATCATCGTATTCTGATTTTATTGTCTGCCAACTATCTTCAAATCTTTGATACCAGACCATCAGCGTTTTATCATAGTCAGGTCCAAAGCTATGCAAATCCTCCATTATGAATAATCCTTCGACAGCGCCACCTAATTGTTTAATGGAAGGTAACATCCCATTGGGGAATATGTAGCGATTTATCCATGGGTCTACCGAGGTTCTCGAGTGATTGCCCCCGATAGTATGCAAAAGAAATAACCCCCCATGATTCAAGCATCGATGAACCACTTCCATAAAAGTCCTATAGTTCTTGTAACCGACATGCTCAATCATCCCCACTGAAGCGACTCGATCGAACCTGCCATTTAAATCGCGATAATCCTGTAATCTTATCTCAATCGATAGGCCCTGGCACATTGTTCGGGCAAGTTCTAACTGCTCTCGAGAAACAGTTATTCCTACCACTTCGACTTGGTAATTTTCGGCAGCGTATTTGGCCAGACTTCCCCAACCACAACCGATATCCAGCAGTCTCATCCCAGGCCGTAAATCCAGTTTTCGGCATATCAAATCCAGTTTGTGTTCCTGAGCTTCATCGAGTGAATTCGCTTTCCTCCAATATCCGCAACTATAATTCATCCGTTTATCAAGCATCTTGGCAAACAGGTCGTTACCCAGGTCATAATGCCTCTGTCCAATCTGAAAAGCGTTTCTTTTTGACTGCAAATTGAATAATCGCGCCCATAGGATATTAGCAAGTAACGGCCAATTCTGCTTGATTTTGCTTTCAATCTCTTTACTTAGAATGCGGTAAAAGAATTCATCGAGCTGATGACAGTCCCACCAGCCATCCGTATAAGATTCGCCGAGGCCTAATGAACCACTCGTTATAACCCTGGCATAGAAATCATCATTGTTGACCTGAATATCCCAAGGATTATTACCATCGATTTCTATCTCGGCAAGAGACAGTAATTTTATTACGGTTTCTTCGCTGTTCATTTGAAGCTACGCTTATTAATAGATGATGGTTATATAATATGCACAAAGAACAGAGAATAAAAGTTTCCATCTCCCTGAAACAACGCTCTGCTTTGTTTGACTGCCTTTATCCGAATTACAGTCGTCATCGAGATATTCATCCTGCGGTGCGCAGGACTGGGCGACTGTCGCTAATCAACTCTGATCATCATTTCCACGCTTAACATGGCGATAGCCCAGATGATATCTATCGGCATTTGAAACTGGCATGTGGTATCAAAAAGAATAGACGCGTTCGCAGGAAATTCTTCATTGCCTTCCCAAAACAGTACATGGACCGGTATCTTCGGAAAGGGATGAAGCTGGACGGCGGCATCGGCCAAGTCGGCTCTCGTTCCTCCGAGTTTCTCTCCGACCTCGTGGAATTTCGGTATATTGGATGAAAATCTATTTCCTAAACGCTCTAATGGGAGAACGTGTGTACCGCGAAGAAAGATGTCACCTCCGGGAAATGTCGATGGATTGACAAGACTATTCTCCAAGCGAATATCCTTGCATCCTATCAGATACCAAAGTATTGAAAGCCGCGAAAATGATCCAAGTTCGTTTAAAAGAGTATGACCCGTATGGTCGTTTCCCAGTAACTCTCGCTTTGAGCTGGATACGGATATTTGGCTGGTAAAGGAATTCACAAGATAATTACCCGATAGCGTCTCATACGAAACATCGCATCTGGAACATGCTGCTGCCGGATCAAGCTTGGCAAGAGATTCCCAGAGTTCTTCTTCAACGATGCTCATAGTGCCATTATACCCGGTAATCTTGACAGGCATAGTGTAGTGATCTCCAACGGGAAATCGTAAACCAGCAAAGAGACGGCCGTAAGGGCGCCCCTTCACATTTCTCGAAGAAAGGCTATTTTACCTCTGGATCAATATCAGGGTATTGAGTCTGCTGTGCCCAGGTTTGGTTAGTTCCCCTCCCCACCCGCGGGAGAATTGGTCTCTCCCTGAAACAACGCTTAATCTTAGAAAGTGCTGATTGCTATCGAACGTACCCGGGAAACCCTAGTGTTCCCAGTGCTTGTATTTTTCGGTGACCTGCCCCCCTTTTCACGATAGTATACTTGGTATCGTCCCAGGGGGGCAGGCCAGTATCAGAAATCAGAATTTAAAGTTGTTCGAGCAGGAGGCTCACGCGCCCCTAAGTCGTTGGTTCATATCCAACCGCTACCGCTTAGGTTTAGGCTTCAAACGCTAGCGCTCAGAAAACAGTTCCATGCCACATTCGGGGAAATACATCGCGTCCTTTTCCCCATCAATTCGTACACTGTAGAGTGTTTCGTTGTCCTTACCCGTTAGTGTCACGCCAGCTTTTATCTTGTTCATTTCACTTGGAATAACATTAAAGTGACGGGCTTTTATTTTGCCTATCCTACCTTCAAAGTCGCCGTATAATATTTTAACCTTATCTCCTGTGTTCATTATTCCATTCCTATCTCGCGAATACGCTGTTTTAGATGATTAATATTACCACGAATAATACGCAATCATCAGGATGAGCAGAACTAACCGCTGCCATTTTCTATCGACTAAATCAATCTCGGAGACAATTCATAACGCAGAATTGCTGAACTGCCCTTACTTCCGAAAACAGTTATAACCGAGATGCAGTACGATGCCCATTCCAGCAAATTATACCAGAACACCTGTTCTCATATATCATTCCTCAAGTATCGTTACTGGAGGTTCCCATCGTGTACAGAGCCCGACAAACTCGCCAACAAAAACTCGCTCACGAACTCAAACTCTACGCCGCTTCTCACGGCGGTCCTGAACTCTGATATCGCGGGAATACGCTCACGTGCTTGGCGTGTGCAGTTGTGGTTCGGAGAGGAGTGGAAACGTGTCCTGGTTGCGCGAGGGTGATCGATTGGAAGAAGGAGATCGTACCGTTTGGAAAGGTGAAGAGACGAAAGTGATTGTTCTGGCCGTGCCCACCGACTCATTGGCAAACAGCCAAGGCGGGCCATCGTTTTCGGTTTGAAGGTTATTCCGTTACCTCAGTAGCTTTGGGGACCACGACGATTCCATCTACTGATATCGTGAACCCTCTCCGCATATCGGCCTCTCGGTCACAGCCGATAGAAGCGCCCGCTCGGACGATGCATTCCTTGTCGACAATGGCTCGCCTGATATGAGCGCCATGCTCGATCAAGACATTGTCAAAAATAATAGATTCCTCGATAACCACATCCTGTTCCACGATCACTCCCGGAGAGACGATGGAATCACACACAGTCCCGCCGCTCACTATTGAACCATCACACAGGATAGACTGCGATACCTTTGCGTTGAAAACACATTTCACCGGGGGAAACGGCCGCTGATAGGTTCGTACCGGCCATCTTTCCCCGTAAAGGCTGAAGGGTGGGGCCACGGCCAGTAGTTCCATGTTTGCCTGGTAGTATGAATCCAAGGAACCGACATCCTTCCAGTAGCACGAATCCTGGGTCTTTTCCACCAGCACCTTTTGCCTCATCCCATTCCTCACTACCACCTCATAGTCCTTTATTCTGTTCTCCTGATCGTAATCATACGCGAAAATATCCTGACGCTCATTCATCATTCTTGGAATGATGTGCTTTCCGAAATCATCACCTTCTCCTTGCAAAGCCTGGAGCAACACGTCCACTTGGAAGATATAGACCCCCATTGATACGAGGGTATAGTCGGGATCATCGGTCAGTGCCTTTGGCTCCGCTGGCTTTTCTTTAAAACCCGCCAGCCGATGGTCTTGGCCCTCTTCCAATACTGCGAACGTCCCGGCGGCCTGTTCTTTCCGTACTCGGACGGCTGCTATTGTCATGCCCGCCTTATTCATGTCGTGATAGGCCGCTAGCTGCGAATAATCCATTTTATAAACATGGTCGCCGGACAGGATAAGCACGTTATCGAGATCTTTCTTCTTGATGAGGTCCAGATTCTGCCGAACCGAGTCAGCCGTGCCGCCGTACCAGCCTTCCCCTAGCTTCTGTTGAGCCGGGATACAGTAAACATAATCACCCAGGCCGGCGCTTGAGATGGCCCAGCCTTCCTGGATATGCTGATTCAAAGACTCCGACAGGTACTGGGTCAAAACAAAAACCTGGCGGACCCC
>CAZOMF010000197.1:0-4320 GCA_964580635.1 uncultured Dehalococcoidaceae bacterium
CCTCGGTGTTGAGACCGAAGGCGAGGAAGTCCGCGATGGGCACGCCCCACTGGTTAACACCGGAGACGATGATGCCGACGCCGGTGTTGCCGGTGGCGGCCGCCACCAGGTCCCGCTGGTCGCTGTCGAACATCACCTTGCTCATGCAGATGGTGCCGAGCGTCATGGCGCCGTGACTCGACGGCGCGCTGATGCTCTGGGCCGCCTCGGGATGGGGATTGAACATGCATCCTTCAGGCACGACCCACTCCATCGGCGCGAAGATGCCCGCCGAGACCGGCAGGTCGTTGAACGAGTAGGACATGAGGTGGATGGCGATGTTGGCCGCCAGCGAGTGCGGCATGCAGTGCTGGGCGCTGTCCGTCTCCGGCGAGGTGCCGGTGAAGTCCCAGATGAGGCGGTCGTCCTTCTTGGTCAGGGTCAGGAAGTTCCGCACCAGCTGGTGCTTCTCCCCGACGATGTCCATGAAGGTGACGGCGCGGTAAACGCCGTCGTTCCAGGTGCGGATGCGCCGCCGGGCGCCTTCCTCGGATTCGATGAGTATCCTTCGGAACAGCCCCTTGACGAAGGCGTTGCCCTTCTGCTTGGCGAGAGCGACCAGGCGGACCCGCAGGCGGTCGGCGCCGCTGACGCGCGCCCTCATGTCGATGGCCTGCATCCGCGGGGCGCGGGACATGAAATTGACGCACATCTCCACCAGGTCTTCGCGCAGCTGAAAGTTCTCGCCGATCTTGATGGGAGAGAGCAGCATGCCCTCGTCGTGGCGGGTCTTGGCGGTCAGCGGCATGCCGCCGGGCTCGCAGGCGCCCGTCTCCGGCTGGTGCACCGCCGCGTTCGTCCAGCCGATGAGCTCGCCGTCGTTGAAGACCGGCATGACGACGATCTGGTCGCAGTTATGAATGCCGCCGTAGAGCGGGTCGGACACGTAGAAGATATCGCCGTCCTTGCAGCCGACCGTCGGATTGTCGAGCCAGTTTGCCGCCACGTACTTGATGGGCAGCTGCCCGACCACGGCGTGCAGGTAGGTGCCGCACCAGGCGTCTATCATGTCTCCCTTGGTGCTGTAGATGCCCGTGACGAGGTCGCCGGAGCGCAGCATGCTGCTCACGCCGAGTTTCAGGAACACTTCCTTGGATTCGAGCAGGAAGTTGTTCAGCTTCTCGGTGTATATCTCGTAGTCACCGGGTTGCAGCAGCTTCATGCACTCCAGCTCTTCCTCGGTGGGCGGGCTGGGTTTTATCCATTCCAGCAGTTGTTTCGGGTCCGGTCTCATGACGGTCCTCCCTGGGTCAATGTACCTCGATGATGAAGTTGTGGTATTTATCCACCTCGAGGGTGGCCGGCGGCGGCAGCACGATGGTGGTGTCCTCCGCCTCGATGATGGCCGCCCCCTCGATGCGGTTGCCGTGTTTCAGCAGGCGGGCGTCGTAGACGGCCGAGGGACGGAACTCGCCGTACTCCACCCAGTAGGCGTTCCGCTCGCCCTTGAGCGCTCCGGCGTCCGGTTTGTCGCCGGCGGCCGGGTAGGTGGGCAGTGTCGGTTTGGGGTAATCCACCGTGGCCCGCAGAATGAGGTTGAGCACGTCCACGCCCCCCTGCGGGTAGGCCGATATCTTGTTGTAGACGCGGCAGTACTCGTCCTCGAAGGCCCGGTAGACGGCCTTGATGTCCTCTTCGCTGTGGAGGAAGACCCTCGGCGAGGAAAAACGGAGGATGTTCAGCTGCCCGCCGTACTTGGCCTCTATCTCCAGTCCGAACTTGATGGCGTCCGTCGAGAACCCTTCGTTGGTGATGTCCTTGACCGCCCGCTCCTGGAGGGCGGTGACCGTCTTGTTGAAGACGTCGTAATCCTCGAACGGCTTCATCGTCACCGGCGCCAGCAGCGGCAGCCGCAGCGACTGCTCGTAGAGGTGGAGGATGTCCATGGTGCTCGATCCGTAGGCGCAGAATACCGGCGAGAATGGGAACACCACCATCTTGTTGACCCCGGCGAAGGGGCCGTAGGAGCAGCAGTGGGTCGGTCCCGCCCCGCCGAAGGCGAAGCAGATGAAATCGGCCGGCTCGTAGCCGCGCAGGAACGTCTCCTTGGCGATGGTATCGCCCATGTTGGCGTCCACGATGCGTTTGATGAGCAGGGCCGCCTCTTCCGTCTCGATATCGAGCGGTTTGGCGATCTTCTCCCGGATGGCGTTGTAGGCCTTGTCCCGGTTGAGCTTCAGCTTGCCGCCGTGGTAGTAGTCCGGGTTGATGTAGCCGAGCACGATGTCGGCGTCGGTGACCGTCGGCTCCGTCCCCCCGAGGTTGTAGGCCGCCGGTCCCGGCATCGAACCGGCCCCCCGCGGTCCTACTTCGAGACGGTTGCCCATCACCGGGTTGAGCCAGGCGATGGAGCCGCCCCCGGCCCCGATGGACCGCGTCTCCAGCACCGTCATGTCCACCCACCAGCGGTCGATGAGCGGGTGGTACTGGTAGAACCGGCTGCTGCCGGCCACCACGAGCCCCAGGTCGAAGCTGGT
The DNA here is from genome assembly GCA_964580635.1 of uncultured Dehalococcoidaceae bacterium. Lineage (GTDB taxonomy): Bacteria > Chloroflexota > Dehalococcoidia > Dehalococcoidales > RBG-16-60-22 > DAOUEG01. The sequence goes on from CAZOMF010000197.1 coordinate 2,517, forward strand.
CCCGCCCATGTCCGTGACGACGATGTTATCGTAGCCGAGCGTCTTGCCCACGTTCGCCCCGCCGATGAGCCCGGCCACCGGGCCGCCGTTGAACGTCTCGATGGCGGACGTCCGGAAGACCTCGGCCATGCCGCCGCTGTTATGCACCATCATGATGGTCTTGTCGTACCCCGCGTTTCGGAGCTCGTCGCCCGTGCCGGATATCTGCTCCCACATGGAGTAGTGCAGGTAGGCGTTGAGGATGGTGGTCACGGTGCGGGTGTACTCGTTCTGCTTGGGCGTCACCTGCGAGGACAGCACCACCGGCATGGCCCCCAGGTAGAAGTCCGGGTACTCCCGGCGGATTATCTCGGCGATGCGCTTCTCGTGGGCCGGGTTGGTGTAGGAGAAAATAAGGCTGACGACGAACCCGCGCGCCCCGCGGTCGACGAGGAACTGGAGCTTTTCGAGGAAGTCCTCCTCGTCGAGCGGCCGCACGATCTCGCCCCGCGAGTTGACCCGCTCCTTCACGCCCACCGTCATCTCCCGCGAGATGACCGGCTCCGGCTTGGTGATGCGCGCCAGGTTTCGGATCTCGCGGAAGGTGAGCTGGTCCGACCACGACGCCCCTTTGCCGATGGGTACGATGTCCTCGAACCCCTCGGTGGTGATGAGTGCCAGCTTGAGTCCCGTCCGCTGGATGAGGGTGTTCATGGCGATTGTCGTGGAGTAACGGACGACGTCGGTACTCTTCAGTAGTTCCTCGACCGGGACGTCGAGCAGCCCGGCTGCGTCACGCACCGCCCGCATGAAGCCGACCGACAGGTTGTAGCCGGTCGTCGGCGTCTTGGCGAACACGGTCTTGCCGTCGTAGCTCAGAAAGAGATCGGTGAACGTCCCGCCGATGTCAACGTCGAGAGAAACCTTCATGGTCGTACCTGCCTTGTCTGTCGCGTTCTCATTTCTCGGAAAGATACTTCGCTTTCAGCGCGTCGATGTCCAGTTCGATATCGTGGGTGACCGGGTGGCCTGGCGGCAGCATCTCGTTCTCCACCATCACGCCGCAGCCGGGGCAGTAGAACTCCACCAGCATGGCCCACTTCGGGTCGGGCGCGTAGGTGAACTCGCCCTTCAGGGGGGAGTTGTAGATGGTGGTCGGGTCGTTCCGCACGTAGACCCGGCAGCCCTTCTTGTAGTTCTCCCGGGCGGAGATGAGCTCGTAGCCGCAGCGGTTGCAGCACCAGAGCTCCTTGTCCAGGTCGATGTCCAGGTATTCGGTAATCCGTCGCTTATCGCTCATTGTCCTGCTCCGTCAGATGGACTCGATGACGCCGTTCAGCAGCGGGTCCACCGTGTACTTCCGGCCGCCCGGCACCACGATGGTCGTGTCGTCGCTCTCGATGATGGCCGGCCCGGTCACCACGTTGCCGTTCTGCAGTTTGCTCTGGGCGTAGACCGGCGTTTCGATATACGTGTCCTGCCAGTAGACGTCCCGCCTGCCCATGAGGGCCTGGTCCGGCTCCGCACCGGCGGCCTTACCCGCCGGCAGCTCCGGGTGCGCGACCGGGCTTGAGGCCCGCAGCCGGAACAGCCGCAGCTTCACCTCGTCCGCGTTGCCGTTGCCGTTTTTGGCCGCGCAGGCGTCGAGGACTTTCCCGGCGTCCCCGGGTTGCTCCAGCAGCGCGACCGGGGCGTCGAAGACCGTGCCGCCGGCGTCCGCTGCTTCCAGTTCCAGCGAGAAGGTTACCTTGTCCGGCGTGAACCCCTCGCCCCGCATGTCCCGCAGCAGGTCCTGCTGGAGCTCCATCACGACCGCGTTGAACTG
>CAZOMF010000198.1:0-4263 GCA_964580635.1 uncultured Dehalococcoidaceae bacterium
CGGACCTGACGGTATCCGCCATCACCTTCAGCCCGGCCCACCCTGACCACGGCCAGACGGTATCTTTCAACGTGACGGTCACCAACCAGGGCGTCGGTACGGCCGACCAGAGCTACCTGGGATTCTATATCGATGACGAGCTCGTGAGCAACACACTGGTAAAAGCACTGGGCCAGGCGCAGAGCGTCAACATGACCTTCGACTGGACAGCGGTGAACGGCTATCACGCCTTCTCCGCCATGGCAGACTTCAAGAAGCAGATCGCGGAAACGGACGAGACGAACAACTCGCGGACGGTACCGGTGGTGGCCAACATGCCGGACCTCGTCATCGATTCCGTGACCTGGTCGCCGACCGACCTGCCGGTGGGCCAGGACGCGACCTTCAATGTCAAGATCCATAATATCGGCACCCAGCCGGTACCGCTGACCCGGCTGGCCTACTACGTGGACGACGTCATGACGGGCTACGTGGACGTACCGCCGCTGGCCCCGAACGCCGCGGTAAGTCAGCCGCTCACCTGGTCGATCGCCTCCGGAGAGCACGTCATCGAGTTCGTGGCGGACTCGACCGACCTGGTGGAAGAGATCGACGAGGAGAACAACACCAAGCTGCTCACGCTGCCGCTGCCGGACCTCGTCGTGACCGACCTCTCGCCGGTGCCGGCCTCGCCGGCTATCGGTGATACGGTGGTCCTGACAGTCACGCTGGCGAACGAGGGCAAGAGTGCTACGCAAACGACGAAGCTGAGCGGGCGGCTTGACAACGTCGATACCAAGACGCTGACGGTAGGCCCGGTAGCAGCCGGTACCACGGTCACGAGGACCTTCCAATGGGAAGCGACCGGCGGTACGCACACCTTCTCCGTCGCGGCCGACGAGACGAACACGACCATCGAATCCGACGAGACGAACAACTACCGCAGCATCGTCATCACGACGCGGACGCCGGACCTCACCGTGGGCGACCTGGGCTGGCGGATGCCGAACCCGCTGGTGAACGATGCCGTGAACCTGAGCGCAAACATCACGAACCTCGGAGATGACGCCGCGCCGCCGTCCGAGCTGAGCTACCAGATCGACGACGACGACCCGGTCACCGCCGACGTCCCGGCGCTGGCGGCCGGCGAGAGCTACCGGTTCAAGGTGACGCAGGACCTGGACCCGAAGCCGCACAGCTTTGCTGTTACGCTCGACCCGGAGGACGAGGTCTGGGAATCCGACGAAACGAACAACAGCGCCAACCTGACGTTCAATTCCAAGGCACCGGACCTCGATATCCGCACCGTCAGCTGGACACCGGTCGTGGCGGCCGTGGGGGATAACGTGACCATCTCGGTCAACATGGAGAACCGCGGCACCGCCCCCATTGACGGCGTCACGGTACAGTTGAAAGTCGATGGCAACGTGGTCGATACCCAGACCGCCTCCGATATCGGCGTCGGAGAAAGCCAGACACTGGAGTTCCCGTGGACGCTAACCACCATGCAGCCGGTCTTCACCGTCACGGCGGACTACGGCGGGGAAGTCATCGAGTCCGATGAGACAAACAACTCTCTTACCCGCGAGGCTTCCTTCACGGCGCCAACCCCGAAGCCGACCAAGACGCTGGCCCTGCCCGATCTCGACGAGGCGCCCAAGACGGGTTTCATCCAGAGCTACTGGTGGGCCATGATGATAGCCGCCGGTCTTATCGGGGCGGGCGTCTTCTTCGTGCTGCTGCGGGCGTTCCGCAAAGAGTAGCCGCTGCCGCTCGCGTGACCGTACGGGCACTTCCCGATTCCCTGTATATATCACTGCATCCAGGTGTTGACGCCGGGTGTTCGTTCATAGTAAAATGAATGAACATTCATTCATTTGTGAACGACGGAGGTGGCCGGTGTCCGCACATGGAGAAAACAGGCAGCAACTGGACGCGAAACGGCGGGAGCAGATCGCCAGCGCCGCGATGAACGTCTTCTCCCGGCTCGGGTACGACGGCGCCACCATGGCGAACGTGGCCGCCGAGGCGGGCGTGGCAGTGGGGACCATCTATAACTATTTCCAGAGCAAGCGAGACCTGCTCGAAGCCATCGCCGACGACTACGTCATCACCCCCTTCCGCGAGCTGGTAGCGAACCGATCCGGGAGCGACATGGCCTTCCTCTCCGCCATCATCGAGAACCGCCTGACGTTAGGGCTCCAGGACGTCAGCCGCTTCCTGGCGCTGTTCAACGAGATCCAACGGGACCCGGCACTGCGCAAGCGCTATGCCGAAGAAGCGCTCGGGCCTATTATGAGTACCCTGGAGGGCTACGTACGGCAGCGCATAGCGGAAGGGACTTTCCGGGAGCTCGACCCGGCCGTGACGGTGCGGGCAGTGGGCGGCATGTTCATCGGCTTCATGCTCATCGCCCGGATGGAGGGTGACGCAACGCCCGTCGACCTGAGCGACCGCCCCCGCCTGGCCGGCGAGCTCGCCCGTCTCGTACTGGACGGTACGCGGTGCCGCTGACTGTCAAAGAACGGCTCCTGGCGGCGATGGAGGCGTACTTCGGAGACGACACGCGGCGCATCGACCATGCCAAAAAGGTGACCGGCTACGCGGAGCGCATCATGGCCGGCGAGGGCGGCAACGCGGACATCATCATCGGCGCGGGTGTGCTCCACGATATCGGTATCCGCGAGGCGGAGCTGAAGTACGGCAGCGCGGCCGGCCATCTCCAGGAGCGGGAAGGCCCGCCGGTCGCCCGGAAGATACTCGAAGAACTCGGCTTCGCGCCCGGCACCGCCGACGAGATATGTAACATCATCGCCCACCACCACAGTCCGGGCGTGCTCCGGACAACCAACTTCAAGGTGCTTTACGACGCCGACTGGCTGGTGAACCTGGCGGACGAATACGACATCCGCGACAGGGACAAGCTAAGCGTCATCATCGACCGCGTGTTTCTGACGGAGACCGGCCGCCGGCTGGCCCGGGAGCGCTACCTGACGGACTGAGCTTGATGATAATACCTCGCCTCCTCCCGCCCGTTTCTTCACGTTTCCTTTATAAACCTTTATCCACATCTTATATTTCTTTACGGCCCGGTTTATCTTCTTTATCCGTATCTTCACGCGCGGAGGGTACCATGGAAGAGGACGGGTGAAGAAGAAGGGACAAAGCAATGGTACAGATAGAGTATAAACACCGGACGAAAGAAACCGAGATGAGCGGGCGGACCGTCGCCGACGTGCGCCGGGAGTTCTCGAACGAGCTCGGGTTCGGCAAGAAAACGGCCGCCGTGCTCAACGGGCTGCGCATCTCCGTCCACCGCGAAGGCAGCACCGTCCTCCACGACGATGATACCCTCGTCTTCCGCACCATTCACCACCGGGTGGCCTTCTTCATCGCGGCGCTGCTGCTGGCCCTGGCCACCACCGGCGGCGTCTTCGCCTCAGGTTTCATCAACGGGTCGGCCTCGTTGAACGGCGCGGTCATCTCCGATAATAACTTCGCCGAGGTATCCGTCAACGGATCGGTGAGCGCCAACTGGATGGTGCTCGGCGGTGTGAAGGGATCGACCGGTAACGCCACCCTGTTCAACGTGGATACCGCGTCCTCCGGCTACACCGGCGACCTGGTGCTGACCATCTCTCTGGCCAATGTCGAAGAGCTGACGCCCATCTATCGCAACCTGGCCCTGTCCCTAGAGCTCCGCGACCAGAACGGCAACCTGGTGGACATCAACGAGGACGGCAGTGCCGGCGCCGACGACTTCGCACTGCTGACGCTCAATAACGGCTCGGTGATGATGCCCTTCGAGCAGACGGTACCCCAGGTCTACACGGTCTGGCTGAAGAGCGGCTCGTTCATCGCCCAGGTACACAGCAGCAACTGGGACAGCGGCTCGGCCACACCGCAGTTCTACTGCGAGGTCTCGCAGCGGTAGCCGTTACCGACTGGCAACACGAACGCCCCGGCGTGATGCCGGGGCGTTTTCTTTTGTCACGGGTGCTCATCCTTCGACAGGCCCAGGACGAGCGGCAAAGCCTAACCTTCAAATTTGCCGAACTTCTCCTCGAGGGCAGCCCGGTCCCATATCTTGCCGGTGGTGTCCTGCGGCGGAGCCGCCGCCAGCAGCGCCGTGTAGTGCTCCCAGAGCTCCGGCGTTTCCCAGTCGCTCGTGTCCTGGCTGGCCAGGTAGCCTTCCACGACCTCGGTCGTGACGAAGTACGGCCGGATGCAGGTGATGCTGATGCCGGGGGTCTTGCGGACCTCCCGGGCGACGCCCTGGGTGAG
>CAZOMF010000199.1:0-4247 GCA_964580635.1 uncultured Dehalococcoidaceae bacterium
GCCGACTTTACCGAGTCAACTTGACAGTATTCCAATACTGATATATCACAATCTACTCATTTTGCAACCGCTGTACGTAGATAGCCTCGCTCTCCCTGCCAGGGGTAGCAAGTAGCTATCCGTCATTCTTGTCGTAAAATGAGTATTTTGCGACGAAGACATTCCCATCCTATGACCACATCTCACTATTTTCAAAGAAAGTACTTTGTGGAATTGTGACGCATTTGGTGCTATCGTTATCTCGGGCCAATGTTCCGCAGCATGATGGGACAGGTGAATTCCTCGAGCTTTTCACTGCCGGGTAGTACGAACAGGATGGTGAAACATGGCAAACTGGCATGACGTCGTCAAAGGTAAACGTAACCTTATTAAGTGGCCGTATCAGGTCCGTTACGACGACCATGAAGAAACTGCGGCGGATGTCCTCGTCCTCGGCGGGGGCATTGCAGGCTGCTGGGCGGCGATTTCCGCGGCTCGTAGCGGCGCAAGCGTTATTCTAGTGGAAAAGGCTGCCACCATCCGCAGCGGTGCCGGCGGCCCGGGCTGCGACCACTGGGAAAACCCCATGACGAGCCCGCTTTCCAACATGTCGCCGGAGCAACGGGCCCGAATGCTCGTCGTCGATCAGGGCGGTGGTTACGGCAGCGGCATCGGCCGCTATATCCAGTGCCGCGAAGGCTGGGACACCCTGCTGGAAATGGAGCAGATGGGCGGCAAAATCCGTGATACCGAGGACAAGTACCTCGGTCTCCGGGGACGCGACCCGGAAACGAAGATCATGCTCTCGCCCCGCTACCAGCCTATCAACGCCACCATTCGCATCTGGGGTACTACCTTCAAACCGGCCCTGCGGAAGGAAGCCCTGCGACTCGGGGTGAGGATTTTCGACCGCACCATGGCTACATCCCTCCTTACCGAGGGCGGTGTCCAGGGTGGGCGTGTTATCGGAGCGACCGGTTTTGATAACCGGACAGGTGCCTTTAAAGTATTCAAGGCGAAGGCGACGATCCTCGCCATGGCTGGGGTTGGCTCGGTGTGGGTATTCAACACTGAGCTCGGCGGTATTTCCACCTTCCGCCCGCGCTCTCACTCCGGTGAAGGTTTCGCTCTTGCCTGGCGGGCCGGCGCGGAATTCACCCAGATGGAAAAGTCCGGCTTGCTGCGCCTCGGCACCGGCTACAAGCACGTGTGGTACGGTGGAGCCGGGGATGCCAGCTATGAGAACGTTCCCCTCGTTGATGCCGATGGCAAGAAGCTTCCATTGCCTACCCAGGGCTGGCCGGACGGCGGTGCCATGCCGTCAATGGCCTTGCGTACCAACCCCGATGAGCTCCGCGAGAAAGTCCTGAAAGGCGAGTTCGCTCTCCCGTTCTACGGTGATTTCCCCGGCATGCCGGAGGAAGAACGGGAGGCGACCTGGCACATGATGCTCCGCCAGGAGGCGGCCACCAACATCATCGTGGATACTTATGAAGCAGCCGGCTTCGATGCCTCGCGAGACCAGCTCCAGAACTACCAGCTCATCGAAGGTACCTCGCCGAATAACTGGCGCTCTTCGGACAGCGGACGCGACCGGGGCGGGCTCCTCGTCGATTGGGACCTCCGCACCACGGTCGAAGGCCTTTACGCCGTCGGTGAGCAGCTCTATACTCCCGGCGACCACAGCTTCGCCGCCGCCACCGGCCGCTACGCCGGACGAAAGGCCGCCGCCTACGCCCAGGAGGCGGACGAGGCTGCCCCGCTGATCGAACAGGTAGCCGCGGAACAGGCCCGGATCTATGCACCGGTTCAACGGACGAGCGGCATCGAGTGGAAAGAGCTTCACGCTGCTATTGCCCGGGCGATGCAGTACTTCTGCTCTGAGTTTAAGACGGAGCACCTGCTTACCATGGGACTCGACGCGCTGGCGGACATCGAGGAAAACTGGGTACCCAAGCTCTACGCCCTCGACCCGCACAAGCTGATGCGAGGGCTGGAGGATACCAGCATCCTTACCTATGGCCAGATGGTTCTCCACGGCTCACTGGCCCGCAAGGCGAGCAGCAACTACCTGAACTTTCATCGCATTGATTACCCGGCGGTCGATCCGCCTGATTGGGCCAAGCACGTCACCGTCAAGCAGGTGGACGGAAAGGTCGTTACCGGGGAACGCCCGCTTGATTACTACGGGGATTTCGTCAAAGAGTGGGAAGCTCATAACCCAGACTACGCCGGAGTCTACCGGCAATAGGAGAGGACCATGGCCGAAGATAATGAAGTATACGCCCTACCAAACTTGGTCACACCCAATACGCCGACTGTTATCGATCCCGCTCTTTGCGACGGGTGCAACATGTGCGTCAACGTCTGCCCCGTGGATGTTTATATCCCAGGTGAGACAAAGGGAGACCCGCCAATAATTCTCCACCCGGATGAATGCTGGTATTGCGGAGTTTGTGTCGACAGCTGCCACGTGAAAGGGGCCATCAAGCTTCACTGGCCGGTCCAGCAGCGTGGCGCGTGGCGAAACAAGCAGACCGGTGAATATACTTGGGGGAATTTCACCTAGACGACGGTAACTAAAATAGTTTACATGTCCTCATAAGGGGGTATTTCAAAAACCATGTTGTTTCAGGGAGAGACCAACTCTGCTCCGTCTCCCCGTCCGATTGGCATTGCACAATTCATCTTGTTGTTAATGCCCAGGAACCTCGAGTTGTCAAACGACGCGATTAATCTGAGATAATCATCGGAATGATTTTCAAATTATCTAGATGCCTTGGTGGCTTCGTCCGTTCAAAGTACGCGTGTGAATTTTTCCCATGATTCCCGTACAATATTCTCAACACACACTCAATGTAGGTAACCTTTGTCCAGCCTTAATTATATTTGGTCCATAAACGAACCAGCCCGTGAAACCCCAGTGTTCCGCGAGACGGACGTTCTCGTGGTCGGAGGGGGACCGGCTGGGATCAGTGCGGCGATAGCCGCTGCAAGGGCCGGCGCCAGAACGATGCTCCTGGAACGGTACGGCCACCTCGGGGGTTTGGCCACCGGTGGCATGGTGATATGTATCATGCCGATGAGTGATGGCGGCCCGGAACTCCAAATTACCGGCATCTGCCAAGAGATAGTCCAACGGCTAGATGCCGAGGGTGCTGCCGTCCATCCCGCGAGAGAACATATCGGCTCGGGGGACCAGGAACAGCTGGACCAATGGAGGTCTTATCCCTTCGGCGTGGTAGATGATCGGGTGCGTTTCAGCGTTCAATTCGACCCCGAAAAACTCAAATGCGTTTTGAACGACATGATTGAAGAAACCGGCGTAGAGTTGCTGCTTCATTCTTTGGCCTGTCAGGCGATTGTCGAAAGTAATTCTGTCACCGGCGTTATCTTTGAGAGTAAGTCAGGCCGACAGGCCATTAAAGCCCGTGTTGTCATCGATTGCACGGGGGACGGCGATGTTTTTGCTTCAGCCGGGGCAGAATATGATGATGCGCCGGACCCTGCCCTGCGGTCCTCGAAACTTGCTCTTATCTTTCGCCTCGGTAACATCGATGTACCTACGTACTTGAATTACAAAAAGTCGTATCCGGAACAACACGCCCGTTCTATGAAGGAGCTTGAGCAAATAGGTGGTTACACCATGGTCCTCAGGGCCTGGCGGGACGATGTGGTCTGGGTAAATAATTTCATCGCTGACCGGAATGGGCTCGATGTGGAAGACCTGACACAGGTCGAAATCGAAGCACGTAAAGCCATGCGGCTAACCATCCGTTTCTTCAAGGACAACATACCGGGATTCCAGAATGCGTTCCTGATGGACACGGCTTCACAAATCGGTGTACGTTGCAGTCGTCGGCTGAAGGGTGAATATGTAGTGACCGGTGAGGATGTACGTTCCAGTGTCATCTACAAGGATACCATTGCGGTTTGTCCAACGTTCCTTTCGGAACATTCTCCCCGAGGACGGCATATGCATATCCCCTACCGGTCACTGGTGCCCAAGGATATAGATAACATCATCGTAGCTGGCCGATGCTTCTCTTCAGACTCGGTAGCCAATGACCTGCTCAGCCCCATACAGTTTTGTATCGCCATGGGGCAGGCTGCCGGAGCCGCGGCTGCGTTGTCCGTAAAGAACGGCGAACGTCTTGGAGACATTAAGATCCAGCGTCTGAGAGCCGTCTTGTTAGATCAAGGTGTTCAGCTACCCTGAGGGCGTTTGCCTCACGTGAAACAACTTTTCAAAAGAGAGTGTTTGACCT
>CAZOMF010000200.1:0-4199 GCA_964580635.1 uncultured Dehalococcoidaceae bacterium
GAGTTCTGGGGTGGGTGCTTCTTCTTTGGGGGGAGCCGGACAGTCCCTGGTGGGCAGTGATGGACTCGAACCAACGGCCTCTGCGATGTGAACGCAGCGCTCTAACCAACTGAGCTAACTGCCCGTGCCTGACACTTTATTCTACGATATTTGCCCCGACCTGACAAGACGGATGACTACTCGAAGACGCCGTCCGCCAGCAGCCGCACGAACTCCTCGTCAGGCATGCCGAGCAGGCCGGTGCAGACCTTTTCCGTGTGCTCCCCGATGAGCGGGGCCGGGAACGAAGGCTGCGCGGGAGTCTTAGAAAGACGGAACCCCGGTCCGAGGTGCGTAAAAGTGCCCATCTCCGGGTGCTCCATCGGCCAGAAGAGGTCGCGCTCCCGCAGCTGCGGGTCATTGTAGACATCACCAACGTTCATGACCACGCCGGCCGGCACCCCGGCCGCCTGGAGGCGCTCGGTCACTTCTTCCGGGGTATGGCGGGCGGTCCACTCGGCGATGACGGCGTTGATCCTATCCTCGTACTGCTTACGCCCGGTAAAGGTGGCGTAGCGTTTCTCGGCGCCCATCTCCGGCTGGCCGATGACGCCGCAGAGCTCGTTCCACTCGTCGTCGTTCGTCACGGCGATGGTGCACCAGCGGTCCTCGCCCTGGCACGGGTAGACGCCGTGGGGACACATCGCCGGGCTGGCGTTGCCGATGCGCGGCGGCTCCTGGCCGTTGACGTTGTAATCGAGGAGGGCCGGCAGAATGTAGTAGAGGGTCGTCTCGAACTGGGAGAGGTCGAGCAGCTGCCCCTCGCCCGTTTTCTTCCGGTGGAGCAGCGCCGCGATGAGGGAGGCGGCGGCGAAGCGCGGCGAGATGCAGTCCGTGTACGGGGAAACCCCCACCGGCAGCGGCGGACCGCTCGCCCAGCCGTTGAAATTCGGCAGACCAGCCATGGCGGCCAGGATCATCCCGAAGGCCGGCTGCCGGGCGTAGGGTCCCTCCGGTCCGAAGCCGCTCTGCCGCAGCATGATGATGTCCGGTTTGACATCCTTCAACGTCTCATAGGTGAGGCCCCACTTGTCCATGACGCCGGGGGTGAAGTTCTCCATGACGACGTCGGACGCCGCCACGAGCCGCTTGGCGATGTCTATCGCCTCCGGTTTCTCCATGTTGAGAGTCATACTGTAGATGTTGGCGGAGAAATGGTTGAAATAGCCGCTCCGGTTAAGGCCCGGCTGACCGTCCTTGTACGGCGTGGAGATGCGGAGCGTGCAGGGTCGCCTGGTCGTCTCCACGCGGATGACAGTGGCGCCGTAGTCCGCGAAGAGCTTCATCGTGAGCGGGCCGACGATGGCCCACGAGAAGGACGTTACTATCAGTCCCTTGAAGAGCCCCGGCTTGAGGCCACCGAGTCCGTTATCATCCACTAGATAATGCCTTCCCGCCTCATCGCATCGAGCCGATCAGAGGAGATGCCGAGCTCCCGGTAGATTTCCCCGTTGTGCTCGCCGACGAGGGGCGCCGGGGTGTTCGTCTCGAAGTGCCCGCCGGTCGCCTTGACGAACTCCCGCGGATAGGTAATACTCGCGTTCAGCTCCGGGTGTTCCACATCCTTCCAGAAGCTGCGGGAAGCGAGCTGCGGATCGTTGCGGAGGTGCTCCATGCTGGAGAGCGGGCAGATGGAGATGCTCCGCACCGCAGCCCCGGTGGAAATTTCCTCCCGGGTGTGAGACTTGAAGAAGGCCTCGATGGGGGCTGATATTATGTCAATATCCTGCTGGTCCGCCTTGAACACATCGAAGTTTTCCCAGTCCATCGCCTTGAGGTGATCTGTGGCCATACCCTCCCCGTCCATCCAGCTCACCAGCTCGCGGAGGGTCTTGGCGCCGCCCCGTCCGCCGATGATGTTGAAAAACACGTAGCCGTCCTGGCATTGCCAGACCTGCCGCTGGGTGGAGGTGAGACTCCAGCGCATGGCGCCGGAGCGCTGGAGGACAACACCGTTCAGCTCGTAGAGGGGCACCGCGTTGGCGAGGAACCAGGCGGCGCTCTGCTGCTGGGAGACGTCCACCTGCTGGCCCTCGCCGGTCATCTCGCGGTGGTAGTAGGCGAGCAGCGTGCCCACGGCGGCGTCCGCCCCGGCGTGCATGGGCGACTGCGCCATGCTCATGTGGACGGGCGGCGTGTCCCGGTCGCCGGTCTGGAAGAGGATGCCGGTCATGCCCATGGTGACGATATCGGAGGTACGGTAGTCCCGGTACGGACCGGACTGACCGAAGGGGGTAATGGAGGTCAAAATGATGTCCGGTTTGACGGCTTTCAGTCCCTCGTAGCCGAGGCTGCGCTTATCGAGCCAGCCGGGCGGGAAGGACTCGATCACGAAATCCGCAGTCTTCAGCAGGTCGAGGAAGACGGCCCGACCCTCCGGCTTGTCCAGGTCGAGAGTGATACCGCGCTTGTTAGAGTTATAGGCGAACCAGTAAAGGCTCCTGTCCGGGGCGGGTTCCCCTTTGTAGAACGGCCCGAGCCGACGGGCGGGATCGCCGCCTGGCTTCTCTATCTTGATGACGTCGGCGCCGAGGTCGGCCAGAATCTTCCCGCAGAGCAGGCCGTTCTCGTCGGTCAAATCAAGGGCGCGGCAGCCGTTGAGCAAAACGTTCCTCCCTCTTCGCAGTATACTATAAACGCTTCAGATACTTCATCGCCAGTGCCAGCGCCGCGTCCGGCGCCGCCTGGGCGAGCAGCCCCACCGCGAAGAGGATATATTCATCGTCAAGATAGAAAGCAGGGTCCTTCGGGGTGAGGACGGAGGGCGCGGCGGCGTCGAACCGCGCACCGGCGAGCACGCCGAGCGGGTCGCGCCCGAAAACGAGCGGCCCACCGGTGCCGACGACCACGCCGACGCGGGTCAGGTCCTTGCCGCGCTGGACGAGCGTCCGACCCGACGGCCCGTAGACCTCCACGATACGCCCGGCGTGGCGAGCGACGGCCGTCGCCACGGTGAGGCGGGTCAGCAGCGACTGGCAGGCGAACTCGTTCTCGGTGGAGGGAAGGATGCCTTCGTGGAAAGACCGGACGACGGCATCGAACCCTTCCGGTACGTCCCGGTCGCCGACGAGCCCGCAGAGGGTCTCGATATTGTGTTTCAGGCCGAGGTCGCCCTCGACGGTCCGCTTCTCACAGGGTTCCGGCAGACCGCTGACGATAGTGTCCGCCCGGGCCGGATTGCCCCTAGCGACGGAGTGGACGTCCGTGGTGGCGCCGCCGACATCGACGACGAGGAGCTCGCCAAGCTCGTTTGCCAGCAATTTTGCCGCTTCCATGACGGCTGCCGGGGTCGGCATGATGATGTCTTCCACCAGCTCCCGCGCCTTGCCGATGCCCTTCGCCTCGACGATGCGGCGCATGAAGAGGTCGCGGATGGCCCGGTTGCAGGCGGCCGTTTCCAGCCGCCCGATCTCCGGCATGACGTTGGCGGTGAAGACGACGGTCTTGTCCGTCCCATCGAAGAGGTCGCGGATGTCGTCCACCGCGGACTTGTTACCGGCCACGATGATGGTGGCGATGGACGGGCCGCTCTTCGCCAGCATCCCGGCATTGTGGAGGATGGTGGCGGTATCCCCGCCGTCGGTGCCGCCGGTCAGCAGCACGATGTCAGGAGCGGTGCTCTCGATTTCCGCCAGCTCGCCGCGGTTGAGGCGGTAGGAGTAGCCGCCCACCACCTTGGCCCCGGCCCCGAGGGCGGCGCGGCGGCCCGCCTCCGAGGTCAGCTCCGGCACGAAGCCGATGCAGACCATCCTCAGGCCGCCGGCGGCGCTCGAGCAGGCGAGCATCCGGCCCTTGTCCGGCGCCGGGACCGGCAGCCGGGCAAGGGCTTCCCGCAGGCCGGCGGTCACGTCCGTTTCGACGGTGGAAGGCACCCGCACCGCGCCGAGCAGCCCGGCCCGCGCGGCGTCCACGGCGACGACCTTGGTGAAGGTGCTGCCGAAATCGACGAGGACGCGGATATCGCTCGTCATGACGTGGCTATTTGCCGCGGGCCTCGAGGTCGGCCTTGAGGTCGGCGATGGCCTGGTTGAGGTCGGCCTCCGGCGGGTAGACGCGGTCAAAACCGAGCTTCTTGAACTTCTCTTCGTCTTCCCTGAAATCATGTCGCTGCACGCCGAGCACCCCGCCGATGTAGAGCAGCACGTCATCCAGCCCGGCCT
>CAZOMF010000201.1:0-4118 GCA_964580635.1 uncultured Dehalococcoidaceae bacterium
TACATATATGCTCGGGAATCGCGGCGCTGTGCTGTGCGATTGTGGTCGGCAGGCGGAAGGGCTACGGTCGCGAGGAGTTCAAGCCGCACAACCTGACGATGACCCTGATCGGAGCCGCGCTGCTGTGGTTCGGCTGGTTCGGTTTCAACGCCGGCAGCGCGCTGGCCGCCAACGGGCTGGCGACCACGGCCTTCGTGAACACCAATTCGGCGGGGGCGGCCGCCGGCCTGACCTGGATGCTGCTGAGCTGGCGCTCCGCCCGGCCCACCTTGCTCGGCACCGCCACCGGAGCGGTAGCCGGGCTGGCCACGGTGACGCCGGCGGCCGGCTACGTCACCCCGATGGCGGCGGTCGCCATCGGCATCCTGGCCGGCGGGGTCTGCTACTACTCGCTGCTCTTCTTCAAGACCAAGCTCGGCTTCGATGACTCCCTCGACGTCTTCGCCGTCCACGGCGTCGGCGGCATGCTGGGGATGCTCTCGGTGGGCATCTTCGCCGCCCTCAGCGTCAATGCCGCCGGGGCGGACGGGCTTATCTACGGGCATGTCACCCAGCTCCTGCGGCAGCTCCTGGCCGTCGGGGTGGTCGCCGGGTACGCCTTCACGGTGACGTGGCTGCTCGGCAAGCTCATCCAGGTAACGATGGGCCTGCGGGTCGGGCAGCAGGAAGAGGCGGTCGGGCTCGACCTCTCCCAGCACGGCGAGCGCGCCTACGGCGGGTTCGTGCGGTAAGAAACGCATCCGTAACCCGGACGACCCGTTTCCAGCTACGGCGTAACATGATTGTAATATACCCGTAACACACCGGAAACACGGGACGGCTAGACTTAAAGGATAGGAAGTCTCGCCGGAGGTAACTGGAATGATCAATACGGGTGATACCGCCTGGATGCTCGTCTCGTCGGCGCTGGTGCTGCTGATGACGCCGGGTCTCGCCCTTTTCTACGGCGGCATGGCCCGCCGCAAGAACCTGCTCTCTACCATCATGATGAGCTTCAGCATGATGTGCGTCATCGGGGTGGTGTGGGCGCTGTGGGGCTACTCGCTCGCCTTCGGCAGCGACCAGGGGGGCTTCATCGGGGGCCTCAATTTCATCGGCCTCAGCGGCGTGGGGATGGACCCCTCCGGCACCTACGCCACCACCATCCCGCACCTCGTTTTCATGGCCTACCAGGGGATGTTCGCGGTGATTACCGTCGCCCTCATCACCGGGGCCATCGTGGAGCGCATCAAGTTCAGCTCTCTGATGCTCTTCTCCGTCCTCTGGGTGACGGTGGTCTACGGGCCGGTGGCGCACTGGGTATGGGGGAGCGGCGGCTGGCTGGCGAACCTGGGCGCGCTCGATTTCGCCGGCGGCGCGGTGGTCCACATCAACGCCGGCGTCTCGGCGCTGGCGCTCGTGCTGCTGCTCGGCAAGCGCCGCGGCTTCGCCGGCTCCACGGAACCCAACAACATCCCCATGGTGGCCCTCGGGGCGGGGCTGCTCTGGTTCGGCTGGTTCGGCTTCAACGCCGGCAGCGCCCTCACCTCAGCCGGGCTGGCCGCCAATGCCTTCGTGGCCACCAATCTGGCGGCGGCGGCGGCGGGGGTCACCTGGATGATCATCAGCTGGATGCACCACCGCCCGAGCCTGCTCGGCACGGTGACCGGCGCGGTGGCCGGCCTGGTGGCCATTACCCCGGCGGCCGGCTTTGTGAAGCCAATCGCGGCCATACCCATCGGCATCGCGGTGTCCTTCATCGGGTACTACAGCATCGTCCTGTTCAAGGACAAGCTCCACTTCGACGATTCCCTGGACGTCTTCGCCGTGCACGGCATGGGCGGCATCTGGGGAGCGCTGGCCACCGGCATCTTCGCCAGCGCGGCCGTCAACGGGACGCCCGGCGTCATCGAGGGCCACATCGGCCAGCTCGGCATCCAGGCGCTCAGCGTGCTCTGCGTGGCGGCCTTCGCCTTCTCGATGACCTGGCTCATCGGCAAACTTATCCAGGTAACCATCGGCCTCCGGGTCCAGCAGGGCGAGGAAACGGTCGGTCTGGACCTGTCACAGCACGGAGAACGCGCCTACGGAGGTCTGCTTAGATGAAGAAAATTGAAGCCATTATCCGGGAGGAACGGCTGACCCCCGTGAAGAAGGCCCTGGAAGACAAAAGCTACTGGGGCATGACGGTGAGCGAGGTCAGCGGCCGCGGCCACCAGCGGGGCATCTCCCTCCAGGGGAGGGCCGGGGAATACCGGATCGACCTGCTGCCCAAGGTAAAGATAGAGCTCGTCGTCTTCGACGAGGACGTGAATGACGTGGTGGACGCCATCGTGCTGAACGCCCGCACCGGAGAGACGGGCGACGGCAAGATATTCATCATTCCGGTGGAGAACGTCATCCGCGTGCGCACCGGCGAGGGCGGCAACGCCGCCGTCTGATCCGGTGACATATAACAGAGCAGGTCGCTCGGGCGGCAGGAACCGCCCAGTTGACCGTCGAGGGTAATGTGTGTTTCAATTAACACACACTGCCTCTCGTACTAAGGAGGTAAACATGACCACGAAACGCAGCCGGGAAGAAGCCAACGAGTACGTCCTGAAATTCGCCAAGGAGCACGACGTCAAGTTCGTGCGCCTGTGGTTCACCGACATCCTGGGGGTGCTCAAGAGCTTCGCTATCACCGTGGAGGAGCTGGAAGGGGCACTGGAAGAAGGCATGGGCTTCGACGGCTCGTCCATCCAGGGGTTCGCCCGCATCGACGAGAGCGACATGGTCGCTTTCCCGGACCCGGAGACGTTCCGGCTGCTGCCCTGGCGGCCGCGGGAGCACCGCGCCGTCGCCAGCATGTTCGCCGACGTACTGAAGCCGGGCGGGGAGCCGTTCGAGGGCGACCCGCGCTTCGTGCTCAAGCGGAACCTGAAGAAGGCCGCCGATCTCGGTTATACCTTCTATGTGGGGCCGGAGCTGGAGTATTTCTACTTCAAGAACGCCCAGGGCACCGAGCAGCTCGACCAGGGCGGCTACTTCGACCTGACGCCGCTCGACGAGGCCACCAACCTGCGGCGGGAGACGGTGCTCATGCTCGAGGAGATGGGCGTCGGCGTGGAGTACTCCCACCACGAGGTCGCCGGCAGCCAGCACGAGATTGACATGCGCTACACGGACGCGCTGACCATGGCGGACAACGTCATGACCTACCGGCTCGTTGTCAAGGAAGTGGCGCTGAAGTCCGGCTTCTACGCCACGTTTATGCCCAAGCCCATCGCGGGCATCAACGGCAGCGGCATGCACGTCCACCAGTCCCTCTTCACGGGCGACAAGAACGCCTTCTTCGACGCCGGCGACCCCTATCACCTGTCCAACACGGCCCGTCACTATATCGCCGGGCTGCTCAAGCACGCGCCGGAGATTACGCTCGTCTGCAACCAGTACGTCAACTCCTACAAGCGGCTCGTGCCGGGCTACGAGGCCCCGGTCTACCTGTCCTGGGCGCGCCGCAACCGGTCGGACCTCGTGCGCGTGCCGGAGTACCGGCCCGGCCGCGAGAAGGCGACCCGCATCGAGTTCCGCTCGCCGGACCCGGCCTGCAACCCCTACCTGGCCTTCAGCGTGATGCTGGCCGCCGGGCTGGACGGCATCCAGAACAAGCTGGAAGCCCCGGCGCCGGTCGAGGAGAACGTCTACGAGATGACCCCCGAGGAGCGCCAGGAGCGCGGCATCGGGATGCTGCCGGGCAGCCTCGACGACGCCATCGCGCTGGCGGAGAACAGCGCCGTGGTCCGGGAAGCCCTCGGCGAGCATACCTTCGAGGCGTTCATCAAGAACAAGAAGCTGGAGTGGGACGAGTACCGCAAGCAGGTGACCGAGTACGAGCTGAAGAAGTACCTGCCCATCCTCTAGACCGAACGAACGCAGGTGGAGCGGCATGAAACACATGGCCGATACGCGCCGCATCCGCGTCGGGCTGGCGCAGATCAACACGACGGTCGGCGATTTCGCCGGTAACCAGCGGAAGATCCTGCGGACGATGGAACAGGCGGCGGCTTCGGGCGTGGACGTGCTCACTTTCCCGGAACTGGCTATCTGCGGCTACCCGCCCGAAGACCTCCTGTTCAAGCCCCAGTTCATCGCGGAGA
>CAZOMF010000202.1:0-4082 GCA_964580635.1 uncultured Dehalococcoidaceae bacterium
GGCGGGGCGGGCGCCGGGGCGGCGCGGGGGGGGGGGGGCCCCCCCGCCGGTGGGACACGTTCTTCGAAGGAGAACGGTCTACTCGAAGCCGTGGAAGGTGGCTATCGTATCGAGGGGCTCGCGGGTGGTGCGGCGCTCGCGGGGCGGGGCCGCGGTGTCCTCGTAGCCCATGGAGATACCGAGCGCGATGAGTTTGTCCTCCGGTATTTTGAGGACCTTGCGGATGATGTCCGGGTAGACGACCGCCTGCGCCTGGGCGATGGTGCCGAGACCGGCCTGCGTGGCGAGCAGCATGATGTTCTGGACGCAGGAGCCGGAGTCATAGAGCGACCAGGAGTTGATGCCGCCGGACTGGAAGTAGAAGTTCTTCCCGACGAGCAGGTAGATGCAAACGGGAGCGCCGTAGTTACTGAAGTTGACGAGGGTGCGCTCTTCCATCTCTTCCTTCGTCATTTCCTTGCGGTCCTTGGGCTGGAGGGCCCGGATGCGGCCCATGTAGGGTTCCGGGAACTCGTAGGGGCGCGGGACCTCGTTGTGGGGGTCGCCCATGCCGCGGGCCAGGAACCCGTCCTGGATCTCCTTGAGGGCCTGGCCGGACGCCACGGCGAACTCCCAGGGCTGGGTGTTCGCCCAGGAGGGGGCCCAGACGGCCTGCTCCATGATATCCCGGACCGTCTTCAGCGGGACGGGGTCCGGCTTGAACGTCCTGATGCTGTGCCGCTCGCGTATTGCCTGAGTCAGTTCCATGTACGTCTCCTTCTGAAACACGGGATTCGGTGACCTCATTATCGACATATTTTTTCAGCGGGTGTCAAATCCGTCCCATACGATACTTCTCCACGGGAAACTGGCCGTCCGGCCAGGCCAAGTACCGTACTCCCGGATATAGACGGCCGGATGGCGGCTTGGTATACTGCGACCGGTATGACCACCGGTGAACGGGAGGCAACGGCGATGGATACGGCGACAGCACCACTCATGGGTTCGGTCAGCTACCGCCGGAAAAAGAGCGTCACCGCCGTGATGAACGAGGCCCTCTCCGTGTTCTTCAAGGACGCGGTACGGGTGGCGCTCAAAGACCCCAGGCAGGCGGTGGCGTTCGTGCAGACGGCCAACCACCAGCGCAAGGCCGCGCGACGGCGGAGCCGGCTGGCGAAGGAAGGCCTCCAGGTGCCGCCCATCATGCTCATCAGTGTGACCGACCGCTGCAACCTCCACTGCAAGGGATGCTACCATCAGGCCCTCCAGAAGGAGATAGGGCCGGAGATGACGGCGGAGAAGGTGAGGGACATCCTGCGGGAGGCCCGGGAGCTGGGCATCTCCTTCATCGGGCTGGCGGGCGGCGAGCCGCTGGTACGGCAGGACATCATCGCCGTGACGCGGGAATTCCCGGAAATGATCTTCCTGGTGTTCACCAACGGGACGCTGATTGACGGCGAGTTCATGGGCCGCATCGACGGGCAACGGAACCTGGTGCCGGTCATCTCCATGGAAGGCTGGCAGCACGATACCGACGGGCGGCGCGGCGAGGACGTTTACCGGCACCTCGCGGGGACGATAAGCCGGGTGAAACGGTCCGGGCTGTTCTGGAGCGTGTCCCTGACGGTCACGCGGCACAATTTCGACACCATCACCGAGAAGCCGTTCATCGAGTTCCTCCACGGGCTCGGCTGCAAGCTGTTCTTCTTCGTGGAGTACACGCCGGTCAGCGAGGACACGGCCGACTGGGTCCTCACCGACGAGCAGCGGACGAAGCTGCTCGCCATCCGGGACGGCTTGCGGCAAGCCTACCCGGCGCTCTTCATCGCCGTACCGGGGGACGAAGAGGAGATCGGCGGGTGCCTCTCCGCGGGACGCGGGTTCATCCACGTCAGCGCCCAGGGAGCGGTGGAGCCGTGCCCGTTCGTGCCGGTCTCCGATACGAGCCTGATGAACGTCACGCTGCGGGAGGCGCTGCAATCGCGTTTCCTGCGGGCCATCCGGGAGCGCCACGAGCACGAGCACGAGACGGCGGGCGGCTGCGCCCTCTGGGCGGAGCGCGAATGGGTGCGCTCGCTGCTCGGGAAGGAATAACCATTTGACCGACGACATCATCGCCGCCGTCCGGCAGGAGCTCAAAAACGCCGCTGACCCGAAGACGCTGGCCGGTTTCCAGCGCTTCTTCAAGGAAGGCGTCACCGCCTACGGCCTCAAGACGGCGGACATGCACCGCGTGAGCGGGCTGTTCTGGAACGATGTGAAGGACCTGCCGAAGGAAGAGATATATCGCCTCGGGGAGGTTTTGCTGGCGTCCGGCTACTACGAGGAAGGGGCGGTGGCCATCGAATGGGCGGAGCGGCTGGCGCCCCGCTACGACGAGAACGATTTCCGCGTCTGCGAACGGTGGCTCACTACCTACGTCCATAACTGGGCCCATTGCGATACCCTCTGCAACCACCCGGTCGGCACGCTGGTGATGAAATATCCGGCCTTCCTCGCCGACCTCAAGCGGTGGACCGGATCGCCGAACCTCTGGGTGCGGCGGGGCGCGGCGGTCTCGCTCATCATCCCGGGACGGAAGGGACTGTTCCTGGGGGACATTTTCGAGATAGCGGACCGGCTGCTGCGCGACGGGGAAGACCTGGTGCAGAAAGGCTACGGCTGGCTGCTCAAGGCGGCGGCCGAGGCCCATGAGGACGAAATATTCAACTACGTGATGGACCGCCGGGCGGAGATGCCGCGGACGGCGCTGCGCTACGCCATCGAGAAGATGCCGGCGGAACGGAAAAAAGCGGCCATGGCGCGGGGATGACACGCCGGACGGCCGGTACCTTCCTCCTATTGACAAACGTCCGTCCCGGCCCTACCATGATGCTGGAAACAGCAACGGGGCGCAAGCGTATGGGAATTTTCAAGAGCAACGAGCCGCACGACGTCCTCTTCCTGCAACCGGTACGGTACGTCGACGAGAAGATGCCGCGCGGCAAGATACGAATGCTTTACTGCGACGGCGAAGGCAACCTCTTCGCCTCGGTGATGAGCCGTTCCATCTACCAGCTCGCCAAGCGGAACGCGGCCAGCCGCGGCGGCAGCGCCACGCCGTTCGCCACGGTGGGCCTGGAGACGGCGCCGGGCCGCTTCATCCCGACGGTGGTCACCATCGACGAGGAATCACGCTGGGCGCTGGAGCGCATCCTCGACCACGCCCTCTCGGACGGCACGATGCCGGACATCCTGAGACGGTACGTCGGGCCCATCATCCAGCGCGGGGCGGCCGGCCGGGAGCAACTCATCAACGGACGGAAGAAACGCAAACGCCACGAGTCCGTACCCGTCATCCCCAAGGTACTCAGCCAGCTCCCCTACTACCCGGAGCACGACATCGAGGTCTCCATGCCCATCTACAAGGCCTCGTACCACTACCCGCTCATCATTCTGAAGCGGCTCCCGCCGGACGAGCGGACCTCCTCGCAGGAGCAGCGAATGCTGGTGCTCGACAATGACGGCGACATGGCCATCGTGAACGTGCCGGTGCGGCTGGTGCGGAAGATGGACCTGGAGCTCGCCACCGAGGAGAAGAAGAACGGGCGCCCCACGCGGGTGCTCGTGGTCAAGAACGGCGAGGACGTCGATGTCGGCTACCTGCCGGTGAGCAAGGAGCAGCAGCGCTCCTTCGAGACGCTGACCCGCTACTACGAGGAGACCGGCAACAGCAAGCACCGCATGTCCAACGCGGTGCAATCCGTGCTGGAGCGCATCAAGGTCAAGCCGGACTAGCCTTCCGGCCCGGTGTCTTCGTCGTTCCCGCCCCCGAACAGCCTGTCCCCGGCGGAACGTATCTGCGGGGTCTTGACGGTCACTTTCTCGCTCCGGAACCCCTGTTTGGCCACCCCGGCCGCCGGCGAGGTACCCATCATCCAGCCGTAGAGCCAGGGCAGCGGCGTCTTTTCCAGCAGCAGGACGAGGATGCTCGTACCGACGATGCTGAAGAGCACCACGCCGTAGGTGACGCTCTGGATGGTCTGGCCGCCCTCGATGCCGAGCTGTACCGGGATGCTGGCCAGGACGACGGCCGCCAGCCCCTTGGGCACCATCACCGCCAT
>CAZOMF010000203.1:0-2345 GCA_964580635.1 uncultured Dehalococcoidaceae bacterium
GGCCCGGTTCAGCTTTGAAATTGCGAGTTTTTGTGGCGCACTACACCCCCGTGCGAAATGGTTTTTGTACCGCACCACAAATATACCGTACATTTGTTCTATTGTCAAGCGAATTGTGTCGTGTTTTTATGGTAAAACCCTCTCGGTCTCCCTTTCACAAGGGGAGACGATACTTCTGGGATAGAAGCAGGTACCAATGCAAGGAATACAGCGGGGGAACGGGATTCTTCGGTCGCTTCGCTCCCTCAGAAATGACATTTTGTAACAAAGCCCTTCGATAGAGAGGGTACCCTTCAACCCCGCGCCGATTCTACGTTCCTGATCTGGTTCAGCCGGCAGTTAGAACTTCTTGGAATATTCCGTGCTCACGCTGAAGGCGAGGAACAGGATCGGCCGCTCGACTTTGACCACGCGGAGCGGGCAGTGCCGCAGCCCCCTGGGGCAGAAGACAAGGGAGCTCTGCGTGAGGGTGTACATCTCGTCATCGAGCCAGAACTCGACTTCTCCGTAGAGCTTGTGCGGGTTGTCCGGGTCACTGCCGACGAAGCCGACCACCTCGTCAAAATCATGGGTATGGGCGGGGGTGCCTTCCTGCTCGGTGGCCTTCCAGTACCAGGAGAGGATGATGCTGGGCGCGTCCTTGATCACGAAGTCCTCCAGCCAGAGGATCCTGGTGGCCCGCTGCGAGTACTCCGCCGCCCGCTCGGGCGGGATGTCCGGCAGCTTCAGGTCGGTCAGGACGTACTTCTCATACTTTCGCTCGGCCATGCTTCCCTCCTCAAACCGGATCTACCGGTCCCAGCTCCCGGCACTTCTCGTCGATGCTGCAATCGATGCCGGCATGGGCGGCGCGGCGCAGGTCCTCCAGGGCTTCCCGCTCCGTGCCGCCGAGCCCGACCGTTACCATGGGCTGCCAGACAATATACCGGCAACCGGTCTCGCTGTCAACCTCGATCCGCAGTCCGGCGGGGTGCGGCCGTTCCATGTTACTCACTTCTTTGCCTCGCCGCTGTTTACCGGAACCGGCGCCGCCGGTCCCGCACCGCCGCCAGCGGGGCGACGCCCAGCCAGAGGGTGATGGTAACCAGCATGGACGTGACGTAGCTGATGCTCGGCAAACCGACCCTGGGAGCGATGACGCCCCAGAGCAGCATGACGAACAGCGAGCTCAGGAAAAACCCGGGGATCGCGGTAAAAATCCTGAAGTAACCCATTTCTTTCCTCCCTGCGGCGCGTCACTCGCCGAGAATATCTTCGATATCCCGGCGGGCCTGCGCCAGTATCTCGCGGATGCGGTTGGCCTGGTCTTCATTCATGGAACGGAACCCGCCCGAAAAGGCGTGTTCCAGGGCATGATATTCCCGCATGACACCCGCCATCCGGCCGATGTTCCGGAAACTCCACCGCTTCCGGATGCGGTCCTTCATGCCGTCAGTCGTCTCCTTCTTTTCCGCCAGGAATTTAGTCCCTTCTTCCGTGATGGTATAGACCTTTTTCCCCTCCTCCTCCTTTGACGTCGCATACCCCATTTCCTCCAGCATCTGAAGGGTGGGATAGATGACGCCAGGACTCGGCTTGTAGAGGCCCTCGGAGCGGTCCTCGAGCTCACGGATGATATCGTAGCCGTGCCGCGGGCTTTCCTGGAGCATCGTCAAAATGACGAACTTCAGGTCCCCTTTCCGGAACGCCATACCCCGTCGGGAAGACGGCCCGAACCGTTCGTGGCGGAACATTCTATCTCCAAACATCTCTATTACCTCCTGTTGTGTGTTTCAAGTTCTATCTAGATATATCTAGATATTATTATAACAGGATTTTCGCGTCTGTCAAGGGGGTCGGGGCACCATTTTCCAGGGCGACCGTGTAACATGGTCGTAATATAAACGTAATCCACATTTCATATACGCGTAATACCGGTGAAATACGGCGGGTCTATCATGAGAATGTCAGTAAGAAATCAACCTCAAAGGAGTTAATGAAATGACCGCAGTATTCGCAGTAATAACCTTCGTCATCCTCTTCGGCGCCTGGGTAATCGTGCCGAGTATTTTAAAGAAACGCCACGCGAAGGAGGAGCCGGGAGAGTAACAACCGAGCGACCAGCAAGACGATAGTCACGTAACCCGGTGGGGAGCACTACCCCGCCGGGTTTGCTTTTATCCGGAAGGAGACCTCACTACCTGCCCTCTCCGCCGACGAAGAGCGCGAGCGGCGAACTCGCATCATCGAAAAGATCACTTCGCTCCACTCGCAATCACACCGTCCCCCCTACCGCGGGGGCCCCCCGGGGCCGCCCCCCCCAAAAAAAGCCCCCCGAGGAAAACCGCCCCCAAAAAACCGGAAAA
>CAZOMF010000203.1:2355-4080 GCA_964580635.1 uncultured Dehalococcoidaceae bacterium
CCAACCCCAACATTCTAAAATAACACTCCGCTCCACTCCAAATCACCCCGCCCCCCCTCCCGCGGCGACCTCCGGTCGCCGCCGCCAGATATCCTCTCCCCCTTCGTAACACGGCCGTAATAACGGCGTAACGCGTATTTAACGCCCGTGTAACCTGTCAGAAATACGCCCCACGTACCATAGGAGTAAAACACCAGCAGGGAGGAAAAAGAAATGGCAGCGATTTTCGGGGTAATAGCATTCGTGGTTCTCTTCGGGACCTGGGTGGTCCTACCAAGCATCGTCCGGAAGCGGCACGCTGCCGGTGAAGAAACGGGCGAGTAAGCACCGGCGGTTTCCACAGTTACGAGTGGGAAGATAGAAGGAGGCAGACAATGAGGGCAGCACTACTGCGCAAGCCACTATTACAAAAGCGATGGTTCATTATTACCATCATGGCCGTCCTGCTGGGGATAGCCTTTTTCGGGGTCCCGGCGATCGTCCGCGCCGCGGACGCGAACGGGGCGGACACCCTGGCGGCCGACCCGACAGCGGCGGTCAACATGGCCTGGACGCTGATCGCGGGGTTCCTGGTGTTCTTCATGCAGCTCGGGTTCGCGTTCCTGGGTTCCGGTCTCATCCGCAAGAAGAACAACGTGAACTACTGGACCAAGAGCTTCATGGACTTCTGCATCGCCTCGCTGGGTTTCTGGGCGTTCGGTTTCGCCCTGATGTTCGGCGGGTCGGCGCTGTTTCCCGGGCTCGACCAGGGCAACAGCATTTTCGGGTTCTCGGGCTTTTTCCTGAGCGGTCAGGCCTATGACGTCTCGACCGTCATGCTGTGGTTCTTCCAGATGGTATTCGCGGCGACGGCGGCCACCATCGTGGCCGGCGCCGTGGCCGAGCGGATGAAGATCACCGCCTACCTGGCCTACAGCTTCATCCTGGGCGCACTTATCTACCCGGTATACGGTCACTGGGTCTGGGGCGGCGGCTGGCTGAGCACCATCAGCATCGGGGGCGCGACGGGCGTCATCGACTTCGCCGGCTCCGGCGTGGTGCACATGGTGGGCGGCCTGACGGCGCTCATCGCGGCGGCGATGGTCGGTCCGCGCATCGGCAAGTTCAACGCGGACGGCACGCCGAACAGCATCAAGGGGCACAACATCCCCTACGTGGTGGTGGGCACGTTCATCCTGTTCTTCGGCTGGTTCGGGTTCAACCCGGGCAGCACGCTGGCAGCCACGGAGCTGCGTATCTCGGTCATCACGGTGAACACGTTCCTGGCAGCCGCCACCGGCGCAGTAGTCGCCCTCTACTGGAAGTTCATCACCACGGGCAAGGCGGACATCCTGTCAGCCTGTAACGGCGCACTGGCGGGCCTGGTGGCCATTACGGCGCCCTGCGCCTTCGTGGCGCCCTGGGCCTCGGTCGTCATCGGGGCGCTGGCGGTACCCTTCCTCTTCGGTACGGCCCACATCGTGGAGCACAAGCTCAAGGTCGACGACGCAGTCGGCGCAGTGCCGGTGCATCTCGGGGCCGGGCTGTGGGGCCTGCTCTCGGTGGGCATCTTCGCGGATGGCACCTACAACGGCGTGAGCGGCCTCATCACCGGGGCCTGGGGACAGATGGTGCTACAGCTCGTCGATATTGCGGCGCTTATCGTCTGGGTCGCCCCGACCGCCTTCATACTGTTCTGGGTGCTCAAGAAGACCATGGGCCTGCGGGCGAGCCGGAAAGAGGAGC
>CAZOMF010000204.1:0-4030 GCA_964580635.1 uncultured Dehalococcoidaceae bacterium
GTCCACCAGCGCGCCCATCGGCAGCGTGGCGATGGGCATCAGCGAGAAGGTCATGCCGTAGGTGCCCATCACGCGCCCGTAGAGACGCGGCTCCGTGCTGAGCAGCACCATCATCCGGTTGACGGTCATGAAGACCTCGCTCGTCAGGCCGACGAGCACCAGCATGGCCAGGGTAAGGCCGAGGTGGGTCGAGAAGGCGAACGGTATCAGGAACCCCCCGAAGCCGAGCCCGGCGATGAGCTGGTACGTCTGGCGGCGCGGGTCGTCCGCGCGGAAGGCGATGAGGAACGAGCCGACCAGTGCCCCGGCCCCCACGGCGGCGTACATGAAGCCGAGCTTATCCGGCCCCACGTTGAGCACCGCCTTCTGGAAAACGGGCAGCATCTGCTGGAACGGCCGCCCGAACACGACCGCGATGAATGCCAACGCGATGAGGACGACGAGCCGCTTGTCGGCGAAGATGTAGCGGAAGCCGAACAGCATCTGCTCCATGACGTTGCGGCTGCGGTCCGTGATGGCCTGGACGGAGGGGAGCCGTGTCATCGTCAGCGTCGAGATGAGGTAGAAGACGGCGATGGTGTAGAACGCGACGGTCGGGTCCCAGGCGATAAGGATGCCCGCCACCGACGGCGCCACGACGCGGTTGAAATTGCGCCCGGCGGAGTCCACCGCCAGCGAGTTCGGCAGGTCCTCGTCGGCGACGAGGAAGGGGATGATCGCCTGGCGCGTCGGCATGGTGAACGGGAAGACGATGCCCTGCACGATGCCGATGACGATGAGCTGCCAGACCGTAATGAGGTGCGTCTGCACCAGGACGGCGTTGACGAGCGCCAGGAAGCACAGCATTGACTGGGAAGCGATGAGCAGCTTCCGCTTGTCGAACCGGTCCGCCGCCACGCCGCCGAACGGCGAGAAGATGATCTGCGGCAGGCCGCGGGCCATCGCCACCACGCCGAGGATAAGCGCCGAGCCGGAGAGGTCATAGGCGAGCCATGACCGCGCCACGATGTTGACCTGCATCGCGGCGATATTGAAGAGCATCCCGGTCCACAGCACGCGGTAGTGCCGCGCGTAGAGCGATTTGAACGGCCGCAATAACCGTGGTATGCGGTTGATGTCGGTCGGGGTCGGTTTCAGGTTCTGTACTGGCCCTGGCAACACGGGGCCTCCGCTGGGAGAAATGGGGACGGCTTCAGGGAAGGAAAAGGGATGGCTGAAGACGTCGTTCGAACCCGGTGCGCGTCCGCAGCGTGCTGACGCACGATGGATTCTACATAAAGTTTA
This sequence comes from uncultured Dehalococcoidaceae bacterium, assembly GCA_964580635.1. Taxonomy (GTDB): domain Bacteria; phylum Chloroflexota; class Dehalococcoidia; order Dehalococcoidales; family RBG-16-60-22; genus DAOUEG01. Next base: position 1,285 of record CAZOMF010000204.1, read on the forward strand.
ATCCCGATATATCGCGTTTGTCAAACCGGATTGGCCCGGAATCTGGCCTTTCACGAAGAGAAACGGATTCTTGGCTTCGCTCAGAATGACAGTGAGGTTACTTGAGCGCACCCCCCTTGACGAGAGAACATCGGAGCGACCATTGATCATGGCGTTGCTCCCTGTCTCCGACCGCGCCGAAATGCCTGTTTTATTTCGCCATCCGGCGCCATCTTTACGGATGGTTTATTTTTTCTCCCTCTCCCGTTACGGCCCGTTTACCCTGTCCCGTGTACGCTGAAGCAGGGTTCAGCCCGCGACGGTATACGGCGGTGAGAGCCGCCGGAACCGCACCCCTGACTGGTCATGAGTATAAACAACACCTTTTTTCGCACGCTGAGAGACAAGACCCGCGGCAACGGCCGCCACAAACCGGGCAAGAGCCGCCGTGAATACACCGAAGAGCTGGAAGCCCTGGTGGAAACGGCCGGGAAGGCCAGCTCCATCCCGGAGATCGCCGGTCTGCTCGATACCATCCTGGAGACGGCCCGCGCCCTGACCGGCGCCGAGGCGGCCTCGCTGCTCATGGTGGACGAAGAGCGCGCGGCGCTCGGTCCGCTCGTGGCGGAAGGCGAGGCCGGCGACCGGGTCCGCAACTCGAAGATAACTTTGGACGCCGGCGTCTGCGGCTGGGTCGCCCGCCACGCCAAGCCGGTGCTCATCAACCGCGCAGACGAGGACGACCGCTTCGACCATCTCGTCGACGACCTGCCCGGCGTCACGACCGCCTCCCTGATGGCCGTGCCGCTGCTCCGCGGTCGCCGCGTCATCGGCGTGCTCCGGGTCGTCAACCGGGAAGGCGACGCCGGGTTCGCCGACGATGACCTCGCCGCTCTGGCGGGGTACGCCAGTACCGCGGTCTTCATCTTCCTCGTTTCCATGATGGCGACCATCGCCAACAACATCCGTGTCCACCAGATCATGATCGACTGGTACCGGGGCATGTTCGAGACGCTCATCACCGCCATCGACGCCAAGGACCCCTACGCGCAGGGACACTCGAAACGCGTCAAGGAGATATCGCTCCAGGCGGCGCGGGCTATGAAGCTGCCCGCCGAGGAGCTCCAGGTCATCGAGCTGGGCGCGCTCCTCCACGATATCGGCAAGATAGACGTCCTCGACCTCGTCCTGCGCAAGCCCGGCCCGCTGACGGAAGATGAGATGTACGCCATCCGGAAGCACGCGCTGCGCGGCATGAACCTGCTCAGCGAGATACCTTTCCTGGAGAAGGTGCGGGACATCGTCCTCTTCCACCACGAGCGCTACGACGGCACCGGCTACCCGAACGGGCTCAAGGGCAGCGCCATTCCCCTCCGGGCGCGCATCGTGGCCGCCGCGGAGGCCTTCGATACCATGACCACCGACCGCGCCTACCGCGAGAGGCTGGAGGTCGGCGAGGCCCTGGAAGAGCTTGAGAAGGGCAGCGGCACGCAGTTCTGTCCCGCCGTGGTCAAGGTGTTCCGCCGGGCCTTCGGGCCGGAAGAGACGCCCGCGGAGATCGTCCCGGAACCGGTCGAGCCGGGGACGGACATCGATTTCGCGCCGCCGCTGACGTTCGGGCTGCCCCGCCGCGAGGTGCGCCTCGTCGTCACGCCGACCGACGATATCGGCGCGCTGCGGAAGTTCCGGCGGCACCTCGAGAAGATCGAGCACCTGAAGATACTGATGGACAGCCGTTCCGAGACGGAGGGCACCATCTTCATCATTTCCATCAAAGAGACCCTGGACCTGACGGCCATCCTCGGCGAGCTGCCGGTGGTGGCGACCGTCACCGAGCAGCCGGACGCCGTCGTGGTCACGGTGGTCACCCCGCCCTCCCAGAAGGTCTTCGACCAGGGTTTCAACCTGGACTACCGTCCCTGATCCTCCGCCCGAACTGATATTCATTTCCCCTTCGTCTTTCCCGCATGCGGTGTGACGCTGCCGGTTGTCAGCGCCGGGGCGGATGTACTAGCATGACGGAAGACGGTGGTGATGGAATGATACGGATACGACGCGTCTACGAGGCGCCGGACCCGGCCGGCGGCAAGCGGTTCCTGGTGGACCGCCTGTGGCCGCGGGGCATCCGGAAAGAGGCGCTGCCGCTCGACGGCTGGCCGAAGGAGGCCGCCCCCTCCAACGAGCTGCGGGCCTGGTTCCACGCCGGGTCCGGTCCGTGGGAGGCGTTCCGGGAGCGCTACTACCGGGAGCTGGAGGCGAACCCCGAGGCCTGGCGGCCACTGCTGGAAGCCGCGAAAGAGGGGACGGTCGCGCTGCTCTACGGCGCAAAGGATACCGAACACAACAACGCCGCCGCCCTCCGCGACTACCTGGAAAAGAAGCTCGCCGGGCGGGCTACACGACCCGGGTAAGGCCGAGGTAGTTCTCGGCGGGCCGGCGCTCCCACTCGCTCCAGGGGATATCGGCGAACATCGGGTGCATCCGCGCGGTGGCCTGCCGGGCCAGCTCCTGCGATTCCCAGAGCGAGATATTCACGATGCGGTCATTGGCCTTATCGAGCCAGGCGCCGATCTCCACCAGTCCCTCGAATTTACGGGCCGCCGCCGAGACCTTCGCCACGGCCGCGAGGGTGTCATCGACATGCTCCGGCTTCGGGTAGAGGACCCGCACGGTCAGGTAGCGTTCCGATTCAGTCATCCCGGACCCCGCGCCGCGTTTGCTTCATCGGGCGGCCTCCCTCGGCCGCGGCTGGAGCATGCCCACCAGA
>CAZOMF010000205.1:0-3986 GCA_964580635.1 uncultured Dehalococcoidaceae bacterium
ACGATGGGCGTGAAGAAGTCCACCGTCTGGACGAGCGCCAGGTCGTCCCGGATCTTATAGACGCCGGCGTCCTCGGCCCGCTCCGGCCCCGCGATGAGGTCGGGGTCCGTCCGGAACGGCAGGCCGGCCAGCGCTTTGGCAAGGTCTCCCGGACCTATCTTACAGGCTCAGCCGGAGCCGTGGACGGTCTCGGTCAGCCGCTTCTTGCGTGGCTCTACCATGCGCACCCCTCCTCTCCGCGCTTGTCGCGGCGCGCGTCATGCCCTACAATGGTTCGCGGGCTACCCTATTATACGGCATCGTTCAAGGGCCGGCCAGCCGGAGGCGAAAACGGAACCCCTGCCCGCTTCCATAACCGATAACGAGACCACCGTCATGGGCCACCGCGTCCGCTACTACCGCGCCGGCGCCGGTCCGGCGGTCGTGCTCATCCACGGGGGCGCCTCGGACCGGCGCGACTGGCTCGCCGCCATGCCCGCCCTCGCCGGGCGTTTCACCCTCTACGCGCCGGACCTCGTCGGCTTCGGGGACACGGAGCGCCGGGAATCCGGCTACTACCTCACGGATTTCGTCACCTTCCTGGAGCAGTTCATCGAGACGCTCGGCCTTGAGCGTCCGTCGCTCGTCGGGCATTCCTTCGGGGGGAGGATCGTCCTCGGCGTGGCCATCGACCGGCCGGACCTGGTGGACCGGCTGGTGCTGGTGGACGCCGCCGGGCTGGGCAAGACCTCGAAGCTCGGCCTCGCGCTGGTGACCGTGTTCAACAAGCTCCGCGACTGGCTCCACCGTCCGCAGCCCAACCCCACCTTCCTCGCCTCCGAGGGCGACGACCCGGACTGGGCCTGCGTGGAGGACCTGCCGAAGGTACGAGCTCCCACCCTCATCGTCTGGAAGCAGCGGGACCCCTACCTGCCCATCGCCAACGCGCGCCGGGCGGCGCGCCTTATCCCGGGAGCGAAGCTGGCGATCATGCCGGGGACGGGCCACGCACCGCACAAGGCGGACACGGACGCCTTCAACCGGCTGCTGGCGGAGTTCCTGGGGAACGGTCCCGCCCGGAAGGAATGAATAGTGTGACCCCGCGTTCGCCCGGGGCGGACTCCTTCAGAATGACGAGCTGCTAGACGGTCAGGACGTAGACCTGGAGGCTGGCGGGGAGGTTGTTGCGGGTGACGGAGACCTTGTTCCTGGGCTCGATGCCGCTCTGGCCCATCTCCTTGAGGAAGAGGTCCACGCCATCGAGGTCCCGGGTCGTCTTCTCCGTCTTGTAGTGCATCGGGATGACGATGCGCGGCTCCAGCTTGCGGACCACCTCGGTGGCGAGGGTGGCGTTGATGGTGGAGGCGCCGCCGACCGGCAGCATCAGCACGTCCACGTTGCCCATCTCCTCCACCTGGTCGTCGCCCGGCACGTGGCCGAGGTCGCCGGTGTGGCAGACCGCCACGCCGTCGATGTCCATGAGGTACATGGTGTTCTTGCCGCGGGCGTTGCCCTTGACAGCATCGTGGAAGGTGGGCACGCCGATGACGAGCACGCCGCAAATCTCGTACTCGCCGGGGCCCTTGATGACCTTGGGCTCGCCCTGGACACCCTCCACCCAGGAATGGGAGGGGTGCGGGTGACTGACGGTGACGATGTTGGCCGTCTGCTTGCCGAGGGCATAGCCGGTCTCGGCCGGGACGGGGTCGGTGATGATGACGGCCTGATTGCTCTTGATACGGAAACAGGAGTGTCCCAGCCAAGTGATATCCACGTCTTTATACTAGCATGGAACGGCCTTCTTTATCAAGAAAAACGGGCCGTTCCGCACGTTCAAACTGCCTTGACAAGGAGCACCCCGAAGTGCTAAAGTAGTATTAGCAGTCGGTAGAGGAGACTGCTAATTCGGAGGGCGCCAGCTATGATTTCCGGCAGGGCCGGCCAGGTATTGAACTATATCATCCGGCAGTATATCGACCGGGTGGCCCCGGTCCCGTCACAGGAGATCGCGGACCGCGCCAGTCTCGGCGTGAGCCCGGCCACCATCCGCAACGACATGGCCTACCTGGAGCGGGAAGGCTACCTCATCCGCCCCCACACGTCGGCCGGCTGCATCCCCTCGGACAAGGGCTACCGCTACTACGTGGAGTCCATCAACGCCCTCGACCTCCCCGGCGAGGAACAGCGGCTCATCAGCCACACCTTCCACCAGGCGGAGCGCGAGGTGGAGTCCTGGGTCAGCCTCACCGCCTCGTTGCTCGCCCAGATGACCCGCAACGTGGCCCTCGTCAGCCTGCCCAAGGCGTCGGACTGCCACCTCAGGCACATCGAGTTTATCGCCGTCCAGGACGAGCGGGCCTTGCTCGTCGTCGTGCTGGAGGGCGCCAAGGTCAAGCAGCAGCTCGTCTCCTTCGCCGGGCCGGTCACCCAGGAGGTCCTGGCCCCGGTCAACCTGAAGCTCAACAGCCTCTTCGGCGGCCGCTCCACCAGCGAGATCAAGACCTCCCGCCCGAAGCTCTCCCCGCTGGAGCGGCAGGCGGCGGACTTCCTGCTGGACATGATGCGGGCGGAGGACACCCAGGAATACCAGGACCCCATCCTGGAAGGCTGGCACTTCATCCTCAACCAGCCGGAGTTCGCCGAGAGCGAGCGGATGCAGAGCCTGATGGAGCTCGTGGAGCAGCGCGGCCTGCTCAGGGTCATCCTGCCCTACTCCCCGCATGACGCCGGCGTCCACGTCGTCATCGGCAAGGAGAACCGGAACACCGCCATCCAGAACTGCTCCGTGGTGCTGACCCGCTACGGCCTCCCGGAGGAAGCCACCGGGACCATCGCCGTCGTCGGGCCCACCCGCATGCCCTACTCCCACACCATCCCGGCCGTGTACTACCTCGCCTCGGTGCTCAACCGGCTCGTGGCGGGCCTCTACGGCCGCGACCTGCCCACCGAAACCGAGACCGCCTGAGGTACGAGGCCCCATGATTTCAGAAATGAACGAAGAAGAGAATAACGCCGTTCCCGAAGCGGACGAAAACGCCCCGGAAGAGACGAACGTGAATGATCATCAGAAGAAGGCCGAGGAGTACCTGGCCAACTGGCAGCGCACCCAGGCCGATTTCATGAACTACAAGCGCCGCACCGAGCAGGAGCGGAAGGAGTTCCTCCTCTCCGCCAACGCGGAGCTGCTGCGCAAGGTCCTGCCCGTGCTCGACGACCTGGAGCGCGCCCTGGAACACGCGCCGGAGGACGGCCAGGGACAGGAGTGGCTGGAAGGCACCCGCCTGGTGGCCAAGAAGTTCCGCTCCACCCTGGAGAGCGTCGGGGTGAAGCCGGTGCTCTCGCTCGGCATGGCGTTCGACCCCACCGTCCACGAGGCCGTCCACCAGGACAGGGGCCCCGAGGGCACCGTGATCGGGGAATTTCAAAAAGGCTATATGCTGCATGACAAACTCCTGCGGCCGGCCCGCGTCATCGTGGGCAACGGCGAGGAGGACACCAAGGAGGAAAAAGAATAATGGCAAAGGCAGTCGGTATCGACCTCGGAACCACCTTCAGTGAAGTCGCCGTCCTGGAAGGCGGCGAGCCCGTCGTCATCACCAGCTCGGAGGGCAGCCGCCTCGTGCCGTCCTACGTGGCGGTCAACAAGAACGGCGAGCGCCTCGTCGGGCAGATCGCCAAGCGGCAGGCCATCACCAACCCGGAAAATACCATCTACGCCATCAAGCGCTTCATGGGCCGCAAGTTCGGCGAGCCGGCCGGCCGCGAGCTTCCCGTCGAGGAAGACGCGCACCGCAAGACCTACAAGGTCAGCAAGGCGGCCAACAACGACGTCCGCGTCACCATGGGCGGCAAGGACTACAGCCCGCCGGAAATCTCGGCCATGATCCTGCAGAAGCTCAAGGCCGACGCCGAGACGTACCTCGGCGATACGGTCACCGAGGCCGTCATCACGGTCCCGGCCTACTTCAACGACGCCCAGCGCCAGGCCACCAAGGACGCCGGCAAGA
>CAZOMF010000206.1:0-3900 GCA_964580635.1 uncultured Dehalococcoidaceae bacterium
TACAGTTTAAAAGTTGACTATTGAGAAACTATATAGTTCATATATTAAACTAAAAACCACCTTCCGTCAAGAGGACTTTCGTCCTATTCGAAGGTGCGGCGGCAGGCTCGAAATGCGTTGGCTTCATTTGACAGTCCAGGGGTAAAACAATAAGATTGAGAAAGTTATCCCACTCGTAAATGCGGTGACAGGAGGTATCCGATGGCAGGCATGTTCGAGGGAAAAGTCGCGCTCGTGACGGGGGCCGGGCTCGGGCTGGGGCGCTGCTCGGCGCAGGCGTTTGCCCGGGAAGGCGCCGGCGTCGTCGTGGCGGACATCGACGAGAAGCTCGGCAACGAGACGGTCTCGCTCATCAAGCAGAGCGGCGGCAAGGCCACTTTCGTCAAAACGGACGTGAGCGACGACACCCAGATGAAGGCGCTCATCGATACCACCGTGAAAACCTACGGCGGGCTCAACTTCGCCCACAACAACGTGGGCATCGAGGAGCTGCCGGAGCAGATAACCGAGGCCACCGCCGAGAAGTTCGACAAGCTCGTAGCCGTCGATCTCAAAGGCGTGTGGCTCGGCATGAAGTACGAGATCACTTGGATGGAGCAGCACGGCGGTGGGAGCATCGTCAACAGTTCCTCCATCGCCGGGCTCATCGGCGCGCCGGGGCAGATCATCTACTCCGGCTGCAAGTGGGGCGTCAACGGCATGACCAAGGCGGCTGCCGGCATGTACGGGAAGGCCGGCATCCGCATCAACGCCGTCTGCCCGGCCGGCATGAAGGGGACCGGGTTCTACAACCGGATGCTCGATTTCAACCCGGGCATGGCCCAGGCGGTCGTGGACATGGTGCCGCTGGGGCGGGACGCCGACCCGACGGAGGTCGCCGAGGCGGTCGTCTGGCTGTGCTCGGACAAGGCGTCCTTCGTCACCGGTATCCTCATGCCGGTGGACGGCGGGTTCACCATCACCTAGATCTCAATGGCGCCTCCGATCACGGTCGGGGGCGTCGCATTTTACGCCCGTGCCACCCTCGACCGGCGTGATGCGCCGGGTTTGCGGACGTGACCGGACGGCGGGAAAGGAAACCGGGATATGGTCGGGATTACAGCTTTGGGGACATACCTCCCCATCTTCAGATTGAGCCGGGATGCGCTGTCCGGCATGTGGTCCGGGCGTGGCGGCGCCGGCGCCAAGGCGGTGGCCGGCTACGACGAGGACACCCTCACCATGGCCGTGGCGGCCACCATCGACTGCCTCGACCGCGCCGGTACCGGGGCGGACAGCCTCACGCTGGCGACGACGACGGCACCGTACCGGGAGAAGCAGGCGGCGGCCATGGTAGCCGCGGCAGCGGACCTCGACGAGGCGTGCCAGACGGCGGATGTCGCCAACTCCCTGCGGGCGGCCGGACAGGCCCTGAAGGCGGCCTGCGATGCCGTGAAGGCCGGCTCGGTGAAGACGGCCCTCGTGACGGCGAGCGACTGCCGCCCGGCGGCGGCCAAGGGGACGCTCGAACAAAACTTCGGAGACGGGGCGGCGGCGGTCATGGTGGGCAGCGAGAACGTCATCGCCGAGATAGACGGCTGGTACTCCGTCAACAACGATTTCACCGACTACTGGCGAATGGCCGAAGAGCCATACGTCCGCACCACCGAGGGGCGTTTCATCGACGAGAACGGCTACCTCCCGGCGGTGCAGGCGGCGGTCGGCGGCCTGCTGGAGCAGCAGAAGCTGGCACCCGCCGATGTCACCACCTGCGTCTACTACGCCTCAGATGCCCGTCAGCACGCTTTACTGGCCCGGCGCATGAAACTGGCCAAGGATCAGGTGCAGGACAGCCTCTACGGGCAGATCGGCAACACGGGCACGCCGGCAGCGCTCCTCATGCTGGCGGCGGCGCTCGAGAAGGCGAAGCCGGGCGACCGCATCGTGGCGGCCTTCTACGGGGACGGCTGCGACGCTTTCCTCCTCACCGTGACGGACAATATCGCGAAGTTCCAGGAGAAACCGGCGATATCCGACAGGCTGGCCGGCTCCCAGATGATCGACTACGGGCGGTACGCCGTCTGGAAGGGGCTGGTACCACTCGAAGCGAGCACACTGCCCGACCGGTCGCCGCTCTCCCTGCCGAACCGCTGGCGGGAACGCAAGGTCATCACGGCCCTCTACGGCAAGCGGTGCACCAACTGCGGCACGCCGCAGCTCGCGCAGATAGGGCAGAACATCAGGGTCTGCGTGCAGTGCCAGGCGAAGGACCAGTTCGAACCGTACAAGTTCTCGGACAAGAAGGCGACGCTGTTCACCTACGCCATCGACCAGCTCATGCCGACGCAGAACCCGCCCGGCGTCAACGGGGTCATCGACTTCATCGGCGGGGGGCGGCTCGTCTGCGAGCTGACGGACTGCGATATCGACAAGCTGGCCGTCGGCATGATGGTGGAGATGACCTACCGCCGGATGTTCGTGAGCCGGGGCATCATCAACTACTTCTGGAAGGCGAAGCCGGCGACGGACGAGCCGGAAGGGGGGAGGTAACGATATGACTATCAAGAACAAGGTCGCCATCGTCGGGATGGGGTGCACCAAGTTCGGCGAACGCTGGGACAAGGGCGTCGAGGACCTCATCGTCGAGGCGGCCTACGAAGCGTTCGAGGACGCCGGCATCGAGCCGAAGGACGTGCAGGCGGCCTGGGTAGGGACGGTCTTTTCCGGCCTGAGCGCCATCACCCTCTCGCCGCTCCAGCTTCCCTACATCCCGATGACGCGCGTCGAGAACATGTGCGCCACCGGCTCCGAGGCGCTGCGGGCGGCCACCTTCGCGGTGGCGGCCGGGGCGGTGGACGTGGCGCTGGCGGTGGGCGTGGAGAAGCTCAAGGACTCCGGTACGACCGGCGTCAAGGGACCGGCGGTGGTCGGGGACAACGGCGACGGCTCCAGCGGCATCGGACCGGGGTACAGCGCGCCGGCCTCGTTCGCCTACCTGGGGACGCGCTATTTCCACGACTACGGCATCCCGCCGGAAGAGGGCAAGCGGATGCTCGCCAAGATAGCGGTCAAGAACCACCACAACGGGAGCCTCAACCCGAAGGCGCATTTCCAGAACGAGCTGACCATCGAGCAGGTGGTGAACGCGCCCATCGTGGCGTGGCCGCTCGGCCTGTACGACTGCTGCGGTGTCTCCGACGGCGCCTCGGTGGCCGTGGTCACGCGGGCCGACATGGCGAAGAGCTTCCGGGATGACCCCATCTATATCAAGACCATGCAGATATGCGCCGGGGCGCGGCAGGGGGCGATGCGGCAGGACTACGACTTCGTCCACATGGACGAGAATGTCATCGGCTCCGGGCGCGCCTACGAGGAAGCCGGCGTCAAGGACCCGCGCGCGGAGATATCCATCGCCGAGGTACACGACTGCTTCTCCGTCCACGAGATGATCGTCTACGAGGACCTTCAGTTCACGAAGAAGCGGGGCACAGCCCGGGAGGACATCATGGCGGGGACGTTCGAGCTGGACGGCGAGCTTCCGGTCAATACCGACGGCGGGCTGAAGTGCTTCGGGCACCCGCTCGGGGCGAGCGGCCTGCGCATGATGTATGAGGTCTACAAGCAGCTCCAGGGTAAGGCGGGACCGCGGCAGGTCAAGAACCCGCGGCTCGGGTTGACGCACAACCTCGGCGGGAACGCCGGGACGGGGGTCTGCTCCTGCAACATCGTCGGGAACGAGCTTTAGAAGACAGACGGATTGCTTCGCCCGCCCGGAGCGGGCTCGTAATGACAGAGAACCAGGGAGGAATAGTGCGATGAAGATGGCACTCGAGGGAATCCGCGTGATAGACTGCTCCGAGGCTGGTCTGGCGCCGGTCTGCTGCCGTATCCTGGCGGACATGGGGGCGGAGGTCATCAAGA
>CAZOMF010000207.1:0-3900 GCA_964580635.1 uncultured Dehalococcoidaceae bacterium
AGTTCCAGTATTTGTCCGCCACCTTGCCGAAGCGCGGGTCCTCGGCGTTGAGGCTTTCCAGCGTGGCATCGATGGCCTGCTTCTCGGAGCACACGAGCCCTATTTGCACCTCGCCCTCCTGGAGGGCGAAGACCTGCGGGCGCAGCATGGAGGTGTCCGTGATGCCGATGAGCTGGAAATAGTCCTCGTAGGGGTTGTTGCGGGCGATGATGAAGAACCACGGCCCGTCGGGCGAGGCGTGGATGTGGGTCATCTGGATGTGCCGGTAGATGCGCTGCTTCTCCTCCGGCATCAGGTCGAAATCGTACTCCGAGGTCGGCGCGATGGCCTCGATGAGGTACTCCAGGGGATAGTTATAAGTGCGGTTGTAGAGGTCGAACAGCAGCGCCGATACCTCGGTATCGGTGAGGAACTGAGGGTAAATGTTCTGCTGCTTGAGGTACTCGGTGACGGCGTAGTAGTTAGCGAAGTCGCCGTTGTGGACGAGCGCCTCGTCGAGCCCGGCAAAGGGATGGGCGCCGCCGGGGTGCCAGACGCGGCCCTTGGTGGGATAGCGCTGGTGGGCGATCCAGCCGTGGGCGCGGACGTTATCGAGCTTGTAGTACTGGGCCACCTTCTCGGCGTAGCCGACGATCTTCAGGATCATAATGTTGCGCCCGTGGGAGAGCACGAAGGCGCGCTGCTCGCCGAGGGAGGCGTAGAACTTCTGGTTTATCTTCGCCGTGTTCTGGTAAATGTACTCGTCCTCGACCTTGCGCGGGTCCATGTTCCGGAGGCCGTTCCGCTCGATGAACTCGTCGAGGACGTTCGGCTTGACCCGGATGAAGTAGCGCTTCACGTCCGGCGGACGGACCTCCAGCCCTTCGAGCTCGCGGTAGTCATCGAGGTGAGGGATGAACCCGGCCTGGGCGATATCGAGGTTCGGCTCGACGAACTCCTTTTCCACCTCCGGGGCGCAGGTCGCATCGAGGAGGGCCACCTGGAGGAGGTAGTGCGTGTTCAGCACGTCCTGACTCACGCCGAGGTCCTCGGCGGCCAGGCCCACGGCGGCGATGCCGCCGCCCTTGCCGTTGCCGCGGTTATGCATCTGGACGGAGGGTGTGTAGATATGCCGGCCGCTCACCGGGATGGAGGCCATGAAACCGGTGACCCCGCAGCCGCCTTCCTCGGCGGCCTTGGCGTACGGCGTATCCCCGTGCGGGAGCGTCCGCCGCGAGGCCAGCAGCCTGTCGATATCATTCCGTTGCGTTGTCATGGCGTTGTCCTTACAGGTAGTCCAGGTGCTCGAGGAGGTCGGTCCGGCCGACGAGCTCCCGGATGCTCTTCATCCCGAAGCCGCGCAGCAGGTCGCACCACTGCTTGCGCCAGGCCAGGTACATGTTGACGATGCGCTGTTCGACGTACTCCTCGTTCACCATCACGCCGAGCTCGGGGTCGGTGGTGGCGAGGCCGCGGGCGCAGCCGCGGCCGCTCTCGCATTTGCCGCAGCGGATGCACTCGAGGGCAACGAACTCGGCGGTGCCGATGACCACGCCGTCCGCGCCGAGGGCGATGGCCTTGGCCACGTCCATGGCGGTGCGGAGGCCGCCGCTGGCGATGAGGGTTATCTTGTCGCGGACGCCCTCCTCGGTGAGGAAGCGGTGCACCCGCGGGATGGCGTACTCGATGGGCATGGCGATGTTCTTCTTGGCGATGTCCGGGGCCGCGCCGGTGCCGCCGTAGGAGCCGTCGAAATGGACGACGTGCGCCCCGGCGTAGTACGACCCAACGGCCACCATGTCCGAGTCGGTCGGCGTGGAGACCTTGACGGAAACGAGGGCCCTGGGATTGACGTGCTTGATCCAGTCCACGTGCTTCTTGTGGTCCTCGACGGAGTAGACGCTGTGGAACGGGAACGGCGAGAAGAGCGCGTTGCCGACCACCGTCTCGCGCATGGCGGCGACCTCCGGGGTGACCTTGTCGCCGAGGAGGTGCCCGCCGAGGCCGGGCTTGGCGCCCTGGGCGTACTTGAACTCCACCATCGGGGCGTGGAGGATGGTCTCCTCCCGCACGCCGAAGAGCCCGGTGGCCACCTGGGTGATGACGTTCTCTTTATACGGCAGGAAGGCGTCCGGGTAGCCGCCCTCGCCGGTGCAGCAGAGCGAGCCCAGGCGGCGCGCCGCCCGGATGCGCCCGACGAGCACGTTGAGCGCGGTGGAGCCGAAGGACATGCCGCCGCTGTAGCAGGGAATGTTGAGCTTGAGCTCCGGCCGGCCGTCGCCGCTCTTGTTGAGGACGAGGGAGGTGTCGATCTCTTCATCGGTTATGTCAATCCGCGCAGAGGCCGGCGGCGTCTTGAAGCGCAGCTTATCGAAGCCGCCTCCAGAGTTGCCGGTCTTATAATTCAGGTCCACCACCGGGACGTTGCCGGTCTCGGCCATCTCCCAGGTGGCGACGAGCAACTCGGACGGCCATCGGTAGTCGCCGAAAGCCTCCATCATCGGGTTGAGACCGAGCGTCAAAGCGTGCTGGGGACAGCGGTCGATGCAGTAGAAATCGTTCTTCATGCACTCGAAGCCGATGCAGCGCTCCTCGCGCGGCTTGAGCGACCGGTTGTAGGCCTCATAGCGCGGATGGACGCCGTAGATGCACAGCTCATGGCAGAGACCGCAGTTGTTGCAGGCGGAGCTTCGCCTGATGATGTACTTGGAAATCGTGTTGCGGAAACGCGAGGGCGTGGGGACCGCTTCCGGCAGGGTCTTTTTCGTCTCGGTGGTCATGACAGTCCCAGTCCCTTCGTTTTTCTCGGGCCGAAGATGGGCTCGAAGGCTTCCCGTTCCAGGTCCTCGAACCACATGGAGCGGCCTATCTCGCCGCGGAGGCGCCGCGCCTCGCGGATGCCCATGGCGCCCATGACCTCGAGGAGCTGGTTCCGCCAGGCGCCCATGAGGTTGAGAAGGCGCTGTTTGCCCCACTCGGGGTCGAAATCGTCCAGCTTGACGGGACACTTCTTGCAGGCGGCCGGGTCCTGGCAGAGGCGGCACTCCAGCGCAACGAGCAGCGGGCGGTCGATGGTCACGGCATCCGCCCCGCAGATAACGGCCTTGGCCATGTGCTCCGCCAGAGCGATACCGCCGGAGAAGACGAGGTTGACGCCCTCCCGGACGCCGCCCTCGATGAGCTTGAGGTGGACCTCGCGGATGAGGTCTTTCAGGTGGCGCGGCTCGGCCGCGTCCAGCTCCAGGCCGTGGCTGTCAGCGCGGAGATGGACGGTGTCCACGCCGGCTTCGGCCAGGCGGAGCGTCTTGTCCGCGGCGGCGGCATCGAGCGGCAGCCCGACGGCAATCGTCACCTCCGGGTTCACCTTCCGGACGGCGGCAAACTCCTGTTCGATACCCTTCTGCCAGGCAAGCTCAACCATTTTGCTTTGCCCGATGAGGTCGACGTGATCTTTGTAGTTGTCCGCCGTGAGCATGGGAACGAGGGCGACGGCATACTTTTTCAAATTGTCCGTGCAGTTCTCCGGGCTGATGAGCATGAGGGTGCCCATTTCATGCGCGGCCATGGCCATCGTCTCGATAGTGACCGGGCCGAGCGGCAGGACGCCTTCCGGCTCGAAGATGACCGGCAGCGGAATTTCCAGGACCGTCGGCGCCTCGGTGAGCAGCTCACCGTCTCTGAACTCCAGCCGGAGCGGCCGACGGGAAAGCTGGACGAGCGTATTGATATACTCGCGGCCGTGGATACCGTCGCGGGTCGGCCGGACGATCTCGCTCATGTCCGTCCACACGCTGTCGAACCCCGGTCCCACGAAGCGCCCGCGGTAGCCGGCGCCGGAGACGGGTACGGCACCCTTCTCCGCCTGATCCCAGGTGGTGCTGATGATGTCCGGCGTCCAGTAGTCGTCGCCCATCTCCCCGT
>CAZOMF010000208.1:0-3887 GCA_964580635.1 uncultured Dehalococcoidaceae bacterium
GCCCGGTGGACCAGACGCCGTCCTCCAGGTAGCGGGCCGTCTCGAAGCTGAAGGTGGAGAACGTCGTGAAGGCCCCCAGGAAGCCCACCGTGACCGCGATGCGCAGCTCGCGCGGGATGAGGTCCGTGCTCAGACCGATCTGCATGATGAAGCCGAGCGCCAGCGAGCCGACCAGGTTCACCGTGAGCGTCCCCCACGGGAACGAGTCCCCGATGCGCTGCGCCAGGCCGCTCAGTCCCCAGCGACTGAGGGCCCCGAGCCCCCCGGCGATGAAAAGGTAGAGGGCCTGCACGCTAGGTGGCTCCGCTTTCCCGCGCGTCCGCGTCCATGGGCCGGCTCCTTGTGGGGAAGATACTTACAATAATAGTGTAGGAGCGCGCCAACCGGGGTGTCAAACAGGCAGTTAGAAAAGTAAAAGGAGCACGTTTTTCCGGAATTTCTGCCCCGCCGGTGAAAACCGGATAATTAACTCAGTATTAAGAAAAAGTTACCGTAAAATGAAAGAAATATTAATCACGCAAAAATATGCCGGTAAACGCTTAAAGTACCTATAAATATACGCCTGCGCGGGAGAGGAATTGTACCGTGAA
Organism: uncultured Dehalococcoidaceae bacterium; assembly: GCA_964580635.1. Classification (GTDB taxonomy): domain Bacteria; phylum Chloroflexota; class Dehalococcoidia; order Dehalococcoidales; family RBG-16-60-22; genus DAOUEG01. The sequence goes on from CAZOMF010000208.1 coordinate 591, forward strand.
AAATAGGAAAATATTGGGGTGGATTATTACTTGTAGAGCGTGGCCAAACGAGGTATAATTTTATCATGAGTTTTCCGGCCTGTCAAGGTAAAATTAGAGTATTTTGTAGTTTTTTACACTTTTTTGACCCGCCTAGCCCCGTTGAAATATTCATGAAAGGAGGGTCTGAATGCTAAAATATTTGTCCAGATCCAGAAAATGGTACGGTCTTTTCGGCCTGATCGTTCTGGTGTTCGCCGCCATTCTGCTGGTCGGCTGCGCCGGAGCGACCGGACCCGCCGGTGCGACCGGCCCCGCTGGGCCCACCGGCCCCGCCGGACCTGCCGGTCCCACCGGTCCTGCCGGACCCGCCGGCCCCACCGTCACGGTGACGGCGACCCCGACGACACCGACAGCGCCTCCACCGCCCGTAACCGTCGACGCCGGGAAGGACCAGACCGCCGACCCGGGCGCGTCCGTGAGCCTCACGGTCACGCCGACCATCAATGACGGCTCGACCGTGACCGGCGTCAAGTGGACGCAGGTCAGCGGCACCCCCGCCACTTTAAAGGGGGATACCTCGGACACCGTCAGTGTTACCCTCGGTGACGCCGCCGCCTACAAGGCCCAGCTCATCAGCGGACTGGTCGTCCCTGATCGCTGGGGCGTACGCGCCATCACTCCCCTCGCTTTGGACGACGCCGAAACGGCCACGTTCCAGGCGACCGTCACCACCTCGTCCGGTACCTACAGCGGTACTGTCTCCGTCACCACCGCGCTTCCCTACATCGTCAACGGCGGCATCGAGAACGTCGCCATCGACGAACCGGTACTGCTCCAGGGCAAGGACCAGGCTGCCTACGCCTGGACCCTGACCGGACCGTCCGACTCCTCCGCCACCCTCACCGACGCTTCGAGCCGGATGCCTTCGTTCACCCCGGACGTCACCGGCAAGTACACCCTCACCGAGACCACGAGCGGCGCGACCTTCGACGTCTACGCCGGGACCTGGGTCGGCGCCATTACCGGCCTCGGCTCCGACGGCCTGCCGGATGCGGCCCAGTGCACCGTCTGCCACAACGGCACCATCGCGCCGGACGAGTTCACCGCCTGGCGGACCACCGGACATGCCCAGGTCATACCCCAGAACCTCGACAACCCCGCCGGCCACTGGAGCCTCAGCTGCGCTCCCTGCCACACCGTCGGTGACGATGGCAGCGTAGCCAACGGCGGCTTCGACAAGGCTATCCAGGACGAGAACTGGACCGTTCCGACGCCGGGACCCGGCGTCTGGGAGAACATCGTCGCCAACGACCCCGAGGTCGCCCAGACCGCCAACATCCAGTGCGAGAACTGCCACGGCCCCAACAACTCCCCGCTCCACGCCGATGGCACCCTCGATCCCCAGCGCATCTCCTACAGCGCTGATGTCTGCGGCGCCTGCCACGGCGAACCGATGCACCATCCGCGGTTCCAGGAATGGCAGATGAGCAGCCACGCCAACCTCGACCTGGCCGTTCAGGAAGCGACCGTCGAGAACCGCGGCGCCACCGCCGCCCACTGCGGCCGCTGCCACTCCGCCCAGGGCTACGTGGCCTGGACCTCCCAGGGCGACCTCACCCAATGGATCCAGGGCGCCAACGGTAACGCTACCGTCGACGAACTGACCGCCATGGGCCTCACCGTGGACTCCGTCCAGCCCCAGACCTGCGTTACCTGCCACGACCCGCACGACGTGGGCACCACCGCCGAAACCGCTACCCTGCGCATCACGGACAACACCGGGATGCTTCCCGCCGGCTTCGCCGCGACCGACGTCGGCAAGGGCGCCATCTGCATGACCTGCCACAACACCCGCAATGGCCTCCACAACGACGACAACCCGCCGGAAAGTTACGAAGCGCCGCATACCCCATCCCAGGCGGACGTCCTGATGGGCGAAAACGCCTACTTCGTCTCTCCGTCCCAGCGGTCACCGCACTCCCTGCTCGCGGATACCTGCGTGACCTGTCACATGGACGACTCACCGCCTCCGGCCGAGTACGCCGCGTCCGGTTCCTCCAACCACGCGTTCACCGCGTCGCTTACCATCTGCTCCGACTGCCACAGCGACTCGCTCAACGCGGCGGCCCTCCAGGCGGGCACCCAGGCCAAGCTTGACAGCCTCAGTGCGGCTATCAGCTCCTACCTCATCGCCAACCTGCCCGCCAACGTCACCGTCGTCGTCAACGGCAGCTCCATCAACATCGCCACGAGCGACATCGTTTCCGCGACCCCGACCGAGATCCACGGCCAGGAAGGCTTCACCCTCACGCTGTCCAGCCCGGTCACCGTTGCCGGCGCATCGGTCAGCTCCGTTCAGACGGACGTCAGCGACATCACCTCCGGCTCCAACGCCGTCTTCGCCGCTGACAGTGTCCTCGTCAAGGCCAACTGGAACTACGATCTCCTCACCGGCGACGGCAGCCTCGGCATCCACAACCCCTCCTGGGAGACCCAGGTCATCGATGCCACGCTCGCCGCGCTCCAGTAACCTGCCCCGGGAATAGACGGACCGGATGTCCGCCTGTTCGACAAACAAAAGGGGGGCTGGATTTCCAGCCCCCCTTTTCCTTTGCCCGCCATGTCGTTCTGAGGAATTCCGCTTCCGGCCTTTGTGGATTGTGTCATTCTGAGGAAATCCGCCTCGGGCGGACGACCGAAGAATCTCGGTGAGGGGAGTGGCCCGAGCCCCCGTTGTGGAAAAGAAGCCTCGTTGCCGGTCGGCGGACGGAGACGCACGTTCTTTCGGCAGCGGCTAGTATGGTGATTGGAACGCGGAAAGACGGATGAGCGGGTACGGTCGATATCTGTGGGACTGAAAAAGGGATGGGGGCGGGGACCGTTGCGGCCTCCGCCCCCATCTTGCTACGAGTGGAGAAGGGGGGTTTTCGCAGTGAGCGGTGGCGCCTTCGCTCAGGGACGTTTCCTTTCTCCACTTAGCATCGTAGCAAACGCATGTTAGTAAAATATTAATCTCTGATAATTTTTTACAGTTTTTTCCACTGACCAAGTCCGCACACTCTGTATCTTTTCACCGTGAGTCTGTCTGAGGTGACGACCTGACGATGTCACCGCTTCGTACTCCCTGTGCGGGTGATCGCAAATCATGCCGGGCTATGCGAGAAGGCCGGGGTGAGGGGTGATTCAGTGGCCGCGCGAGGATTTGTGGTAAACCCCCGCGTGCCCTATACTGGACGCGAAACCGCCCGCCGGAGGACGCTATGAACGAGCTGCCCTACCAGAAGAACATCATCACGGACACCAAACCCTACTCGC
>CAZOMF010000209.1:0-3858 GCA_964580635.1 uncultured Dehalococcoidaceae bacterium
GGCCCGAGCGTCTCGATGACCCGCAGCTCCTTCTCCAGCTCCGGCCGCTGCTTCCTGGCCAGGTCGAGCACCATCACGTCGATGCAGGCCGTATCCAGCTCCTCCCGCAGCACCATCTCCAGTGACGCCAGGTGCGACCCCGTCTCCACCACCTCCCCGAAGAAATCGTCACCGTAGTCGCCGTCCGCCAGGTGGTACTTCATCACCTCGTAGCCGGAGTGCGACCCCGTCTCGTTGTAGCCGAAGGTCGCCCCCCGCAGGTCCTCGAAGGTCCGGAACCCGCTCGCCGCCCGCACCACCACCTCGGAGAAGTAGACCGGCTTGTCACCGTAGCGCTCCCCGCTCATCACCGGCGCCGCCACCAGCTCGATGCGTTGCTGCGGCTCGTCGGCCATCCTCACGTACGGCAGTCCGCACAGCCAGGCCACGTCCACCTCGCCCGCGTCGAGCAGCCGACGCCGCTCCTCCCACGGGTCCGCGTCCACCACGGTCACCGTGTGGCCGAGCCCCTCCGCGACCGCCACCGCCACCCGGAAGATGACGTCCTCGTTCGGGGACATCAAAGACGCAAATCTCAATTCATCCGCGATGGCGGTCACCTCTTTCCACCGGTCGCGCCTAGTACCGGCCGTACTTCTCGACGCTGTCTATCATCGCCTTGACGTTGGCCGGCCTGGCGTCCTGCGTGTAGTCGGTCGAGGCGCGCAGAATGAAGCCGCCGTTCCTGCCGCAGACGGTGATGAGCTTTTTGCAGTACTCCTCCACCTCGGACGGCGAGCCGATCTGGAGCATGGCGATGGGCACGTTCCCCATGATGCAGGCGCGCTCCCCGAGGACCTCCTTGGCGCGGAAGATGTCCGTTTCCGCGAAGCGGATGAACAGGCTGCCCTTGGGGAAGTCGGTAAAATACTCGAGCTGCTTGTCACGCCGCCCCTCGAAGAACATCTCGACGATGTCGTAACCCAGCTCCAGGGTCCTGTCGATGGCCCGCTTCCAGAACGGCCAGACGAACTCCTCGAACTGCTTGGGAGAGAGGATGTCGTCGGAGACGCGGTGGGCTTCCCCGCTCATGGCGATGGCGGGTTTTCCTTCCTCGTGGACGGCCGGCTTCGCCCGGGCGATACGGTACTCCACCATCGTGGCCAGGGCGGCCTTGAGTTTGTCCGGCTGCCGGAACATGTCCATGACGGCGCCCTTGAAGGTACGGAAGCTGTTGGTGAAACTCGAGAAGGGCGGCTGCACACCGCCCCGCACCGGCAGCGCCCGGGGGAACCCCAGGGAGGCCATCTCCTCCCCGAAGCCCGCCATCTGCTCGCGCCATGCCAGCTGCGCCTGCCCGGCCTTCTGCATCGCCGCGGCGAACTGCGCGAACGCGGGGGAGGTGAAGAGGGCGGTCATCGGCGCGGCACTGAAGGTCACATCCATGAGGGACGGCAGCTCGGCGAGCGGCTGCATCGAGTTGTACACCCGGGGCAGCCAGTACCGCAAAATGAAGTCGGACGGATCGGTGATGAAGAGGTCGTACTCGTCCGCCTTCATGAACTCCTGCTCGACGACCTGCTGTGCGACGTCCGGCGGCAGGTTGCCGCCCGGCCATTTCTGGTAGTTGGAGTCGAGCGCCTCGAGGACGGGGCCGGACTCGCCGGCGGCCACGCCGTAGCCGTCCGGCGCCAGCTCCACGAGCATCTCCGCGTAGGCGTTGCGCCAGGCGGGGGCATCGTAGTAGGCCGCCGAGTACGGCAGCCCGGCGAACTTGCAGGGGAAGAACGTTCCGCCGAAGACGACCGGCACACGGTCCGGCACCCTCAGCTGGACGGCATCGTAGAGGCGCTGCTCCCGCTCCCTGAAAAGCTCTTCCGGCGGTTTGCCGTGTTTCTTCTCGATGCGCTCCCTGAGCGTCTTGATAAAGGCCTGGTGATCGTTCGTTGCCCGGTTCACGTCCGTTTCCTCCGATGGTTCTGCAAACAACTATGATAGCACACGGAGACGGCGATACCCCAATCGAGTGCCTCACCCCGTCAGGCTGGAAAATTGACAGGCCGGTACCACGGGCCTATCCTCGAAATAACAGGAGGTCCTTTTACCAGGGTGCCGTCGGGGGGTTAGACACCGGGCAAACCGACCCGGAAAGGATACGAACCATATCATGTGGAACCCATGGAAAAAGAAAACGGCTGAGGGGAAGAAAACGGGGGAGGAAGAGGTGAGCGTGCTGCGGAAGGTGTGCGGAAGTGATGACGAACTCTATGGTTTTACGAGCAGCTACCTGTGCGTGAACCCGCTGGCGACCGTATCGCCCGAAACGCTCGACGACCTCATGAAAGAGGCTGAAAAAAGCGGGGACTATCGCCCCGCCCTGGACAAGGCGCTCTTCGAGGCCTCCCAAAGACCGGAACAAACGGAAAAATACGAAGGCGTTGTCCGGGACATCGCCGCCAGGACCATAACCGCAACGGAGCAGGAGATAGTGAAAGTCGAGCAGCAGGGACTGCTCGACCGGGCGGCCTTCCTGAAGAAAAGGATCGAAGACCAGAAAACACTGCAGCAAAGGGCCGGAGACATCCTCGACGCCGCTGCCAGGTACTACGGCGAGAGAGTGCTGGAAATGAAGGAAGAGGAGCGGAAAGCCGAACGCATCGCCGAGATACGGGAAGCCGAAGGCCATGAATTGAGCGAGGAACTGGAGGAACGGACGGAGCGTGAAGCGAGAAAAAGGGAACGCAAGGGGATGGGAAGAGCGGAGAGAAAGCAGGCCGAACTCCAGGAAGAAAAGGAACAGCTAGCCGCCGAAGAGAGAAAGAAAGCCAGGGAAGCCGAGGAAAAGGAAGCCGAGCTGGCAGAGCAGAAGATCGAAGAACAGGAAGAGCAGGCCCGGGAAGAACGGCTCGAGCATTTAAACAGGCACTAGCCGGGACGCATCCTACCGGAAGTCCTTGGAAGGCAAGCCCTTCTCCAGCGCGCTGAAGGCCTCCACCTCCCGGACCACCAGGTTGCAGGTACCCTCCTTGCGGGTGAGCCGTCCCTTCACCACGAGGAACGGCGAGCGGAAGGTGAACTCGTGCTCCGTGTACGTCTTGCCGAAGACCATGCACGGTATGAGCCCGAACTCGTCCTCCAGCGTGATGAAGACCACCTTGCCGCGCGGCCGCTGCCGCCGGATGACCATGCCCGCCGCCGTCACCGGGGCGCCGTCCCGCAGCCGGCCGATGTCCCGGCTGGTGGTGAACCCCCGCTTAAAGCGCGGCCGCAGGTGCTCCATGACGTGCGCCCCGGGGCAGAGGCTCAGCACGCCGTACTCCTCGCGCATCCGCTCCCAGGAGTCCGGCGCCTCGAGGGAGACGAGGTCCTGCGTCACCGGCAGCGGCAGCGGCAGCTGCACATTCACCGGGCGGTAGCGGAGCCCTATCTCCCACTTCACCGTACGGCGGTTCGGGGCCAAATTATCGAAGGCGCCCGCGCCGGCCAGCTTGAGGGCCACGTCCTCCAGCACGCCGGTACGCTCCAGGAACTCGCCGACGCCGGTGAACGGCCCGGCCTGCTGCGCCGCCTCGATGGCCTCGGCGGCGGCGGGCCCGAGCCCGTCCACGTGGAGGAAGCCGAGGCGCAGGGCGCCGCCCTTGCGGCGGGACGGATTGCTTCGTCCGCCCGAGGCGGACTCGCAATGACAGCCGGGGTCTTCCTCGATGACGCTCTTCGTCCGGCTGCGGTTGACGTCCGGGTTGAGCACCCGCACCCCGTGCCGCTTGGCGTCTTCCTTCAGGGTCTCCAGGTTGTAGAAACCCATCGGCTGCTGGTTGAAGATGGCCACGAAGAACTCCAGCGGATAGTAGTACTTCAGCCAGGACGCCTGGTAGGCCG
>CAZOMF010000210.1:0-3838 GCA_964580635.1 uncultured Dehalococcoidaceae bacterium
CCTCAAGCGCATGGCGAAGCTGTTATGGGAGCCGCCGGATATCCCGCCGCCGGTGCCGGTGGCGGCAAGATAACCGGATAATCAAGCAAATGAGGGGGAAGACATGACCTGAAACAGCCGCTGACAACTGAATAACGGGGGATTTTCAAGCAGCTTTCACCGGCTGTCAGGATCAACGCTCCCAGAGCCCTACTTTTTCAGCGGTCTGAATCGGGCGGACCCGCGGAGTTGGCTGGCCTCTATAACCTATCCTCAGTTATTGCCAACTTCACAGCCCCCAAATGAATTGGGCATTGGCCTGCATGTCAGGTCGCGCCTGTTATGGTAGCCTGATGCTAACAATCCTGCCTCAATACGCCCCATGAAGATTAAAAAGCTCTCGTTAGCAGCCACCTGGTTCATGGCCGCGATCATTCTCGCCGCCGGGATCGGCTATGGTTCCGCGAGAGCTGTTTTCGCCATCTCGGATGGGGTCGTGAGCATTCCCGATCCGGTCCTGCAAAGCGCCATCCGGAAAGGCCTTGATATCCCCGACCGGGACATTCGCGCCAGCGACATGTCCCGGATCTATAAGCTGGAGATTGGCAACAATATTGGCGCTATCGGTGAGCCCGGCAGCATCGTCACCGACCTGACCGGGCTGGAATACTGCACCAACCTGGAAGAAATCAATATCAACGGAGATATCGGGGACCTGGCCCCGCTTCGCGACCTGAAAAAACTCGAGTTATTGATAGTGTCCGGTCACGTTCAGGACCTTACTCCGTTAGCTCAACTGACAAATCTTAAAACCCTGGTTCTCATGCACCACGACGTCAGTGATATCTCTCCGTTAGCAGATCTCACTAACCTGGAATGTCTGATGCTGTCGCTCAATCGAATTCAGGACGTTTCCCCCTTGCGCAATCTGCACAGCTTGAAGTTACTTGGATTGGATGACAACCGGATCTCGGATATCTCCGTCCTCGTGGATCTGGGAAACCTACAGCAGGTCAGCATCTCCCGGAACCGGATCACCGATATCTCTTCCCTGGCCCATTTACAGCAGCTTTTATTCCTGGGTGCCTGCCAGAATCAGATAGAGAACATTACTCCGCTCGCCGGTCTGTACCGGCTGGAAAGTATCAGCCTGAGCGAGAACCACATCCGGGATATTTCGCCGTTGGCCAAGCTCTACCGGCTGCGGGACATTTCACTGGATGGCAACGATATCTCCGACCTTTCTCCCCTGGTGGAGAACCGGGGATTCACGGATATGCCGCTCGACCGGAGTCTGCGTTTAGACGATAATCCTCTGAACCCGGAATCGATCGATACCTGCATTCCCGAGCTGGCGGGATCCGGCGTCAAGGTTTCCTACTAAACGAGCACCGCATTCGGAACCGAGCCGATATCACCAGCTGTTTACCTATCTTGAGGCCTTGTTCCCGTCTGCCATCCGGTATCCATCATGGTTGACAATCGCCAGGCAGACGTGATAAAAATCACATACCCCCCGGGGGTTGGTACACTATACTGATGATAGGCCTGAACGGGCCTGGAAAAGTTATTGGAGGAACAGGATGGTCGTCATCACGGACAGCGCCCGCGACAAGATCAATGAAGTCCTGGAACAGAACGCGGGAAAGTACCTGCGCATCTTCATCCAGGGAATGGGCTGAGGAGGTCCCCGATTGGGGATGGCTCTGGACGAGCCGGAACAGGATGAACAGCCGGTGAGCATCAACGGCGTCGACGTACTAATCGCCGAAATGGTAAAGCCGTTCACCGAGGGCAATACGCTCGATTATGTAAAATATCCCGATGGTGAAGGGTTCGTACTCGGCCCGGAGGGCGGATACAGCTGCTGAACCGCGTAAATACCGATCTCCCTTCGCACGGGGGGCTGCCGTAACGGCAGCCCCCCGTTTTTCATTTACTTGTGAAACTCGCCGCGAGCCTTCATAATATCCCCGGAACGCCATGGAACGGGAGGGAACTTATCATGCCAGGTTTGAAAACGTACCAGCGCTACGGCAGACAGCTCGAGGAGCTGCTGCGGCTCCAGACCGCCCCCATCGCCGTCAGGATGATCACCCCGGAGGAGGAGCTGCCGGAAGGCGCCGTCCGCCCGAGCCGGGACGGCCGCCACTACGCCCAATGCCAGGCATTCGCCCTGTCCCGCCGCGAGGGGCAGACCGTCGCCATGTTCAAGGAGGACCACTGGTGCCCCGGCCCGGCCATGGCCTACGGCCAAGTACCGTTCCCGGAGCGCCCCGGCGCGCAGAACGCGAACCTCTACGCGCGCTTCCCCTACGGGAAGTACGCGGCCATCCTGAGTGCCCCGCTGGCGGAGACGACCTTCGAGCCGGACGTCGTCCTCATCTACGCGTCCACCGATCAGCTCCGGACGATGCTGCTGAGCCTGAAGGAGGAAGACCAGCCCGGGGTCAGGACCAACGTGTTCCCGTTCTCCTGCGCCTATGGCGTGACCAACGCCATTATCGACAACGAGTACTGGGTCAACCTGCCCGACCCCGGCGAGCGCGTCCGCGCCCTGGCCCTGCCCGGTGAAATGATACTCTCCGTCCCGCGCCCCAGGCTGGCTGGTTTCATGGGGGGGCTGAAGACCTTTTTCCAGGATTCCCGCTACGCCCGGGAGCAGATGATGATGCAGCCGGACTTTCCGCAGCCGGACTTCTACAAGACCGCGTTCAAGAACTGGGGACTGCCGCAGGGCGACTAGTCTCCGGCGGGTCCGTCCGGTTTCCCGGTGGTTTCCGCGTACCACTTGCCGTGGTTTTCGCGGGCATAGGCGGCGTCCATGGTGCCGGAGATCATGGACTTCAGGGACTCCCGGTGGAAGATGCCGAGGTAGGCGTGGACAAGGAAGAACACGCCCGCCACGCCGAAGGCTACGTCGTGGAGATACGTCATGGTATGGACCGTGGACGGCGACAGCCCGTGGTTCACAAAGACCTCCTTGATGAGCCCGCTCACGGAGAAGACCAGCCAGGTGACGAACGTAACGAGCCACCAGAGCTTCTGGCCGGTATTGAGGAACCCCTGGGGCGGCATGGTGGAATGGTCGCGGCGGAGGTAATAGCGGGGGGCGGCCCGCAGCCAGGCGAGGTCTTCGCGACCCCAGCGGCAGAGCATCCCGAGGCCGCGGAACGAGGTCCGGGGGCGGATGATGAGGAAGACGACCGGCAGCGCGATCCAGAAATGGGCGAGAGAGCTGTGGAAGGACGCCAGTGAGGTCTGCCCGGAACCGCCGAAGGCCAGCACCATCCCGGTGATGGCCAGGATGATAAAGGCGATGGTGTGCAGCCAGTGCAGCAGGCGGACGGTCAGGGAATACTTTTTCAGGGGCGGCTCGTTCATGGTTCCTCCGGGGACGCGTACTAGAAATTATCGCCATAAATCCCGGAGAAAGGCAAATTGAGGCGGAATGGTCCGGCCTTTGCAGACCCGGCCTCAAGCCGTCAGGAGCATATCCTGCAACCCGTCTCAGGGATTGGACTGCTGTGCTGCCGCGCGGCGGGCAGCCATCTCGGTGATATCGAAGCCCCAGCCTTCCTTGAGCGTGCCGGCGCCGAGCATGATGGCCATTTCGATGTGAGGCCGGCGGACCTCCGCCCATTCCAGCGGACCGTGGGCGACGCCGCGCGGGATGAACATGGCGAAGTTCTTGTCGAACTCCAGCCGCTTGCCGCCGATGCCGAAGACCATGTCCGCGCCGAGGTCTTCCGGGTGGTCCGGGTCGCCGCCGATGTGAAGGACGATCTCGTCGAAATTATCGTGCTTCATCTCGCGGATGTTGTCCGGGGGCGACCATATCCATCCGAACTCCAGGTAC
>CAZOMF010000211.1:0-3310 GCA_964580635.1 uncultured Dehalococcoidaceae bacterium
AGAGATGGACTGGATCAACATGAACCCGCTCTTCGAGCTGCACCCGGCGGAGTACTGCCTGGACGCGAGGGTCATCGCCGCGCACGACAACATGGTCTGCATCAACAGCGCGGTGAGCGTGGACTTCGCGGGGCAGATAGCAGCGGAGTCCATCGGCCCGCGGGTTATCAGCGGGGCCGGCGGACAAACGGCGTTCGCCATCGGCTCGTTCATGTCCAAGGGGGGCAAGTTCGTCACTGTCATCACCTCCACCACCGGTACCGGCGAGAAGCGGATCTCACGCATCACACCGCTGCTGCGGGAAGGAACCATAGTGACCGTTCCGCGGACGATATCCGACTACGTGGTGACGGAGTACGGAATAGCCCACATCAAGGGCATGACGCAGCGGCAGCGGGCGCTGGCGCTCATCGATATCGCCCACCCGGACTTCCGGGCGGACCTCAAGAAACAAGCCGAGAAGCTCTACTGGCCCTAGACCCTAAGCAAGGTAAACCCGAGGTGGGGCGGGTTGCACCGCCCCACCCCTTTTTTGTGCCCCTCAATCTTGAAATACGGGGCCGTTGTTGTTAGAATAAAGAGTCCGGCGTGGTACCGGACAGCTACCGCGCCGAGGTGGCGGAATGGCAGACGCGCTACGTTCAGGGCGTAGTGTCCGCAAGGGCGTGTGAGTTCAACTCTCACCCTCGGCACCACTTCTCTGGTACGTGCTTGTAGCTCAGCGGATAGAGCGCTGCCCTGCGGAGGCAGAGGCCGAGGGTTCAAATCCCTCCAAGCACGCCATCCGGGCGGTTAGCTCAGTTGGTTAGAGCACCTGCTTTACACGCAGGGGGTCATAGGTTCGAGTCCTATACCGCCCATTTTAGCTTCGAAAAATGACCCGCATCACCCCGAAACCCCCGCACTGACCCCCTGCGGTGCCCGCAAGGGCCCCCTCGACAGGCCCCCCACCAGCCAAACCGGTCCAAAAAAAGTACGCAACGCCCTCGAACGCCCTGTTCAAACCCCGCCTCCTCCCCTATCCTCGGAGGAAGAGGTAGCCATCATGACCTTCGAGGAAGCCGTTACCGCCTACAAGACCTACGCCCGGGCCGAGGGTAAAAGCCCCGCCACCGTCGCCTGGGTCTCCTCCAGCATCAGATACTTCACCGAGTTCCTCGGCCCCGAGCTGCCCGAGGTCCAGACCGTCACCGGTGACGACCTGCGGCGCTTCGTCATCGCTCTCCGGGAACGGCCGAAATTCACCACCCATCCCTACAACCGGACACAGACCTCCTCGGTCTCGCTACAGTCCATTGACACCTATTGCCGCGGCATCCGGTCCCTGTTCGCTTTCCTGGCGCGCGAGGGCTTCCTCAAGAGCGATCCTCTTGCCAAAGTACGGCTTCCCAAAGTGCCCGAGATCATCATTCCAACTTTCACCGAGAAGGAGTGCGTCAAGCTGCTGCGGGCACCGAACCGGAGCGACCCCGAGGGTTACCGGGACTACGCTATGATGCTGACTATGCTTGACACCGCCCTGCGCCTCGGTGAAATTCACGACATGGACGATGCCAACATCGACTTCGACGAAAACCAGATCCGCATCATGGGTAAGATGGGCCGGGAGCGAGTCGTCCCCTTCGGGCGAAAAGTAGGTAAGGTTCTTATCGAATACAAACTCAAGTATCGGCCGGAGGGCATCAATACGACAAAATTTTGGCTCGGCCGTGACGGTCACCCGCTTTCGATGAAACGTATGGAGAAGATCGTTCGCTCCTTCGGCAAGAAGGCCGGGCTGACCCGATGCTACCCCCATAAACTCCGTCATACGAGCGCCGTCTTGTATCTGCGTAACGGGGGCGACATCTTCAGTCTTCAGAAGAAGCTAGGGCACCGCAGCCTTACCATGACCCGGCACTACGCCAATCTCGCCGACAGCGATGTCCGGGACCAACATTTCAAGTACGGGGTGGCCGACCGGCTGCGGCTCTAATTTGACTTCTCAGGTCGTGGTATATCGACGGCTTTCCGTTCGGGCTTATGACTGTTTCAAGAACTTACAGGAAAGGCCCGCCGATCAATATGCGCCGATCATCAATCAGCCGGTCCGTGGCGGGGTATCCTCGTGGTGATAATCCTGGTCTGCCGTTTTAATTCACCCGATTCGTCATTCGAAAAAACCTGAACCGGGATGTCGAGCCGATCACCAGCGGTTTTCCCGCCGCGGAGGTCGTCCGGCCCGACATCGCCGTGCTGATCGCGGAGTACCTCAAGATCATCGATCAGGCGCTTGATGTCCGGGCAGCCGGCCCTCATCCACTCCTTGATGACATCCTGGGACCAGAGATATTTTTTAGTGCCTGTTGCACGCGCAGGAAACTTACCTTTTCTATAGGCACGTTTGACGCTGTCTTCATCCATCCGGAACATCTGCGCCAGATCATGGAGGTCAAGCATCGCTCCCTCCATGAAATCGGCGAGTTCCTGTTTGAACTCTTCCTGGCAGCGGAGACAAATGATGCCGGGAAAATCCGGGGGTAACGTGGTCTGTCGGCAGCGGATACAAACGCGATGTCGCATTGGTTCATCCTCTTGAGGGTCGTTTTACGGTCATCTTAATGTATTATTCAATAGATGACAACATACAAAACCAAGAAACATCGGGGCCAGTGTGTCTTGCATGGTGTCCACCTCGTTTCTGCCCGCTTCGGGAGTCGATCTCTCCTCTGAAACAGCGTTCTTCCTGTCCAGTAACCGCCTCATAGGACACGCCCAATTTCAACTAGACATCCGGTGTTATAATTTATTTGCACGACTGCGACGTCCGAAATGGCCGGAGGCCTTCGTGGATACATCATTACTAACCACCAAGCTGACCACGCCATCGTTACGGCCACCGTTGATTCCGCGGCCCCGATTGGTAGCGCGACTCCAGAAGGCCGCCGACTACGCCCTTACGCTCATATCTGCCCCCGCCGGCTTCGGAAAAACGACCCTTCTCTGTGAATGGATGGAGCATAGAGAACCACGCTATCCCATCGCGTGGCTCTCGCTCGATGAGGCGGACGATGACCCCGTCTGGTTCTGGCGCTACTTCATCTCAGCAGTCAGAACATGGCTCAACGAAGCCGGAGCTAAAGCCCTTGTACAGCTCGTCATCGGACAGCCGACTGCCATCCGGAACGTTCTGACGGAATTGCTTAATGACCTGGCACGGGTTACAACGGACTTCTTCCTCGTGCTGGACGACTATAACTTCATTCAATCCCCCTTAATCCATGAAAATGTTACATTCGCACTGGAACACCTCCCTCCTAAAATGCATCTG
>CAZOMF010000211.1:3320-3828 GCA_964580635.1 uncultured Dehalococcoidaceae bacterium
CCGCCGCTGCCCCTCCCAAGACTTCTGGGGCGGGGATTGATGCAGGAGCTTCGAGGCGACGACCTTCGCTTTACGCGAGAGGAATCGGCCAAGATGGTGCAAGTACTTGGAGGCCTGCCGCTCGGAAAAAACCAATTGGACGCCCTGTACGCTAAAACCGAAGGGTGGGCAGTCGGTCTCAAGTTGGCGATGCTCTCGTTACACGACCAACAGGACCTATCACGTTTCCTTACAGATTTTACGGCTTCGCCCCGGTACGTCATGGACTATCTCATCGAAGAAGTACTCCAGCATCAGCCTGAAGTGACGCGGGATTTTCTTCTTAAAACCTCCATTCTGGATTGGCTGAGCGGTCCCTTATGCGATGCTCTCACAGGGCGGAAAGACGGGCGTGAGACCCTTGAGCGGTTGGAGAAGGAAAACCTGTTCATCATACCGCTCGATCGCCCGTACGAATGGTACCGCTACGAACATATCTTCGCCGAACTGCTGCATCACCAGCTCGAAA
>CAZOMF010000212.1:0-3771 GCA_964580635.1 uncultured Dehalococcoidaceae bacterium
AGACCGGCGTGGACAGCGCCTTCAAGCTGGCGGACGACGTCCTCCGGCACGGCGTACAGGCGATCGCCGAGGTCATCACGACCCCCGGCATGATCAACCTGGACTTCGCCGATGTGAAGGCGATCATGAAGGACGCCGGCCCGGCCTGGATGTCCATCGGCAAGGGCACGGGTCAGAACCGCGCCGTGGACGCCGCCAAGGACGCCCTGGCGAGCCCGCTGCTCGACGTTTCCATCGAGGGCTCCAAGGCCGTGCTCTTCAACGTCGTCGGCGGCAACAACCTAAGCCTGTTCGAGGTGAACCAGGCGGCGGACGTCATCAAGGGCGCCGTCGATCCGGACGCGAACATCATCTTCGGCGTGGCCAACGATGCCGCCATGGAGAACGATGTCCGCATCACCCTCATCACCACCGGCTTCCACGCCAACATGGGGATGGGCCAGGCCAAGGAAGACGACGAGCTGACCAACCTGCTCAAGAACATGCGGACCGAGGACGAACTCGACATGCCGTCCTTCCTGCGTCGCCCGCTCTTCAACCACCGGCGCCAGCAGGCACCGGTACCGCAGAAGAACGTCGAGCCGAGCAAGCAGCGGCATTTCCTCTAGAGAAAAGACAACCGGGAAAAGCCCGATGAAGCAACGGGGTGCGGCTCCGGCCGCGCCGGACCATAGCCCGGACAGGCGATTCGAGCCCGCCTGTTCCGGCCAAACTGAAACGCGATAGTATCGATACTAGGGGCCGCGGGGACCTCCACCCGCGGCCCCCCCTCATTCTATTGACAACCGATACCCCGCCGGGTATCCTGAAGATGTGCCGTGACCGGCACGCCGCATGCGAGTCATTACAGGCAAGGCTAAAGGACACCCGCTCAAGTTCCCCAAGGGCGCCCCTACCCGTCCGGCGACGGACCTGGTGCGCGGGGCCATCTTTTCCATCCTGGAAAACCGGTCGGACACGGCTTGGGACGAGGTGCTGGACCTGTTCTCCGGCAGCGGCGCCATGGGCATCGAGGCGCTGAGCCGCGGGGCCGGCCATGCCGACTTTGTTGATAGGGACCCCCGTTGCTGTAGTATAATCAAAGAGAACCTTGAAAAAACGAGGCTCGCGGAACAGGCCCGCGTCTACTGCACCAGCGTTACCAAAGCGCTCGGGTTCCTCGAAAAGGAGTACGACCTCGTCCTGATGGACCCGCCCTACGCGGACACGTCCATCGGCGACGTCATCGGGCAGCTGGCAGCGTCCAAGCTGGTCGGCGAGAACACCACCATCGTCGTGACGCATTCGCCCCGGCTGACGCTCGCGGAACGGTACGGCGGCTACGGCCTCGTGAGAACGACCCGTCACGGCGACAGTTGCATCAACGTGTACCGGAAGGAGGAAGGCTCTTGACAAATGCGCTCTATGCCGGCAGTTTCGACCCCATCACCAATGGCCACATGGACATCGCCACCCGGGCCTCCAAGATCTTCGACAAGCTCTACATCGGCATCTTCGCGACGCCGAACAAACACCTGACCTTCACCACCGAGGAGCGTGTCAACCTGGCCCGGGAAGCGCTCGCCCACCTCAAGAACGTCGAGGTCAACAGCTACACCACGCTGACCGTGCAGTACGCGCGGTCCGTCGGCGCCCAGGTGATGGTGCGCGGCCTGCGGGCGGTGGGTGATTTCGAGTGGGAGTTCGAGCAGGCGATGATGAACAAGAAACTCTCGCCCCACCTGGAGATGATGTTCTTCATGGCCAGCCAGGAGTACCAGTTCCTCAGCGCCAGCCTCATCCGCGAGGTGTCCGCCCTCGGCGGGGACATCTCCTGCCTGGTGCCCGACTGCGTGGCGCAAGCCCTCAAGCAGAAAGGGCTTGTCAAAGCGCAGCAAGTATAAGATAATTAAAGCAGTCCACCCCGACCGTCCAGCCAAATTTCAGGAGGTAAAACGAATGGCCTATAAGATTACCGACGAATGCATCAGCTGCGGCGCCTGTGAGCCGGAATGCCCGGTGAGCGCCATCAGCGAGGGCGAAACGACCTACGTCATCGACTTCAACAAGTGCGTCGAGTGCGTGGGTTACCACGACAGCCCGCAGTGCGCGGCCATCTGCCCCGTCGATGCCCCGCAGCCCGATCCCGATCACCCCAAGAAATAGCGGCTTTCAAACCAGCCGACAGAGAAACATTGGGGCGGAGTAATCCGCCCCAATTTGTGCCCTTTAACATCCCGTTGACCGTACGGTCAGGGGATGTTTTTTCTTGTTCGGCTACTGGAAGAAGTTCTTGACGGGGTCGAACTGGCTGGGCAACAACCCGAGGACGACCGGGAACTTGTCCAGCAGGAATTGGGCCATGAACGAGTTTTGGACGACGCTGCTGGAGCCGATCAGGCCGCTGCCGATGAGCTGTACCCACAGCGAAAGGACGGCGCCGCAGAAGAACACTCCCATGAAGAAGCCGAGCAGCGCGCCGCCGAGCCGGTTGATCCAGTTGAGCATGACGGCCTTGAGCAGGTTTTTGACGAGGGCCGCCGCCAGCGACGCCCCGACCCACACCACCACCAATATGATGACGTAGGCCACTATCTTGGCCCAGGCGGCGTCCGATATCACCGTGGCGAGCTTGTTGTAGAACTGCCCGGCGAGGACGATGCCGACGATGATGCCGACGATGGAGAAAACGGCCTTGACGAGGCCGTTCTTGAGACCGAGCAGCGTGGGTATCAGGATGAGGATGATGATGACGATGTCGAGCCAGCTCATAGGGCGTTCACTCCCGCGCGGTTTAATCCATTCTACCCGCGGAACCGCACGGCGTCAATACGTTGAAGGTACTAGACCTCGGCGGTGGAGCCGAGGTACCAGCCGTAGCCGATGAGCGGCATGAGAATGAAGTAGCGGTGCCAGCCGTCGAGCAGCCAGTCCCAGAAGTTCCGGTAGGGACGGCCGTTGAACGTATCGACCCTCATGCCGCGGTCCCGCTCAATCGCCGAGCTCCAGGGAACGCTCGTAGGCGGCCCGCACGGCGTCCGCCACGAGGGCGCTGAAACCGCCGAGGTTCAGGACCTGGAGGGCTTTCTCGGTGGTGCCTCCCTTGGAGGTCACGGCGTGGCGCAGTTCCGCGGCGGTCTTTTCGGACGTTTCCAGCAGGCGGCCGGCGCCGAGCAGCGTGCGGATGACGAGCTCCCGGGCGTCGTCCGGGGAGAGGCCGATCTTTTCCGCCCCGGCGATGAGGGCCTCGACGAAGAGGAAGACGTAGGCCGGGCCGCTGCCGCTGACGGCGGTGACCATGTCCAATGAGTGCTCATCCGGGAAGAACAGCTCCTCGCCCATGGAGCCGAGCACGGTCTTCGCGCGCTCCTTCTGGACGTCCGTGACGTCCGGCGTGGCCGTCCAGCCGGTGACGCCCAGGCCGATCTGGGCCGGCATGTTGGGCATGGCCCGGACGACGACGTCGTAGCCCAGGGCTTCGATGAGCTTGTCCGTGCGGACGCCGGCCATGATGGAAATGACGAGCTGGCCGTTGCCGAGCTGTCCCTTGACGCTCGCGGCGACTTCCGGGAACTGCTGCGGCTTGACCGAGAGGATGACGATGTCCTTGCCGGCTACTGCCTCCAGGTTCTCCGCTGTGGTGAGGACGCCGTACGTGCGGGACAGGTAGCCCCGCCGCTCGGGGCTGATATCGCTCACGGTAATGCCGGTCGGGATGGCGCGCTTCTTCTCCAGGAGCGCCGCCACGATGGCCTCCCCCATATTTCCCCCGCCGATGAACGCCAGTTTCAT
>CAZOMF010000213.1:0-3736 GCA_964580635.1 uncultured Dehalococcoidaceae bacterium
ACGTAGTCTTTCAGCCAGCTGATTGGTACTTTCATCGTCCCGTCCTAAAACTGCCTGAGGAATCTCAGGTCGTTAGTGTAGAAATGCCGTATGTCGTCGATGCCGTAGCGCAGCATCGGCAGCCGCTCCAGCCCCATGCCGAAGGCGAAGCTCGTGTACACCTCCGGGTCGATGCCGCCGCGCCGCAGCACCTCCGGGTGGGTCATGCCGGCCCCGCCGACCTCCAGCCAGCCGGAGTTGCCGCAGATACGGCAGCCCTTGCCGCGGCAGGCGAGGCAGTCGATGGCCAGCTCCAGTCCCGGCTCGACGAAGGGGAAGTAGTCCACCCGGAAGCGGACCTGCCGGTCTTCCCCGAAGTACCGCCGCGCGAACTCGTAGAGCGTGCCCTTGAGGTCGGCCATGGTGATGCCGCGGTCCACCGCCAGCGCGTCGATGTTATGGTAGATATTGAGGTGGGTGGCGTCGGTCGCCTCGTAGCGGTAGACCCGCGACGGCTCGATGGTGCGGATGGGCGGCTCCATCTTCTCCACCACCCGGGCGCTGACGGCCGTGCCGTGGGTGCGCAGCAGCATGTTCTTCTTGCCCTCCGGGCTGAGGTAGTCGATCCAGTAGGAGGACATGTCGTCCCGGGAGGGGTGCTCCTCCGGGATGTTGAGCGCCTCGAAGTTGTAGTAGTCCCACTCCACGTCCGGGCCCTCGGCCACCCGGAAGCCCATGGTGGCGAAGATGTCCACCACCTCCTGGATGGCGGCCGTGATGGGGTGGGTCTTGCCGACGGGATAGGGACGGCCCGGCAGCGTGATGTCCACCGCCTCGGAACCGGCCCTGGTTTGGAGGTGGGCGCTGCGGAGCGCCTGTGTCTTGTCCGCCGCGGACTTCTCCAGCAGCCCGCGGGTCGCGTTGGCCGCCGCACCGACGGACTTCCGCTCTTCCAGCGAAAGCGTCGAGAGTCCCCGCAGTATCCGGGTGAGCGGGCTCTTCTTGCCGAGGTACTTGACCCGCCAGGTCTCCAGGTCTTTCACATCGCTGATGCTTCCCAGCGCGCTGAGCGCTTCCTGCTTGATGGTCTCTATTTGTTCTATCATCGTCCTGACTCCGGTGATGCTTTGCTCCAACTAAATAACCCCTTCCATCCAGGGGAGGGAAGGGGTCTCAGAAAACGAATAAGAAAGACAGTTTCTCGGGTGTTGACTACTGTTCCTGGCCTTTCCCTCCAGCGAGAGTGACCAGGCTTCTAAAGCTCTCCGGTTCCCGTACGGCCATATCGGCCAGCATTTTGCGGTTGATGTCCACGCCGGACTTCTTGAGGCCGTTCATGAAATCGCCGTAGGTCGTGCCCTCGGCGCGGCAGGCGGCGTTGATCCGGGTGATCCAGAGGCGGCGCATGTCGCCCTTGCGCTCGCGCCGGTGGATGTAGGCGTAGTTGAGCGAGTGGATCATGGACTCGGTCGCCCGCCTGATGAGCCGGTGTTTCGTCCCGCGGTGTCCCTTGGTGAGGGCCATGACCTTCTTGTGACGCTGGTGTGAGGTTACCCCCCGTTTGACTCTGGGCAACTCCGTCCTCCTCTATTTGACCCCGTAGGGGATAAGTCTCGAGATACGCTTTTCATCGCGGGAGTTCAGTTCCATCTTCTTGTCGAACTGGGCGCGGACCCGCTTCGTCTTGTGCAGCCGCAGGTGGCTCTTGGGCCCCTTGATGCGCATGATCTTGCCGGTCCCCGTGATGTGGAACCGGCTCTTGGCGCCCTTATGCGTTTTTAGTTTCGGCATGTTCAGGTTCCTTTGTCGCTACGTTCGCTTCCGCCTTCGCGGACGGTTTGGCGGCGCCGGCGGCGGTCTTGGCCGGGACCTTTTCCGCGGCCGTGGCCTTCTGTTCCGCCTTGGCTTCCGCCTTTTCCTTGACCTTGGCCGCCACCGGCGCCAGCACGATGTGCATCCGCCGGCCTTCCATTACGGCCTGCTGTTCCACTCCGGCCATGTCAGCGAGCGTTTCCGCCATGCGCTGGAGGAGCTTCCAGCCGAGCTCCGGGTGGGTGATCTCCCGTCCCCGGAACATCAATGTTACTTTGATCTTGGCGCCTTCTTCGAGCAGCTTGCGGGCCGTCCGGGCCTTGGCGTCGAAATCGTGGACACCTATCTTGGGACGCATCCGGATCTCCCGGAGCATGGTGACCTTCTGGGTTTTCCTGGCCTGCTGTTCCTTCTTCTGCTGTTCGTACTTGAATTTGCCGTAGTCCAGAAGGCGGCAGACCGGGGGGACCGAGGTGGGAGCTACTTCGACGAGGTCGAGGTTAGCTTTCCTCGCCGCTTCCCTGGCCTGGGCGACCGGCATGATGCCAAGCTGCTCGCCGTGCTCACCGACCAGGCGCACCTCCCTCGCCATGATACGCTCGTTGACTCGTAGTTGTTTAATTATGTTCCCTGCATCCTCCTCGGTTCAGGTATCTTACGAATTAACATGGTAGCACAGTACGAGGGAAAAAATCAACCGTCACGAAGGGAAAACCCGGCTGCGCCGCCTATAATGCCCGCGTGGCTATCTCCTCGACGATGTGCGCGGTGAAGTCCGCCAGCGGCTGGGCGGGAAGCTGCTCCCCGGCCCGGGTGCGGATGGAGACCGTCTTGCTCTCCATTTCCTTGTCCCCGACGATGGCCATGTACGGCACTTTCTCCAGCTGCGCCTGCCGTATCTTCAGGTTCATGCGCTCGGAGCGGTCGTCCACCTCGGCGCGGACGCCGGCGGCCTTGAGCTCTTCGGCCATGGCGTAGCAGGCGCCGTTGTGGCGGTCGGACACCGGGATGAGCTTGAGCTGCACCGGCGCCAGCCAGACCGGGAAGGCCCCGGCGTAGTGCTCGATGAGGAACGCCATGGTCCGCTCGATGGCGCCGATGGACGACCGGTGGATGACGATGGGCTCCTTCTCCTGGCCGTCGCTGTCGTTGTAGACGAGCTGGAACCGCTTCGGCCCGACGAAGTCGTACTGCACGGTGAAGGCGGTGTCCTCCTTGCCGGCCACGTTCTTCATCTGGATGTCTATCTTGGGACCGTAGAAGGCGGCCTCGTCGCCGGCCTCGAAGAAGTTCGCCTTGCGTTCGTTCAGCACCTGGCGGAGGACGTCCTCCGCGAAGTCCCACGCCGCATCGTCCTTGTAATACTTCTTCTCGTCGTTCCGGTCGCCGAGCGAGAGCCGGTAACGGTAGTTCTCGCCGGGCTTGAGGCCGAGCACGCCGGCCACGTGTTCGATGAGGTCGAGCACCTTGTGTATCTCCGGTATCGCCTGCTCCGGCTGGCAGATGATGTGGGAGTCGGCCAGGCAGAACATGCGTACCCGCATCAGCCCGGAAAGCTCGCCGGACTTCTCGTAGCGGAACTGCTTGGCGAGCTCCGCGATGCGGAACGGCAGCTCCCGGTAGGAGCGCGGCTTGCTGGCGTAGTACATGTAGTGGTGCGGGCAGGTCATGGGCCGGAGGATGAGCTCCTCCTCGTCGATCTTCATGACCGGGTACATGGTGTCCTTGTAGTACGGGTAGTGGCCGGACGTCCGGTAGAGCGCCACGTTGGCGATGTCCGGCGTGTAGACGTGCTTGTAGCCGTTCTTGACCTCCAGGTCCACCACGAAGCGCTCCAGCTCCCGCCGGATGATGGAGCCTTTCTCCGTGAAGAGCGGCAGCCCCTTGCCGACCATGTCCGAGAACACGAACAGGTCCAGGTCCTTGCCGATCTTGCGGTGGTCCC
>CAZOMF010000214.1:0-3717 GCA_964580635.1 uncultured Dehalococcoidaceae bacterium
GTCTCGGCCCCACCAAGGGCGACATTACCCGCGAGGTCGTCGCCGCCCTCGTCGGTGAGGAGATGACCGTCCGGCCGGAGCTGCGGCAGACGCTGACCCGGTTCTTCACCCGGCGCAACATCGAGATGCCGGACAACAATCTCAAACAGGCCACCCTCATCCCCTCCGGCACGGCCCTGCCCAACCGCGCCGGCACGGCCCCCGGCTGGTGGGTGGAGAAGGAAGGCCGCATCATCGTCCTCATGCCCGGGCCGCCCATCGAGTGCCAGGACATGTGGTTCCAGCAGGTGCTGCCCCGGCTGGAGAAAAAGAGCGGCGCCGTCATCCTCTCCCGCACCTTGAAGACCTTCGGCATGTCCGAGGGCCTCGTCGACGAGCTGATGACCCCCTTCCTCTCCGGCAGCAACCCCACCCTCGGCATCTACGCCAAGGCGGACGGCATCCACCTCCGCATCACCGCCAAGTCCCCGACGCGGGAAGAGGCCGCCAAAGTGGCCGCCGCCCGGGAGGAAGAGATACGGGGTGTCATCGGCAAGAACATCTGGGGCGCCGACGACGACACCATGGAAGGCTCCATCGGGAAGCGCCTCATCGAGACGGGCCGCACCCTCGCCGTCGCCGAGACCTTTACCGGCGGGCAGCTGACCCGGCTCTTCGCCGAAACGCCGGAGAGCGTGCGGTTCTTCAGGGGTGGGCTCGTGCTGCCGGCGGACGCCGCCGGGGCCGGCGAGGCGCGCGCCGCGGAGATGGCCGGACGGGCGCGGGACTTCTTCGGGGCGGACCTGGCCCTGGCCATCGACGGCTACTGCGTACCGGACGGCGACGGCATGAAGACGGCGTCCTTCCTCACCATCGCCTCGGACGAGGGCACGGAGACCCGCACGCCGGACTTCCCCGGACGGCCCCAGCAGTACGTCCGCCGCACCCTCGCCTTCGCCCTCTCCCACCTGATGAACACGGTCGAAGCCGGGGACCGGTAGTCTTACCTGCCTTTCGTCATTCCGGCGAAGGCCGGAATCTACACGACGCCACTCACCGGACTCAGTACCGGCCGTACTCCATGGCGCAGTCGATCATGGCCCGCAGGTTTTCCGGCTTGACCTCGTCCGTGGAGCTGCGCGGCGCCAGGATGAAGCCGCCCCCGTCCCCGCAGACGTCGATGAGCCGCTTGCAGTAGTCCTTCACCTGCTCCACGGTACCCATCTGGAGCAGCGAGGACGGCACGTTCCCCTCGAAGCAGACGTGGTCCCGCAGGACCTTCTTGGCCTTGAAGATGTCCGTCGTGTCCAGCTTGGCGCAGATACTCCCCCTGGGGAACTCGAGCAGGTACTCGAGCCGCGAGGTGAAGTTCCCCTCGAAGAAGATGCACGGCGTCAGGCCGCGCTCGATGAGCGCCAGCACCAGCTTCCTGAAGGTCGGCCAGTAGAACGTGTCGAAGTGTTTCGTCGACATGAAATCGTCGGAGCCGCGCGTGTTCGTCATAAAAATGCGTGTGTAGCCGTTCTCGCTCGGGGCCGGGTTGGGCCGTTTCAGCTCTATATCCAGTATCTTCTCGCACGCTGCTATCAGGTTGTCCGGCTGCCGGAACATGTCCTTCATCACGCCCTCCATGCCGCGGATGGAATGGGACATGAGGTCGAACGGCGGCATCCACGCCCCCTGGAAATACTGCGGGAAACCATGGCTTTCCACCATGTCGTTGAACCGCTTGATCTTGTCGTCCCACTTCTTCCGCTCCCGCCCCGTCTCCATCAGCGTGTTGAGCGCCAGCGCCACGTCGTCTTCCGCTGCCGCCGCCGCGATGGCGTTCGCCCCCATGAAACCGTGCAGTTCACTCAGCCGCGGGAACCTGGCCAGCCCGGCCAGCTTCGGGGCCGTCCGCGAAGTATGGACGCGGAACAGGTAGTCGGACGTATCTTCGAGGAAAGCGTCGTACTCATCCTCTTTCATGTTGTCCGTCTCCACGGACTGGTGGCCGTGGTTCGGGTCCGTATTGAAGCCGGGCCAGCGGCTCTGGCACGGCTGCAGGATTTCCATCGCCGTTCCCGGCTGGAACCCCTGCACGAAGATCATGTCCGCCGGATAATCATCGATGGTCTCGTCATACGCCTTGTACCAGGCATCGTAATCGTAGAAGGCTGCGGAACAGGGTATGCCCGCCACCCGCGCCGGGAAGTAGCCGATGGGCGTGTCCACCGGCACCCGGTCGTTCTTCCTGAACCGGATGGCGTTCATGATGCGTTCCTCGCGTTCTTTCCTGAGCTGTTTGGCATCGGTCGTCATGGGGTAACACCTCGCAGTTGAATTTTATTGTCCCGGTTCCCCGCGGAGCCGGCGCAGCACGACGCGCAGGCCCCGCCAGAGCCGGTTGGCGCCCTCTACCTGCTCCCCGGCCGGCTCCCGGTCGCCGTAGCGCGCCTCCGAGTAGGCCGGATTGATCCCCCCGAGCGGCCCCGCGCTGTCCGGCACGAGCCGCCCGATGCGCCGCGCGTACTCCTCCACCGTCTCGGAAGGTTTCCGCGGCAGCCCGGACCGGGCCGATTCCCACAGCAGGCGGCGGTAGATCTCCCGCACGTCGAGCGTCCCGGAGTCATCGTCGTACGTCCAGGGGCGGGGGCGGCGTTTGGGCGTGAATCGGTTCTTTAAATTGTTTAAAAAGCCCTTTAAATCTTCCCCGAGGCCCGTCCAGCTGAAGAGGGACTCGTTGATCTCCTCGATTTCCTCCAGCGCCCGCCGGGCCCGGGACCGCCGCACCGCCCGCGCCACCAGCCAGACCACCAGCCCCACGACAATGACGACGACGGTCCACTTGAGCGCCATGAGGATCTCCGGCGGCCAGGCCTTGGGAATGGTCGCCGGGAACGGCGAGGTCTGGTTGCCGCTCGCCCCGGACGGCAGCCCCGGCATGTCCCCGCGTATCAGGTTAAGGAACCACCGTACCACCCACACTATCGCCTCGATGATATAGCCGAAGGGTATTAAAATGTAGTCCAGGGCGGTGCTGACCGCGTTGCCGACCGTGTGGGCCGCCCCGCCCACCGTATCGAAGAAACCCGGCGAGAAGAGCGCGCCCACCCCGAACCCGATGAGCGCCATGCCACCCACCACGCCGAGCATGATAGGCAGCCAGCGCCGCACGGACGTCAGCGCGGCGTCTTCCTTCGGCATCGTGGCGCGCACCGTGTAGAGGTGGCAGACGGCGATGGACAGCAGCCCGAAGAAGAAGAACGCGATGACGTAGAAACCCGCGTCGTGCCCCGGCGCGGTGAACCGCGCGTTGTAGCCGCTGACCCGCCAGAGGATGAGCAGCACGATGAGCGCCACCATCCCGAAGACGAACAGCCGGTACACGTCCCTGAAATAGCTCGTCGCCCGGCCCAGCACGATGCCCCGCCACCACAGGTAAACGACCGCCGGCCCGGCCAGGATGATGGTGCTGGGATGCTGGAACGTCGAACCGAGGAGGTCGCCGAGGTAGCCGAACCAGCCCGTCCCGGCGGGCGGCGGGTACGCCAGCCGCAGGACGACGAAGAGCGCCGCTACCCCGAGCCCGATGACCGCGGTCCGGACCGCCGCCAGCGGCCACTCGTCGTGCCGGCTGAGGAACCGCGTCAGGGCGAGCGACCCCGCCAGTACGATGATGACTGCCGCCAGACTCAGCGGCTGGCGCGGCTCGGCGTACATCGGCCAGCTTCCCAGCCAGGAGAGCCACGGGAA
>CAZOMF010000215.1:0-3633 GCA_964580635.1 uncultured Dehalococcoidaceae bacterium
GCGACGGCGAAGAGGCGGCCGAGGGCGGCGCCGAGGGCGCCTTCCGCCTGGCCGCGAGCGGCGGCGCCGCCACCGGTGGCCTGCTGGACGGCGGCGCGGGCCTGGGTGACGGCCTCCATGGTCTCCCGCTCATGGTGCATATAGCCCTTGACGGTCTCCATGAGGTTGGGGATGAGGTCAAACCGGCGCTTGAGCTGCACATCGATCTGCGCCCAGGCGTTCTTGACGCGGTTGCGCACCCGCACCAACGAGTTGTACATGCCGATCATCCAGAGGATGACGACGACGATGATACCGAGAATTATCCAGAGAGCCAGCATAGTTTTACCCTCCCGTTCACCATACTACCAGACCAAGTGTTAAGAAATTATGTCCAGGCGCCTCGGTCAATAGCGGAACACATCATGAAGATAGTGAAGGACCATCCGGGCCGCCTCCTTCCCCTGCGGGGTCTGCGCGGCGAGCACCTCGGCGAGCTGCTCGACCTCACTCTTATCGAACCATATGCCGTGGCCGTCGCGGCAGACATCGACGATAATGGAGCCGTCCTCGTTGACGGCGGTCTTCTTCATCTTCCGGCCGCAGATGGGGCAAGCGCGGGGTTTTTCCGTGGTGACCGCATCCGCCCGGTCGTTCATGGCCCGGAGGAACGGCGCGGGATCCGGCAGGCCGCCGAGCTCAAGGAAGAGCTCCAGCTCGCCGGCGTCGAACCAGACCCCCCTGCAGCAGGTGCAGTAATCAAGCTCGATACCCTCGTGCTCGATGATGACCATGCCGGCCTTATCGACGGGGCATTTCACGTTATTTTTCCAGGTCCTTCTCCCGTAAATTCTAGGCCGGGCAGGTAGCGGTGTCAAGTAACCGGCACGGGCGTGCACCACGACAGCGCCGTTCAACTCCCCCTCGCACCGAGGCTGAAGTAATATTCAAACCGTGGTACAATAACAGACGCACGCGCCGAGACCTATGTCACATACGCGGGCGCGCGACGCGAGTAAACTGGCCACGTACGGACCGCGCGGCAGAAGAGGAGGACCCCATGGAATGGCTCGATATTCTGATCGACGGCTACGGCCGCGTTCCCGAATACCTCGGGAGGATATTCGAGGGTATCAGCCGGGAGGACCTGGCGTGGCTACCCACGCGTGATACCAATCCCATGGGCTGGCTGGCCTGGCACGGGATGCGGGGGCAGGACGCCCAGATAGCGGACCTGGCCGGGAGCGAGCAGGTCTACCTGAAAGACGGCTGGGCGGCGAAGTTCAACCGGCCGGCCGACGGCGGGGACACCGGCTTCGGGGACACGCCGGAGCAGGTGGCGGCCTTCGTACCGCCGGAGGCATCCGTGCTGCTCGGCTACGCCGAGGCGACCACGCAGCGGAGCATCGAGTACCTGAAAACGCTGACTTCCAAGGACCTCGACCGGGAGCTCGGCGGGCCATGGACGCCGCCCCCGACCGTCGGGGTGCGACTGGTGAGCATCATGGAGGACAGCATGATACACGCCGGACAGGCGGCCTACGTGCGCGGCCTGCGCCAGGGCAAGGGCTGGCAACCCTACTAGAAGCCCGGAAGGCCGACCGGCACGACAACCAAAGGGGGAGGAACTCGCATGAAAAAGCTACTGTTCATCACACTCGCGGCAATCATGGCGCTCGGACTGGCGCTGAGCGGGTGCAGCAGTTCCAAGGGGACCATCGTCGTCGGTTCCAAGATCGACACCGAGGGCTCGCTGCTGGGGCAGATGATGATACTCATGCTCCAGAACAACGGTTTCAACGCGGTGGACAAGACCCAGACCGGCGCGACGAACATCGTCAAGGCGGCGCTGGAGAGCGGAGAAATCGACATGTACCCGGAGTATACGGGCAACGGCGCCTTCTTCTTCAACGACCAGAACGACCCGGTGTGGAACAATGCCCAGCAGGGCTACGAGAAGGTCAAACAGCTGGACCTGCAGCAGAACGACATCGTCTGGCTGGCGCCAGCCCCGGCGAACAACACCTGGGCCATCGCGGTGCCGAAGTCGCTGGCGGACAAGGAGAACCTGACGACGCTCACCGACTTCGCCAATTACGTCAATAACGGCGGTTATGTCAAGCTCATCGGCTCCGAGGAGTTCATCACGAGCCCGGTAGCGCTGCCCAAGTTCGAGCAGGTCTACGGGTTCAACCTGAGCGGCGACCAGCTGATCAGCGTCTCGAGCGGCGACACGGCCCAGACGGAAAAGGCGGCCTACCAGGGCACCGACGGCGTCAACGCGGCCATGGCCTACGGGACGGACGGCTCGCTGGCGGCGTTCAACCTCGTCATCCTGGGCGACCCGATGGGGGCACAGCCGGTCTACGAGCCGGCCCCGCGGGTACGTGGCGAGATCATGCAAAAATACCCGGAGATCGCCAATATCCTCAACCCGGTGTTCCAATCATTGACACTGGAAACGCTGCAGACACTCAACGGCAAGATAGCCGTCGACGGGCTCAATCCGAAGGACGTGGCCCGGGACTACCTGACCTCCAAGGGGTTTTTGAAGTAGCCGGTCGCGGCGCCGGACAGCCATGATGAACCGTGCGCGGAACGCCGATTCAGTCGCCCTCATCGGCGCGATCATCGGCGTTCCGTCCGCGGTCATCGGCTGGTGGACGCTCAAGGCAAACCGCCTCGTCAACGGCACGTCCATCAACCTCCACGACGTCTACGGCTGGTGGCTTCCCCTGCTGCTGGTGGCCCTGTGGGCGCTGTGCCTGGCGCTCAACGTCACGCGGCGGGACCGGCGGACAGCCATCGTCACCGGGCTGGCGGCCAACGCCGTCCTCATCATGGCAGTCGTCTTCAGCGGCCTGGCGGCCACGAAACTCCTCGTGGGGGAACCGGCGCCGACCCGGGTGTCCCTGGGGCTGGGGTTCTGGCTGACGCTGGCGGCCTGCTACGTCGTCATCTTCGCGGCGCGGCAGCGGCTCACGGGCCGGACGGCGCTCTTCCAGGGGATATCCTGGGGCGGGGCGATCTTCTGCCTCGTCTGGCTCTTCACCGGACAGCTCGACCACCTGTCCGTCATGGTGGAGTACGCGGGGCGTTCCGGCCGGTTCTGGCAGGAGTTCCTGCACCACATCGAGCTGGTGGGGATAAGCGTGAGCGTCGGCACCATCATGGGGGTAGCGCTCGGGTTCTGGGCGGTACGGAGCCGCGCGGCGGAGCGTCCGGTGTTTTTCATCTCCAACATCACCCAGACGATACCGAGCCTGGCCCTTTTCGGCATCCTCATCGCGCCGCTCTCGGCGCTGTCCTTCTCTTACCCGTGGCTGCGGGACCTGGGGGTGCGGGGGGTCGGCGACGCACCGGCCGTCATCGCGCTCATCATCTACTCCCTGCTGCCCATTGTGCGGAACACGTACACCGGGCTGAAGAACGTGGACCCCGCCATCGTCAACGCGGGAGCGGGCATGGGGATGAGCCGGTGGCAGCTGCTGCGGCGCATCGAGACGCCGCTGGCGGCGCCGCTCATTCTCGAAGGGGTACGGACGGCGGCGGTGCAATCGGTGGGGCTGACGGCGGTGGCGGCGCTCATCGGGGCCGGCGGGCTGGGGTGGTTCATCTTCCAGGGGCTGGGGCAGGCGGCGTCCGACCTCATCA
>CAZOMF010000216.1:0-3608 GCA_964580635.1 uncultured Dehalococcoidaceae bacterium
AGTACTACGCCGTCCGCGGCTGGGACAAGAGCGGCACCCCCACCCCGGCCAAGCTGGAGGAGCTGGGGCTGAAATAAGTCAACGAATGGTGAAACCCGGTGGGTAAAACCCCCTTGGGTCCCCCTTTGCGAAAGGGGGGAGGTCACGCAATCCTATCAGGACGGGAAAAGAAGACCTGATCCAGTCGCGTTGATCTCCCGGCCTGGGTAAATACACATACTGAAGGACCTGAACATGACTGACTACGGCTACGCCGGCGGCATCCTCATCGCCGACGCCACCACCGGCACCTCGCAGGTGATCGACAGCGCCCCCTACACGCGGAACTATATCGGCGGGCATGGTCTCGCCGCCCGGCTCTACTGGGACCTCGTCCCGCCGGAGGCGGACGCCTTCGACGCGGAGAACGCCTTTATCGCCGCCAGCGGCCCGCT
Organism: uncultured Dehalococcoidaceae bacterium; assembly: GCA_964580635.1. Taxonomy (GTDB): domain Bacteria; phylum Chloroflexota; class Dehalococcoidia; order Dehalococcoidales; family RBG-16-60-22; genus DAOUEG01. The sequence goes on from CAZOMF010000216.1 coordinate 435, forward strand.
GGCCGGGTTCCCCGGCGTGGCTGGCTATCGCTGGAAGATCTACAGCAAATCTCCCGCCGGCGACCGCAACCTGTGCAGCTACGCCAACCTCGGGGAGCGGTTCGGGGCGTGGCTCAAGGCGGCCGGCTACGACGCCCTCGTCATCGTCGGCAAGGCCGCCGCGCCCTGCTACCTCTACATCGACAACGATACCGTCGAGTTCCGCGACGCCCGGGGCCTGTGGGGCCGCTCCACCTTCGAGACGACCGTCGCCCTGGAGAACAAGTTCGGCCCGGATTTCAGCACCATGGCCATCGGTCCCGCCGGCGAGAACCTGCTGCCCTTCGCCACCGTTCTCTCGGATGGTCGCGCCTCCGGCTCCGGCGGCCTCGGGGCGGTGCTCGGCGCCAAGAACGTCAAGGCCGTCACCGCCCGCGGCACGCACCGCCCGGTGGCCGCCCACCCGGAACGGTTGAAGGAGCTCGTCAAAACGCTCAACCGGCCGCTCCCCGGGGCGGCCGGCGCCATGAACCCGCCCTGGGCCATCCCCGGCCTGACCCGCAAGGGGGCCTGCTTCGGCTGCGGCAGCGGCTGCTCCCGCCAGGTCTACGACTGGGAAGGCCGCCTTTATAAGTCCCTGTGCCAGCAGTCGGATTTCTGGGTGGACGCGCTCCACGAGGGCAAGCCGGAGAGCACCGAGACGCGGATGCTGGCCGCGCGGCTGGCGGACGGCTACGGGGTGGATACCACGGTGGCCTCGCCGGTCATCACCTGGCTGGAGTACTGCTACTCGCACGGCCTGCTCAGCGAGGCGCAGACCGGCCTGTCCCTGTCGCGGATGGGCACGGAAGGGTTCGTGCGGGACGTCCTCCACAAGATGGTCTACCGCGAAGGCTTCGGCCAGCACCTGGCGCAGGGCGTCATCGGCGCCGCGGCGGCCGTCGGGCCGGAAGCCGCCGCCGTGCTCGGGCAGTTCATCGCCACCATCAACGGCGAGAAGCGGGACTACGACGCCCGCATCACCCTCATCACCGCCCTCATCTACGCCCTGGAGCCGCGCCGCGTCATCAACCAGCTCCACGAGGTCGCCTCGCCCATCATGGCCTGGCTGCCCTGGGCCCTGGGCGACAAGAGCGCGAAGTTCGATTCCGCCGCCTTCCGCGCCGCCGCCAGGCGCATGTGGGGCTCGGAGCTGGCGGCGGACTTCTCCACCTACGAGGGCAAAGCCCTGGCCGCCAGGATGGTCCAGGACCGCGCCTACGTCAAGGAGAGCCTCATCGTCTGCGACCTCAAGTACACCATCGGCCTCTTCGCCCGCACGCCGGACTCGGTGACCGAGGGCAAGCTCTACGCCGCGGTGACCGGCGCCGACGTGGGCAGCGAGGAGGACGTCTACCGCATCGGCGAGCGCAATTTCAACCTCCAGCGCGCCATCTTCCTGCGGCAGGGCTGGCCCGGCCGCGACGGCGACTGCGTGCTCGATTACCTCTTCAGGGAGCCCATCGAGAAGAACAGCATCTTCTTCAACAACGAGGTGCTCGTACCCGGCAAGGACGGCGAAATCTTCTCCCGGGCCGGCATGACGCTCGACCGCGACGGCTTCGAGCAGATGAAGACGGAGTTCTACGAGCTGCGCGGCTGGGACCCCGGGACGGGCTACCCCACGCGGCGGAAGCTGGAGGAGCTCGACCTGGCGGACGTCGCCGACGACCTGGCGGCGCGCGGGCTGCTGGGCTGACATGATCGAGACGGTGTCTCCCGGGCGGCGCCGCTACGCGTTCATCCTGGGATGCGCCATCAGCTTCTTCGTCTTCGCCGTGGCCACCTCGGCCATGCCGGTGCTCTTCAGCGAGATCGCCGCGGAGCTGCACCTGTCCATCGTGCAGGTGGGCGTGGTGTGGGGGGCCTCCTCGGCGGCCGGCATCGTCAGCATCATCGTCGCCGGGCTGCTGGCGGACCGTTACGGTGTGCGGCGGGTGCTGGCGGTGTTCTGCATCGGGGCCGGGGTGTTCGGGGCGGTGCGCGGCTTTTCCGACAGCCTCGGCGCGCTCATCGGCACCTCGATACTCTTCGGCCTCTTCGCCGAGGCGGTGCCGGTCGTCGTCGTCAAGAGCGTCTCCCAGTGGTTCCACGGGCACGGCCTCGGGGCCGCCCAGGGGGTCCTGACCGCCAGCGTCGGCGGGGGCCTGATGACCGGGGCGGCCCTCAGCGCCACGGTGATGTCCCCCTGGCTCGGCGGCTGGCACCACGTCCTGATGGCCTATGGCGGTATCTCCGTCCTGCTGGGGCTGCTCTGGTTCGCCACCGCGCCCGCGCCGCCCGTTATATCGTCGCCCGATATACACGAGCAGCCGGCCTCGTTCCGTGCCTCCATCGGCCGGGTGACGCGCTCCCGGAGCGTTTGGCTCATCGCCATCGCCATGCTGGGCTTCGCCGGGAGCAACAAGAGCGTCATGGGCTACCTGCCGCTCTACCTGCGCAACGCCGGGTGGTCGCCCGCTTCCGCGGACGGGGCGCTCGCCGCGCTCAACGCCGCCGGCACCTCGTGCGCCATCCCCTTCACGCTCCTCTCGGACCGCCTCGGGCGGCGCAAGACGGTGCTCATGCCGGCGCTCGTCATCTCGGTGGCCGGCACGCTGCTGCTCACCTGGTTCACCACGCCGGCCGCCTGGCTGTTCGCGGTCATGGTGGGCATGGTGCGGGACATGGTCTGGGCCATCGCGGCCACCATGGCGGTGGAGGCGGAGGGCATCGGCCCGGAGAACGCCGGCACCGCCGTGGGGCTCGTCCACTCCTTCACCCGTCTCGGCTATACCATCGCGCCGCCGGCGGGCAACGCGCTGGCCTCTATTGCTCCGGGCGCGCCGTTCCTCGTCTGGGCGGGGCTCGGGACGCTCGCCTTCATCTTCTTCTGGATGGTACCGGAAAAAAGGACCGGCCCCCCTTCGGGGCCGGTCGGTATCGACTATCAGCCGGCCTAGTCCTCGTCGGCGGGGACCGGTACGGCCTGGAGACGCGCCCGGACCTTCTCCGGCCGCGACGCCTTGGCACGGGACGTTCCCCCGGCGTGATCGCCGAGGCTGATGTCCGGCAGCCAGCGCAGCCACTTCGGAAGGTACCAGTTGGCCTTGCCGAGCAGGGTCATCGTGGCCGGGACGAGCACGCAGCGCACCAAGGTGGCATCGATGAGCACCG
>CAZOMF010000217.1:0-3605 GCA_964580635.1 uncultured Dehalococcoidaceae bacterium
CTGCTCGCGGTGGAGGTGGGGGCGGGCCTGCTGGTGCATACCAGGGAGGTGCCCGTCGAGACCCCCGTTGCGGAAGCTGTCTCGGCGGTCCGGCAGGAGTAGCCGCCGGGCCGCAGCGAGAAGAGCGGCCCGCGCCGCGCCGCGGCTAGTCCGCGGCTTCGCTTGCCTCTTCACGGTACTGCAGCGGCAGGGCCAGGAAGATGAGCACCGTCATGCCGCTGAAGAACATGATGCCGCCGCCTATCTGCTGGTCCAGCATGGTCGAAAGCCCGTATGTCTGCGGCGCGCCCACGTAGTAGGTGTAGAGGACGGAAGGCCAGAACAGGATGAGGAGACTCAGCAGCATCATCGGGGCCATGCCCGCCAGCAGGTAGAAAAAGCGGCCCTTGTTGGTGTCCAGGTACGGGGACGAAGGCAGCGACCTGATCAGCGGCTGCCACCAGACCACGAATGCCAGGAACAGCGTCGTGTTTTCCACCAGTTCATGCACGACGTTGTGCGCCAGGGCGTGATCGTAGAGCCACGGGACGTGCCAGAGCAGCAGCGTTATCGTGGCCAGCCCCCACGCCAGCCGCGGTCGGGTGAGGTATTGAAAGGCCCGGCAGGCTGCATTTTCGACAGTAGCGCCCTCGCCGGTGGCCTGCCCGCGCTGACGCCCGAGCGCTTTCCAGAGGGACAGCGGGCGGCCAAGGAGCAGCAGCGGCGGCGCCAGGTTGATGAGCAGCAGGTTCTGGATCATGTGGAAGGAGAACAGCCGGACCGAAAGCTCGTCGATCGGCGACATCGTGGCTATCACGATGACGAGGAGGCCGGCGACCCAGAAGGCGAGCCGCCCTGCCGAAGCGGTTTGATTACCGCTCCGTCGCAGCCGTGCCCAGGCAACGGCGTAGGGTATCAGCAGGACCGCCAGCACCACGGCGAAGAATATCACCCCCGCGAGATTGCTGCCCAGTTCCCACGATAGCCACTGTTCCATACCTTCACACAATCCTGTCCGGCGCGGACGGCTTCGGCAATCGGTTCTACCCATCATACTATGACCTGCTCTTGAAAAGTCAAAGAGAAAAGTCACGTCCCGGCAGCACCGCGGTGTTGCCGGCACCGGACTTTCCCGCAATAGGCGATATGGAGTAACTTATAATAGAATAGGTACCTCTTGGAAGGTGCCGCCGATAGCCGGTCTTACGAGGGGAGAGGTCGCCAACGCCAGATGAAGTCCTGTCCGCCGCCTGCCGACCATAAATCCACTGCCGGAAAGGTCGCCTCATGGAACTGATCGTCGCCATCCTCGTTGTGGAGATGATGGTCGGCGGCTTCTTCGCCCTCTCTCTGGTATTCAGAAGAGAGAGCCTGTCCGCCAGGTTCCTGTGGGTGGTCCTCGCGCTCATTCTCTGCATGAGCATCATTACCATCGCGCTCTCGTATCTCCTCTTCTGGCACGGCAATAAACTGCTCGCGCTCGGCGTCCTGCTTGCCTCCCTCCTCCTCTTTTTGGTCCCGCTGCGTTCGCGAGGTGCGATTCACGACTGGCGGACGCGGTACCGCTGTACCGTTCCCATGGTCGCCACCCTCATGGTTTATGAATTCGCCATGGGGTTCCTGTACGGCTCGGCCTTCCTCCCCCACACGTCGTCGCCGTTCCTGCTGGCCGTCAATAACCCGGATTTCTCCGCCATGATGGCGATCGACGCCGTCTTCTTCTTCCTGGTCGCCCGGAAACGCCATGCCCTGCCCGAGTTCGCGCTCCTCACCTTCGCCCTGGCGATGGCGGTGATGCCCAACTATTTCGTTCAGTTCGGGAAACTGCCCGTTCTGGTCAGCATGCTGGTCTCCTCGCTGATAATGGTCGTCAACATCGTGCTGCTGTACGTCCTCCAGATGAGGGACCGCGCGTTCAGCGTACAGGTCCTGGCCCTAACGCTGGCCGCCTGCAATCTCCTCGAAATGCTCGGCCTTTCCTTCTACGCGACCTCCGGGAGCCTCTTCCCCCTCTCCGCCACCATGATGGTCTCCATGGTGGTCTATTTCTTCCTCGTCACCCATAAGCTGCCCGACCGCCCTTTGGCCTCGTGCCGGGCCTGCAGCTTCCTGCTGCTGGTGCTCATCAACGGGGCCGAACTCGCCATGAGCTTCGGGGTGACGTCGCTGGGTTTCGCCATCACCACCTCCCTCTTCTCCGGCCCGGCGACGGGCTATGCCTCGTACCTGTCCGGCGTGCCGCTGGCCCGGTCGATTGATTTCGGCAATCCCTGGTGGTGGCTCTTTCCTTTCAGCCCGGACAAGGTGAGTACCCTCGCGTACCACAGCGCCTCGAGCGTGAACGCCTTTTTCGCTCCGTTCTGGGCCTCGTTCATGTTCGTCATGATGACCACCATGTCCCCCTTCTACGCCATCATGATGGGATCCGAGATGAGCTATCTGGTGCTGGAGCGGTACCGGCGCGCCGGGAATGCCGGCGTCAGGCACTGGGCCCTGGCCATCATCGCCGGTATCCCGCTCTTCGTGATTTTCGTGCCGCTCTACACGCCGCTGTACGTGTTCGGGATGAGCGGGATGCTCGTCCTGGTGCCCCTGCTGTTGTTCATCATCTCGGTGGCGGTGATAATCGTGGCCGCTGCGCTCTTCGGGAGACGTGTCCAGTGCAACCTCGTCTGCATGGCGGCGCACATGTGGACGAACGTCTACTATGACCGGTTCAAGCCCGGACGCGACCACCGCTCCGCCTGGAACGTGCTGAGGTGGGCCTCGTTCCTGGTCATGCTTGTTTCCTTCGCGGCCTTCGCCCTTCAGGAGACCGGCGTGCTGGCGCCCCTCGTCATCGCCGGGATGCGCATGGATCCCATGACCCTGTACGGCATGTTCGTGCTGAACTACGTCTGGTGGTACTTCTACTTCCTCACGCCCGTATTCGGTACCTACAGTTGCGCCCGGCAGGGATGGTGCGGCTTCGGCACGCTCTCGGGGATATTCGGCAAGCTCTTCTTCAAGGTCAAAGCTCTTGATAGCGCCGCCTGCGCAAGCTGCGCGACCCGGGACTGCGAGGCAAGCTGCCCGGTCGCCATTCCGCTCCGCGCGGATTTCCTGAAAAAAGGCTATGCCAACCGGATTGTCTGCATCGGCTGCGGCGACTGCGTGGAAGCCTGCCCCCGCCGGAACCTCCGCCTCGCCGATGTGAGGGAGTACCTCCGCGGACGGGCCCGACCCGCCGGCATTGCCTGAGCCAGTGAGCGGGAAAAATCATGCGTCGCGGTCGCCGAAGACCCTGCCGGCTGCTGGCAAATACTGTGCCGGATTGTAAACTACGAAGAGCACGATGAAAAAAGTCTGGTATACCCTCGTCGCGGTGCTGGTTCTCGGTTTGAGCGCCTGCGCGGCCCCGCCGGCCCCGCTCGAATCGCAGCAGCTGGTCGCCCGGACCTTTACGGCCCTGGAGAAGGCCTCGCTAGTAAACAGAGCCGTTTTCCCTCCTCGATAACGCGCCGTTGCACCCTTACCGCCGCTCCTCCTCCAACTTGCGCTTTCGGTAGGTTCAGCCACGCCCCGTGTTTTTCTAGCAATTCATCTATTGCGTGACTGGTTTCACTGAGCTTCTGCTTTTCTTCCTC
>CAZOMF010000218.1:0-3590 GCA_964580635.1 uncultured Dehalococcoidaceae bacterium
GGATGACAGACGAATGCGGACGGCCGGGCTAGAATTTCTCCAGCGTGATTTCCATTTTGCGGGAGTAGAGGTCTTCCTTGCCCAGCGAGTTCACGTCCTTGGGGTGCTTTTCGACCATGTGCTTGTTCATCTTGATGAGGCCGAAGTGGCGGTCGTAGTCCGTGATCTCCTCACCGCAGAGGCTGCAGCGGAACACGAACGTCGTCGGTATGACTTTCATTTTGACGACTTCTTTGAAATCTTTCATGTCAGCTCCCCTTCAGTGTAAAAACGACATCGTACGTCGTTTAGTATAGCGTATTTTACTCTAGTATAGCACGTAATTTTCGTAAGTCCATCGTCCCGGTACCCTCGAAGCGGAAAATATCTGACCTCGTTCCTTGTACATCCGTTGTCCTCCCGTGGTAAGCTGGTGAAAACGGCTGCCTGCCATCGGACGATGTCTTCGAAAGTTGAGTTTGTACGGTCTCTTCCCTATTTTCAGGGTCTCGATACGGCGACACTGATTAAGGTCGCCCGGGAAGCCGTCGAGCTGTCGTTCGACCGCGGCCAGGTGCTCTTCCTCGAGAACGAACCCTGCCGCGGGCTGTACGCGGTGAAGGAAGGGCTCGTCCGCGTCTTCAAGACCTCCCCGGAGGGACGCGAGCAGGTCATGAGCATTGCCCGCCCCGGCGAAAGTTTCAACATCGTACCCGTCTTCGACGGCGGCCCGAACCCGGCCACCGCCGCCGCGCTGGAAAAGTCCGAGGTCCTCCTGATCCCCGTGGAAACGCTCCGGTCCCTCATCGCCGAGTGTCCGGCGGCCGCGGCCATCGTCCGTATGCTGGCCGGGCGTCTCCGCCGCGTGACGACCATGGTGGAAGACCTCTCCTTCCGGACGGTCGTCAGCCGGCTCGCCAAACTCCTCCTCGACCTCGCCTCCGGGGAAGGTGGTACCCAGCCGGCGCAGCAGCTTACCCAGGAGGAGATGGCCGCTCGCGTGGGCAGCGTGCGGGACGTCGTCGGCCGGGGGCTGCGCCAGCTGGAACGGCTCGGCGCCATCCGGATGGCCCGGAACCGCCTGCTCATCGTGGACGCGGACCGGCTCCGGGAGATAGCGGAATAGTCAGACAAAAGTCATATCGGCGGGAGCGTAAATGCCGCACCATGGAAGTATGAATACCGTGAGTGAAAACGCCTGGGACGTGCCGGTCATCGACCGTGACCTCTGCATCGCCTGCGGCAGCTGCGTGGAATACTGCCCGGGCGGGGCCGTGCGGATCGTGGACGGTAAGGCCGCCGTCGTCGATGCCGCCGCCTGCTCCTATTGCACGGACTGCGAGGCCATCTGCCCCGTGGGTGCCATATCCTGTCCCTTCACCGTTATTCTCGTCGATAGCGGACGTAAACAACGGTAACGGCCGCTTGAAACGGACCCCGCCCGGCCGCCGCGCTCCACGGCGGCTTTTATAGTAGTTCCCACCGCGTGACAAGACTAAAGTCATAGTCGCCGTGCGTGCCGGGTGAGACCATTAAAGGAGAACGTACCGGCCGCTCCGGCCGTACGATTGGAGGCAATACAGATGAATGAAAAAGTACAGGCTGCTCTCGACCGCATCCGCCCGGCCCTTCAGGCCGACGGCGGGGACGCCGAGCTCGTGGACGTGAGCGACGGTGTCGTCAAGGTCCGCCTCACCGGCGCCTGCGGCGGCTGCCCCATGTCCACCATGACCCTGCGCCAGGGCATCGAGCGCATCATCCGCCAGGAAGTGCCGGAGATCAAAGAGGTCGTTTCGGTCTAGCCGCAGCAGCCCCCCCGAGACCATTGCCGGGCCGGGATGCAACCGGCCGCCTCCTGCCCCGCCATTTCAGGGTAAGCACTCAGCCGGAATGGTGGTCACTACGCTGTACGGTCCCTCGTTGGTACTATATTCTGTAAGAAATAAGTAATGCTGTACCCCCGGACTCGTCGGCAGGAGGCAAACCGCTATGGTGAACAAAAAGACCGTCACCGTCGTCAGCCCGCAGGTCCTTTTCCGCAATGGTCTCGAATACCTGCTCGCCGCCGAGCCTGACATTCAGGTTATCGGGTCGGTGGACTTCAACAACGGCGTCGAGCATGTTTTGGAGAAGGCCCCGCCGGATACCGCCATCATCGATATCGATGGCTCCCCGGACCTCGGCTTCGATATCGCTCAGCGCCTCAAGCACCGCCTGCCCAACGTCGGCATCATCGTCTTCTCCTCCAACACCACCGACGAGGAGTTGTTCGCCTGTCTGAAGGCCCAGGCCTCCGCCTATCTGAGCAAGCAGTCCGCCGGAACGGAGATCATCAAGACCATCAAGACCGTCGCCGATGGCGGCTATCCCATCAACGAGTGCCTTCAGACCAAGCCGCGGGTGGCGGAGCAGGTGCTGCGTAACTTCCAACGCCTCTCGCTGGAGAGCGAGACCCAGGAAGTGCTCTCGCCCCTGACCCAGCGGGAGACGGAGATCCTCGGCCTCATCGCCGAGGGGTATCTCAACAAACAGATCGCCGCCAGTCTGGAGATCAGCGAACAGACCATCAAGAACCACGTCACCTCCATCCTGCGCAAGCTGAACGCCAACGCCCGGACGGAGGCGGTCGTCATCGCCATCCGCCAGGGTCTTATCTCCATCGACTGACCGCGCCTCCGCCCCGACTTGTCCGCCCCGACGCCCGGCCTCCGGTGTCCGGGCGTTTCCTGTTTCTTTTCCCTCTCGTTGTTTCCCGTCTTCACCTCTGCCCCGTTTTCGGGTACAATACAACCAAATTTACCGGTCTGCGGCGATCGATGGAGGGCGCATGAGCATGGAAAAGACGGAAAAGTCATGGGCGGAGCTGACGAAGGAAGAGAAACGGGAGCGCCGGCTGGAACCCTACCGCCACCCGGAAGGCGTCACCTTCCGCGACGCCAAGGCCGAACGCCTCTACCATGAACGGGTCGATCGCCAGCTCGCCGCCCAGATGTGCGGGAAGCCGGACCGCGTCCCGGTGTCCCTGCCGCTCGGCGGTTACCCGGCCTATTACGCCGGGTATGATTTCAAGACCGTCATGTACGATTACGAGGCCGCCCGCGACGCTTGGTCGAAGTTCATGTGGGACTTCTACGAGGACATGGACAGCTATGGCGCCGGCTTCATCTTCTCCGGTCGCGTTTTCGATATCCTCGATTATCACCAGTATTCGTGGCCCGGCCACGGCCTCGGCGATGGCGCCACCACCTACCAGTTCAACGAGGCCCAGTACATGTCCCCGGAGGAGTACGACCGCTTCCTCGACGACCCTTCGGACTTCGGTTTCCGCGTGCTCACTCCCCGCACCATCGGCGCCGCCGGGGCCTGGCAGTGGTTCCCGCACCTTACCAACCTCAACGGCATGCCGATGGTCCCGGTCATGCCCTTCGTCCGGGCGGATGTCCGCGAGGCCTTTAAAAAGTTCATCGCCGCCGGGGAGGAGCTGGAACGCCAGGGTCAGGTGATGGGCGGCCTGTTCCGAGAGATCCTCGAAGCCGGCTTTCCCGGCGCGCGCGGCAGCATGGGCAGCGCCCCCTTCGACCTCATCGCGGACAACCTCCGCGGCACCCAAG
>CAZOMF010000219.1:0-3538 GCA_964580635.1 uncultured Dehalococcoidaceae bacterium
CAGATTGACGATGAGGTTGTGAAAAATAGCCGTTTGTGGGTGGAAACTAATTAAGCTATGGAAAACATGGTAACAAGTGAGATATGTAGAAAATGTGCTGAATGCTGCAAAAACTACCCTTTTGTAGAACTGTCTCAACATGAAATTCATGAGTTGGAAGCGTTGACAGGATTGCCTTCTGATGTTTTTTCCAACCGAAAAGGTGAAGCCGTTGAAGAATATTTTTTAGGCTTTAGAGAAAACGGAGACTGTTTTTTCTTAAATGAGAATAATGGCATCTATTCTTGTGGTGTATATGAATCGAGATCGGCAATTTGCCGAAATTATCCTTCAAAACCGAGCCAGAATGAATTCTGTGATTCAAATAGAAAAATAATTCTCCGTAATTTCGGCTAACCCCCCGTCTTGCGGTCGAGCATTGTTCAGTCAGTCTGACAGCACGCTGCTCTTCTTTCTTGACTTTGCGCACTGTCGGGCGTTATTGTCACCAGGGATGCACGCGGATTCTCGACATGCTTTCCTGTAGACGCTGCTGCTCCTTTCCCTTCTGGACCTAATTGCTCACTGCCCCGCAGCCTGGTACCGGCATCCCTGCCGAGAGAATCTGCACATCATCATTTCTTTCATTGCCTATCTCATTTCACACGCTTCTTCTCGCAAGGAGGCGGATTATGAGACACGTCGTCGTGGGAACCGGGATTGCCGGCACCCTGGCTGCTGAAACCATCCGGAAACTTGACCCCGAATCCTCCATTACCCTGCTTGGCCGTGAACCTTTCTATCCGTATTGCCGCCCCATGACCACCATGTTCCTGGAAGGAAAGATCGCGCCGGAAGAGATGGTGATCCGTGAAGCGAGTGATTTTCGTTCCAGGGACATCCAACTCCTGCTTGGAGAGCCGGTCCGGGAGATCGATATTGCGGAGCGCAAGGTGGAAACAGAGCAGGGAAAGGTGATTCCATTTGACCGCCTCCTCATCGCTGCCGGTGCGGACCCCATCGATCTTGAGGTGGACGGGGCCGGTCTCGGCAACATCTTCTGCATGAGGAAATGGAAAGACGTAGAGACAATTTCCGGGGCCCTGCCGGATGTACGGAGCGCTCTGATCGTCGGCGGAGGTCTGGTAGGACTCAAGGCAGCCCAGGCCCTCATTCATCGGGGTATACACGTCGTCATGGCGGAGAAGCTGGCCTATCCGCTGCCCCTGGTGGTGGACCCGAAATCCGGGGCCGTGATCTCCGGGCGGCTCGAAGACCTGGGGATAGCATTGAAGATGGGGACCACGGTTAGCGCCTTTGCCGGCAACGGACGAGTAAAGGAAGCCGTCTTCGACGATGGCTCAAAAGTATCCTGCGACCTGGTTGTCATTGCGATTGGTGCGAGACCGGCTGTCCCGTTCCTGGAAAAGGGAACAATGACGGTCGACCAGGGAATTCACGTGGATTCGTACCTGGAGACGGACGTGGAAGGCGTCTACGCGGCCGGGGACGTAGCCGAGGCCATGGATGTGGTGGTGCACAGGAAAAAGGTGAATGCGATCTGGCCCGTCGCCGTTGAGCAGGGCATCACAGCAGGGATGAATATGGCTGGAAGGAGGGTGCCCTACAGGGGGAGCATGGGCCGGAATGTGCTCCGCATCGGGGATCTGGATGTCCTGACCGGCGGCCTGGTGAATCCTCCTCCGGATGAGGACTATGACGTTCTTGAAGATGAAGATCCGAGGCGGAAGACATACCGGAAGCTGGTTTTTCAGGGAGACATCCTCAAGGGGCTGGCGATGCTGAACCGGGTCGAGAAGGGAGGGATACTTCTCTCCATGATTCAGAATCAGATACCCGTGAGCATGGAAAAAGAAAGGCTGTTCGATCCGGGTTTCGACTTTTCCCAGCTCCTCCCCAATTCCCTCCATTGTAAAGGCGGGTAAGGGGATTTGTGAAAAGACAGGGTTCACCGCAAAGTCGCTAAGATCGCAGAGAAAAGATTTTTTCCCTTTCCCTCTCTTTTTTCTTTTGCCGGCGTCTCAGCGGCAAAAGAAAAGGCAGTTGACTCTGCGTTCTCTGCGTCTCTAGCGAAGCGAGCGGTGAAATAGTACAAAGATTACGAAGGCAAGAAAGGAGGGATGGCCAAATGAAAGAAGTGGTAATTCATCCGGAAAGGTGCGTGGGCTGCATGCAGTGCATGGTTGCATGCGCAACGGCCCATTCCAAGACCAAGAATCTTCTGACGGCCCTTGCGGAAAGCCCGCTCCCCAAACCCAGGATCCACGTGGGGGTAGGGCTCTACCGGGAGGGTTTTCCCAACCGATGCCGTCACTGCGACCCGGCCCCCTGCATGGCGGTGTGCCTCCCGGGGGCCATTTACCGTGATGAGACATGGAACACGGTGCTCATCAATACAGAAAGGTGCATCAATTGCGCTACGTGTGCCATGGCCTGTCCTTTCGGCGTGATCCGTTACCACGAGGACAGCCTGGGTCCTCCGGAAAAGACCATTGCCGTAAAATGCGACAACTGTGTGGAGCGCCAGTCACAGGGACTCATTCCCGCATGCGTGGAGGTCTGCAAATGCGGCGCCCTCACGTTCGAGGAACAGAGCAGTTCTCTGAAGAGAAAAACGGACGAAATGGCAAGGCGGGTTTCCGCAGGGGCTGAAGAGCGCGGAGTGAGCGAATCTCCGGGTTTCGTTCTCCTGAATACGGTGAAAAGAATCAATGTCGAACTGTCCGGGCGCAACGCCTGAGCGACACGTTTTGAGGAGGGATGCCATGAGCGATAAGACCAGGAAATATGAGAAATATACCATTACGCGCGACGGTCAGTTGATGCTCGGCAGAGCGGAACAGGAACAGATCGAGACCGTGTGGGATCGCTTTCAGGACCAGCTGCCCCAGTGCGGGTATTGTGAGATGGGACTGAGCTGCCGCAATTGCGTTATGGGACCCTGCCGGGTGGATCCGTTCGGTGAAGGGCCGCAAAAGGGGGTGTGCGGCGCTGATGCGGACATAATCGTTGCCCGCAATCTCGGACGCATGATAGCGGCCGGCGCTGCGTCCCATTCCGACCACGGCCGTGACCTGGTGGAGGTACTGGAGAAGGTAAGCCAGGGGAAGGCCCCGGGATACGAGATCGCCGATCCCGAAAAACTCATGCGTGTGGCAGCAGAATACGGAATAACTACGGAAGGGAAGGATACCTCCGCCGTGGCAGGCGAACTGGCATTTGCCATGCAGGAGGACTACGGCACGCGGAAGAAAGGACTGCAGCTCATCTCCCGGGTGCCCAAAAAACGTCTGGATACGTGGAACAAACTGGGCATCACCCCGAGGGGCATCGACCGCGAGACATCGGAAATGATGCACCGGACCCACATGGGAGTGGACAACAATTGGCTGAACCTGCTCCTCCATGCCATGCGGAATGCGCTTTCCGACGGATGGGGAGGCTCCCTCATCGCAACAGAGGTCTCGGATATCCTGTTCGGCACCCCGAAACCCGTCAATTCCACCGTCAACATCGGGGTCCTGAAAGAAGACCAGGT
>CAZOMF010000220.1:0-3525 GCA_964580635.1 uncultured Dehalococcoidaceae bacterium
GTTGATAGAGTGCCGTGCAAGTGTACTTTATCGTTTCACCCGTATAGTAAGCCGGAGGTCAAACGGTGCCCATGACTAGTCAACGATTGTACTTTACCACTCCCCGTTTTCGCTTGTCTTATATCATCAGTAAGAGTATAATGCCCCCTAGCCATCGATAAAACGACCGCGAGGGGCCGCCGCAAAATCTTCCCGGACGTTCCCACCTTATGCTGAATTTCCGGGACCGCGGCGCTCGCGGCATTATAAAAACAGGGAAAGGGGACCTTCGTATGGCAGGTTGCCGGCGACCGACACGGCCGGCGTGACAGGTATAGGATCAACCTGAAATCTGAAATACGATTACGTTTGTTCAACAAGCAACAGCAGAGGTGAACGATGATTGAAAAACAGCAACTGGTGAAAGTCGTGGGGGCGGCGAACGTCTCCTACGACGCGGCCGCCCTCGACGGGTACTCCCGCGACATCAGCTTCGTGAACCAGGTGCGCCCGGAGTGCGTCGTCAAGCCGCGCAAGGCCGGCGACGTCCAGGCCCTCGTCAAGCTGGCCAACGAGACGCGCACGCCGCTCGTGCCGGTCAGCTCCGGCGGGCCGCACTTCCGCGGTGACACGGTACCCGGCACCGGCGGCGCCATCATGGTGGACATGAGCGGCATGAACAAGATCGTCTTCGTAGACCGGGCGCGGCGCGTGGCGATGGTGGAGCCGGGGGTGACCTTCGGCGAGCTCATCGCGGCGACGGCCCGGGAGGGGCTGCGCATCAACATGCCGCTCCTGCCCCGCAAGACCAAGACCGTGCTCGGCAGTCTCATCGAGCGGGAGCCGGTGACCATGCCGGCCTACCAGTGGGACAGCTCCGACCCGCTCGCCTGCGTCGAGGTCATCTTCGGCGGCGGCGACGAGTTCCGCACCGGCCAGGCGGCCGGCCCCGGCACCGTCAAGCAGCAGTGGGCGGTGGGCGGCCTCCAGAAGGCGCCCTACGGCCCCGGCGTGGCCTCCTGGCACCGCTTTATCCAGGGGGCGCAGGGAACGGTCGGCATCGTGACGTGGGCCTCGCTGCGGTGTGAGATACTGCCGAAGATGGAAGAGTCCTACGTGGTCGGCGCGACCGACCTGGGCACGCTGCTCGACCTGAGCGCGTGGCTCGTGCGGCTCCGCATGGTCACCGAGTGCTTCATCCTCAATAACGTCGACCTGGCCGCCATCTTCACGCGGCGCGCCAAGGACTATATCGCCCTCCGGGACGCCCTGCCCGCCTGGACCCTCTTCTACACGGTGGCGGGCTACGAGTACTTCCCCGAGGAGCGCATCAGCAGCCGCGTCAGCGACATCACCGACATGACGCAGCGGCTCGGCATCGAGGCGGGCCGGTCCGTGGCCGGGCTTTCCGCCAACGAGATCCGCAAGACGGTGCAGCAGCCGGCGGCGGACCCGTACTGGAAGCTCCGCCAGAAGGGCGCCTGCGAGGACCTCTTCTTCCTCACCATCAACGACAAGATAGAAGACCAGCTCACCGCCATGAACGGCGTCATCGACAAGGCCGGCTATCCGGCGTCCGAGATGGGCATCTACCTCCAGCCGGTCGTCCAGGGCACGGGCTGCCACGTGGAGTTCAACCTGTTCTACGACCCGGCCAACGCCAAGGAAGCGGCCCGCGTCAAGGACCTGACCACGGCGGCCACCCGGGCGCTCATGGCCCGGGGCGCGTTCTTCTCCCGGCCGTACGGCATCAACGCCCACGCGGTCTTCAACCGGGACGCGGGGACGACGGCGATGCTCAAGAAGATCAAGAAGATGTTCGACCCGAACGGCATCATGAACCCCGGCAAGGTGTGCTTCTGATGCGCGCCCGACGGATGAATCCGGCAAACAGAGTCTACAGGAGGTAGCGAAGATGGGACTGGAACAATACAAGGGCGACATGGAGATGTGCTGCCGGTGTTCTGCCTGCAAGTTCGTGCCGATGCAGCAGATCAAGGGCCACGCCTACTCCTACGTCTGCCCCAGCATATCGCGGTACAACTTCCACAGCTATTCCGGCGGCGGCCGCATGAACATCGGTGCGGCGGCGCTCAAGAACGGCACCAACTACACCGAGAAACTGAAGCACATCATCTACAACTGCCAGCTGTGCGGCGCCTGCGGCGTGTCCTGCAACTACGCCATGGACATGGAGGTGCTCCAGCCGATCACCGAGTTCCGCATCCAGGCCGTCAAGGACGGCCAGACGGACGCGGCCCTCGACAAGGTGGTCAAGGGCATGAAGACCACCGGCTCCATGGTGCCCGTCAAGGGCAAGCGCGGCGACTGGGCCAAGGGGCTCGGCATCAAGGACGCCACCAAAGAAAAGTGCGAGGTGCTCTTCCACGTCGGCTGCCTGACGAGCTACGACCCGGCCATGCAGAAGCTGGCCAAGGCCACGGCAAAGATCCTCCAGAAGGCGGGCATCGACTTCGGCATCGCCGGGGACGCGGAGACCTGCTGCGGCGGCCGCGCCTACCAGATGGGCTACGAGGACGCCTTCCTCGCCCAAGCCAAGAAGAACATGGACCTCGTCAAGAAGTGCGGCGCGCACACCATCGTCACCGCCTGCGCCGACGGCCACCAGGCCTTCAAGGTGCTCTACGACAAGTACAAGCTCAAGGGCGATATCCGCGTCTTCCACATCGCCGAGTACGTGGACCGGCTGGTGCGCGAGGGCAAGCTCAAGCTGCGCCGCAAGGTTGACCTGAGCGTGACCTACCACGACCCGTGCCGGCTCGGCCGCATCGGCGAGCCGTGGGTGCACTGGGAAGGCCGCAAGATACCGGGCGACCGGTTCGTCTTCGACCCGCCCAAGGAGTACCGGCGCGGCACCAAGGGCGTCTACGAGCCGCCGCGCGACGTGCTCAAGGCCATCCCCGGCGTCACCCTCACGGAGATGACCCGCATCAAGGAGTACGCCTGGTGCTGCGGCGCGGGCGGCGGCGTCAACGAGTCCAACCCGGACTTCGCGCAGTGGACGGCCCGGGAACGCATCGACGAAGCGATATCCACCGGCGCCGAGGCGCTCGTCACGGCCTGCCCGTGGTGCGAGAAGACCTTCAACGAGGCCATCAATGAGACCGGGGCGAACCTCAAGGTCTACGACATCGTGGAACTCGTCGAGAAGGCGATATAGGAAGGGGGTCATAGAGATGGCGTTAAGCAAAGAAGCCTACAAAGAATTCGAAGACGTGGTGGGTGCGGAAAACATCTGCGATGACCCCGCCATCATGCCTTCCTACTACGGGACGGAGTTCGCGGCGGTCATGCTGCCCGGCAACACGGCGGAGGTCCAGGCCCTCGTCAAGCTGTGCAACAAGCACAAGATCAAGTTCCGGGCCATCTGCACCGGCTGGTCCGGCCAGTTCCCGCCGGGGATGATACTGTTGGACCTGCGGCGGATGAACAGGATCATCGAGATAAACGAGAAGAACATGTACGCCGTCGTGGAGCCGTACTGCATCTCCGGCCAGCTCCAGGCGGAGCTGATGAAGCGGGGCT
>CAZOMF010000221.1:0-3497 GCA_964580635.1 uncultured Dehalococcoidaceae bacterium
TCACCCTCTGGGACAACGCCGTCATGAGCATTGACCCGGAGCAGATCGGCCTCAAAGGTTCGGCGACCCAGGTGCGCAAGATATTCTCCCCCGAACGCGCCAAGGGTGAAATCGTCGGTCAGCCGTCGGACCCCCCGGAAAGCGTCGCCCGGCTGCTGATCGATAAGATGATGGAGAAGGACCTGCTGTCCTTCTAGTCGCTCAACAGGACGTCAGCATGGAAGAACGCAAGCCGCTCAAGCGACCTCGTGGCACCTGCCGCCTCATTCCGGGCAAGTGCATTGCCTGCGGGGCACGCTGCCAGTCCGTCTGCCCGCGGGACGCCATCACCATGACCGAGGCCGGGGAGCCGATCATCGACCTGGAGAAATGCTCCCGCTGCCGCCGCTGCGTCAACATCTGCCCGGCCCAGGCGCTGGAGATCCACTACACCCCGGAAGAGCAGGCCATCCTCGACGAGATAGCGAAGCAGAAGGCCGCCGCCGGGGCGCCCGCCGAGGAGAAGGCCGAGGCGGAAGACCCGCGCAAGGCGGCCCTCAAGCAGTACCGCGGCGTCTGGGTGTTCGTGGAGCACACCGAGGGCAAGGCGGCGGACGTCTCCTGGGAGCTGCTCGGCGTCGGCGGCAAGCTGGCCGGCAAGCGGAAGGAAGAGCTCTGCGCCGTCGTCATCGGCGAGGATGTCGAACATCTCGCCAATGAGGCCTTCACCTACGGCGCCACCAAGGCCTACCTGGTAGACGATCCGGTCTATCACCACTACCGGACGGAGTCCTACTACAAGGCCTGCTGCGAGCTCATCGAGAAGCATAAGCCGGAGATCGTGCTCGTCGGGGCCACCGGCCTCGGGCGGGACCTGGCCGGGGCCATCGCCACCAGCCTCCACACCGGCCTCACGGCTGACTGCACCGGCCTCGACATCAGCGAGGAGGGGCTCCTGCTCCAGACCCGCCCGGCCTTCGGCGGCAACATCATGGCCACCATTTTGACCGAGTACAGCCGGCCACAGATGTCCACCGTCCGGCCCCACGTCATGGCCATGCCCGTCCGCAACCCGGACAGCACGGGCGAGATCATCCGCGAGTCCCTCGGCATCAAGGAGGAAGACATCGCCGCCAAGGTGCTCGAGGTCATCATGGACAGCAAGGCGGACACGGTGGACGTCGCCGCCGCCGACGTCATCGTCTCCGGCGGGCGCGGCATGTGCAACACGGAGAACTACGCCATCCTCCAGGAGCTCGCCGACGAGCTCGGCGGGGTGGTCGGCTGCTCCCGCGCCGCCGTGGAGGCGGGCTGGATGCCCGTCGAGCGGCAGGTCGGCCAGACCGGCAAGACCGTCCGGCCCAAGATCTACTTCGCCTGCGGTATCAGCGGCGCCATCCAGCACCTCGTCGGCATGCAGGACTCGGACGTCATCATCGCCATCAACCAGGACAAGGACGCCCCCATCTTCGAGGTCGCCACCTACGGCATCGTCGGCGACCTTTTCAAGATAGTGCCCGCGCTGACCGCCACCATCCGCCAGTTCAAAGCGGAAAAGGCCGGGGCGGCCCGGTAGCCAGGAAAGGAGGGACCCGTGAGCGCCCGCGTCATCGCCTTCATAATCGTCTTTATCATCGCCTTCCTCCTTTTCGGCTGGAGCTGCTGGCGGCGCTTCGGCCTGGTGTTCCGCGGCCGGCCGGACACCCGCTTCGACAAGCCCCTCACGCGCCTCAAGAACATGGTCGTCTACGCCTTCGGGCAGCGGCGCGTCGTGTCCAAGGCCTTCGGCTTCAACCATTTCACGCTCTTCTGGGCCTTCATGATACTCCTGCTCGCCAATACGGAGTTCCTTATCAACGGCCTCGCGCCGAGCATCGGCTACTTCCGCCTGCCGGACGGCGCCTTCTTCACTTTGGCCCTTATCTTCGATATCGTCTCCGCGCTGGCCCTCATATCAGTCATCATCGCCATGATCCGGCGGCTCTTCTTCCCGCCGCCGCACATCGAGGCCCGCAGCCGCGACGCCTTCATCATCCTCGGCGCCATCGCGGTGCTGATGCTCGCGTTCTTCAGCCTCAAGGGCGCGGAGCTCACCCTCGACCCGCAGGTCGGCCGCGCGGTGGACTGGATGCCCGTCTCCCATTTCTTCGGCTCCGTCGTGTGGGGCGGTCTGTCCCTCTCCGCGCTCGATACCGCCTCCAACGTCTTCTGGTGGGTCCACGCCGTGGTGCTGCTTTCCTTCCTCAACTACCTCCCCTACAGCAAGCACATGCACGTGCTGACGGCGGTGGAGAACTGCTTCTTCCGGAGCCTGGAAAAGGTCCGCACCCAGCCGCGCGAGGAGTTCGTCAAGGGCAACGCCTTCGGGGCCGGGAGCTTCGACCGCTTCCCCTGGAAGGGCCTGTTCGATTCCTACGCCTGCACCGAGTGCGGCCGCTGCTCGGACAACTGCCCGGCCACCTTCACCGGCAAGGCGCTCGACCCGCGCCTCGTCATCCATAACATCAAGGTCAACATGCTCCATAACGGTCTGAAGAGCGACGCCCCGCCGCAGGCGCTCGTCGGCGGCGAGGAGGAAGGCTCGGTGGCCGACCAGGTCCTCTGGGACTGCACCACCTGCGGCGCCTGCATGGAGGTCTGCCCGGTCTTCATCGAGCACGTGCCGCGCATCGTGGACATGCGGCGCTACCTCGTCGAGACCGAGGCCCGCTTCCCCGCCGAGCTGCTCAACCTCTTCGACAGCATGGAAGAACGCTCCAACCCCTGGGGCATCGCCCCGGCGGACCGCACCAAGTGGGCGGCGGACCTGGACGTCAAGCCGTTCGAGGCCGAAAAAACGGAGTACCTGTTCTTCGTCGGCTGCGCCGGCGCCTTCGACGCCCGCAACCGCAAGACCACCCAGGCGCTGGCGAAGATACTGGACGCCGCCGGCGTTTCCTGGGGCACCCTCGGGCGCGACGAGCACTGCTGCGGCGACAGCCTGCGCCGCCTCGGCAACGAGTACCTCTTCGACGAGATGGCCCGCAAGAACATCGACATGTTCAAGGAGAAGGGCGTCACGAAGATCATCACCCAGTGCCCGCACTGCTTCTCCACCCTCAAGAACGATTATAAACAGTACGGCGTGGAACTCGAGGTCATCCACCACACCGAGCTTATCAAAGAGCTCCTCGCCTCCGGCAAGCTCAAGCTGAACGGCACGGTCGCCGACCTCGGCAACCTGGTCTACCACGACTCCTGCTACCTGGGCCGCTACAACGGCGTCTACGACCAGCCGCGGGAGATCATCGCCACCGCCACCGGCCGGGCACCAACGGAGCTGCCCCGCCACCGCGAGAAGGGCTTCTGCTGCGGGGCCGGCGGCGGCCGCATGTGGATGGAGGAGGAGATCGGCAAGCAGGTCAACGCCGCCCGCGTCGAGGAGGCCCTCGGCGCCAAGCCGGACACGGTCTGCGTCGCCTGCCCCTACTGCATGACCATGTTCGAGGACGGCCTCCAGGCCAAGGAAGCCGCCGACA
>CAZOMF010000222.1:0-3445 GCA_964580635.1 uncultured Dehalococcoidaceae bacterium
ACGGCATCCTCAACGTGCGCGCCCAGGACAAGGGCACCGGCAAGGAGCAGAAGATCACCATCACGGCTTCCAGCGGCCTCTCCAAGGAAGAGGTGGACAAGATGCAGAAGGAAGCCGAGGCCCACGCCTCCGAGGACGCCCATCGCCGCGACGAGATAGAAGCCAAGAACCAGGCGGACACGATGGCCTACCAGAGCGAGAAGATGCTCCGCGACAACAAGGACAAGGTCCCGGCGGAGCTCAACACCGAGGCGGAAGAGAAGATAAAGGCCGTCCGGGACGCCCTCAACGGGACGGACCTGGAGGCCATCAAGGCAGCCACGCAGGCGCTCAACGAGACGATGCAGAAGATCGGCTCCGCCGTCTACAGCCAGGGCCAGCAGCAGCCCGGCGGGGAGACCCCGCCCCCCGGCGGTGAAGCCGGCGGCGGCAACGGCGGCGGTGACGACGAAGGCACCGTGGAGGGCGAGTTCCGCGAGGTCTAAAAAGGAGGCAGCCGTGCCCAAGCGGAAATCCGGGGAGAAGGGCCAAAAAGGAACCCCGCAGTCCCTGTCGTCCGAACCCGAAAACCTGCCGGACGAAGAGCAGCCCGAGGCCTTGAAGAAAGCCCGGAAAGAAGGCGAGGAAACCCGGAAAACGCTCAGGAACCTGGGGGACGTAATACGCTATTCAGGTCCCCGGTTCTAAGTCCGGAACGCAGCGAGCGCACCAACGGCGCCGGATAGTATCACAATCCCAAGAGGGTCCAGAAACGGGCCCTCTTTTTTTGAGCCGCATGGTATGATGTTTTGTGGGGGAGGGGGGTTACACGATGAACGCAACGCGAGTTAAGGTTTTATCTCGCCCTGGTTTACAGGCTGAATTCTTGCAGAACAAGTACTTCGGCCGCTGTTCGACAAGTGGAACGTATTCCAGCCCGGAGGCAAGACCCCGAAGGACCTGAAGTGGCTTGAGTCACTTTACAGGACCTGCGTCAGGCGGGTCCTTCTTTGTACCAATTCCAAGGAGGGAACTGTGCGGGACCAGGCGAACGGTCAGCAGACAATAAGGATTTTGAAAAACGGGCCCTACGTGATACCCGCCGGTATCCCGCTGGTGAGAAAGACCATCAAGCGGGACGAAACCGGTTTCCCGTCCGGGTGGAATGATGAGGAACGTTACCCGCTACAGGGTCCCTACTCACTGTGCCGCTGCGGGCAGTCAAAAAACAAACCCTTCTGTGACGGCAGCCATCAGACGGCGGGATTCGACGGGACAGAGACCGATAGTCGAGTCCCCTATCTGGAACGGGCGAAGGTTTATCATGGACCGGGCCTGGACCTGACCGACGCCCGAGTTTTCTGCGCCGCCGCCCGCTTCTGTGACCGCCTGGAAGGAGCATGGAAGCTGCTCGCCCGGTCGGACGAACCGGGTATTCGGAAAATCATCGAAGAACAGGTACGAAACTGCCCATCCGGGCGCCTGGTACTGAGGGACAAACAAGGTAATTCCCTGGAACCGGAGTACGAGCCGGGCATCGTCATCGTCGAAGACCCCAATGAAGACTTGGAGGGGCCCATCTGGGTCCAGGGCGGGATACCGATTCAGTCCGCAGACGGCAGCCTTTATGAAGTCAGGAACCGGGCGGCGCTGTGCCGCTGCGGGCAGAGCCGCAACAAACCGTTCTGCGACGGCAGTCACTGCCGGGAGCAGGTGTAAGCTGATTCCCCAAAAGGGTCTCTTACAAGCCCATTTTGCCCCGTATACTCAATTGTCACGCCCTGCGTGTTCTCCGGTGTGGCGATGGTCAACTCGACTTTCTCCTCCCCGGGCCGCCGAGGGCACCGAACCGGGCGGAACGGCACCTCCGCCCCCACGCGCGGGGCGGGGCAATCGCGGCGGTGGACCGGGTGGACCAGGAGTATACTAGTACATGCGTTCTATTGTCAAGCGAATTTTGTCGCATATTTTGTGGTAAAAACCCTCTCGGTCTCCGTTTCACCTTTTAATTAAGAGGGAGCTAAAGGTGAGTGGCAAAGGAAGATAGATTCCGGCCTGCGCCGGAATGCCGAAGGGACCAAACGGTTGCTTCGCTGCGCTCGCAATGACGTGACCAGCCGGGGAATGTGCTATACTCTTTGGTGCCATGAGTGCGTTACCGCCGGACAGCTATGTCAAGGTCGGGCCGTACAACACCCGCTATTGGGAAGCGGGAAGGAAGGGTTCCGCCGTCCTGCTCGTCCACGGGCTCGGCGGGTCCGTCGAGAACTGGTCCCAAAACATCGGCCCGCTCTCGAAACGCCACCGCGTCTACGCTCTCGACCTCCCCGGCTTCGGCCGCACGGACAAGGCACCCATCCCCCGCACCCTCTACGACCTGGTAGATTTCATCGCCCAGTTCATGGGAAAGGTCGGCATCGATAAAGCCTCGCTGGCCGGCAACTCGCTCGGCGGCGGCCTCGTCCTCCAGTTCGCCGCCCAGTACCCCGCCCTGACGGAAAAGCTCATTTTGGCGGACAGCGCCGGGCTGGGACGCGACGTGAGGATCGACCTCCGCGCCTGCGCCGTCCCCTGCCTCGGCGAGTGGCTGACCCGCCACAGCCGGAACACCGTCGTCTCCCTGTGGCGGAAGATCGTGTACGACCCGGCCCTCGTCTCCGACGAGCTGGTCGACCTGACCTACGAACTCTACCGCCTGCCCGGCGCGAGGGAGGCCCTGCTCACCACGCTCCGCGCCGGCATCGACCTCGGCGGCCAGCGGAAAAAACTGGTGGAGGAACTGCGCCGGAACTTGCCCGCCATCACGGCGCCGGTGCTGATAACCTGGGGTCGCCAGGATGGCATCATCCCGCTCAAGCACGCCGAGGCGGGACGGAGGCAGCTTGCCCGCTCCGAGGTCTACGTCTTCGAGGAGTGCGGCCACATGCCGCAGTTCGAGCACCCGGACCTGTTCAACGAGCTCGCGCTGCGCTTCCTCGCCGCGGAGGACTAGACGCCGCCCGCTTCCCCTGCGCTGCCACGTCCCTGCGTTCCTTCGACGCCTCGTACCGGAAGATGACGTAGAGGAACCCGCTGAGTATCGCCGCGTAGAAGCACCACACCGAAGGGAAGGTGTCCGAGGACGCCACCAGCGCGGCGACGACGTAGAGGACGAACAGCGCCAGCCCGAACGCGACGAGCCGCCGGTCGCGGACGACCAGGAACGGGACGGTCACGGCGATGACGTACGGGGCGGCCAGCCCGCCGGGCATATCGATGAGGTAGTGGAAACTGTGGCCGACCACCCAGGCGTCGATGGGACCCCGGATGATAGCCACCAGGTTCGCCACGCTGACGACGAGGCCCGCCGCCTGGCACAGCAAAATGACGGCCTTGCGTCGCCGGTCGGGCTCCAGCAGATACGCCGAGAGCGGCACGTAGACCGGCCAGAGCACGTAGGCGATGAGCAGGAAGACGTAGACCGGCG
>CAZOMF010000223.1:0-3415 GCA_964580635.1 uncultured Dehalococcoidaceae bacterium
AATTATGTGAAGTCTTTACTTATGCAAAGTCGTCCGGTCAAATCCTTCTACGCCAATTAATAACCTGTTCCCACTTTCCATAATACTCTGTCCGGATATCCATTCCGGAGGAGGAGTATCATGGAAGAAACAAGCATCAAAGAGTTGAGCGAGGCCGTCCTCACCGAGTTACGCCGGCTCGGTTACGCCGCTCAGACGATCGTCCTGTATCGGCAACTCTACGCAAGACTGCTACGGTACGCAGAGAAGGCTCATGTCGAGGAGCACTCCGTCGAGTTCTGTGAGAGGTGGCTGGAAGAGTCGTTCGGGATCGAGCCAACCCGCGTGGCAAGTAGGAAGGAGGATCCGTACAAACGAAAGAACTACCTTCCGATCCGGGTGTGCCAGTGTCTGACCGAGTGGCGACTCCACGGCTGCCTCGCCCTGAAGAAGCAGGGCAAGCTCGCCGCCCTGCCGATGCCGGAGCAGTTCAAGAGAGGATACGATTCGTACGTCGCCTTCTGCCGGGATGCCGGATACTCCGAGCGGGGAACGTACACGCGGCTGAACCGAATCAAGCGGATGCTCTTGTTCTTCGACCAGCACGGCGTGTCGGACCTCAACCGCATCAACGCTGCCGACATTTCGTCGTTCTACAGATCACAGATCGAACTCGACAGTCGAACGGTCGCCGCGATGCTGACCTCCTCTCGGGTCTTCTTTCGTCATCTGTACCGCACGGGTCTCACTGAAGATGATCATTCGCAGAAGCTTCCACCGGTGAAGCCGAACCGGCAGTTCAGGCTTCCTCGCGTGTGGCACCAGGAGGATGTCCTTGCTGTTCTCAACTCGATCGACCGGGGAAATCCTGTCGGCAAACGTGATTACGCGATCCTGATGCTCATCAGCCGCTACGGGTTGCGCTCCGTGGACGTGAAGACGCTGAAACTCTCCGAGTTGAAATGGGACGAGCGTGTCATCGAGATCGTTCAGAGCAAGACCGGCACTCCGCTCAAACTGCCCATACTGCGGGACGTTGGTTGGGCACTCATCGATTACCTTCAGAATGGCAGGCCGCCCTCTGAATGTGCAGAGGTTTTTCTCACCAGTACAGTTCCGATTCGCCCGTTCGGTCTTCACTCCTGTGGGCTCAACGCGATCCTTGCCAAACGGGTACGGGAGGCAGGAGTAAGAATCCCGCCAGAGCTCCCGAAGGGCATGCATTCGCTTCGTCACACGCTCGCAAGTGTCATGCTCGCGAAAGGGGTGGAGCTTCCGGTCATTTCCTCAGTGCTGGGACATCTCACATCCGAAGCCACCGGTGTCTACCTTCACACCGATATCCAACGACTGAGAGACTGCGCTCTCGATCCTGAGGAGGTGCTCTCCCATGGAACCACGTAGGAGCACATTCGCCGATCTCGTCGGCGACTACATCGAG
This sequence comes from uncultured Dehalococcoidaceae bacterium, assembly GCA_964580635.1. GTDB lineage: Bacteria > Chloroflexota > Dehalococcoidia > Dehalococcoidales > RBG-16-60-22 > DAOUEG01. The sequence continues at coordinate 1,421 of CAZOMF010000223.1, forward strand.
GAGAGGCGGGCCACAGGTTGCGATTTCACGAAGGCGGCGCAGACCCTCCGGCGTATCGTACGCCTTCAGAAACAGACCGATGGCGGCGAACCTCGTCTTTCGCCTGAGCTTCGTTCCCGGTGGATCGAGAAGACCCCATGGGAGAACGAGACGAACCGGAACAACCGAATTACCGTCCTTCGGGGGCTTGCTGCGTTCATGACACGGATGGGCTACGATGCGATTGCCGTCCCGCGACGGCTGGCCCCCGTTGCTGAGTATGCCTACACGCCCTACATCTTCTCAGAAAGCGAGCTCGGGGCGCTACTACGGGCGATTGACCATCTCTGTGAGCGGGGCATCTCGAGCCATTCAGATCTGGTCTACCCGATGGTGTTCCGCATTCTCCTCGGTTGTGGTACGCGAATCACCGAGACACTGCGGATCGGGAAGCAAGACGTCGATCTTGACAACGGAACCATCCTTCTCCTGAACGCGAAGAACAAGAAAGAGCGCGTCATTCCCATGGCTGCATCTGTTACCGAAAGATGCCGTACGTACGCGGCCGAGAGCTCGTTGGTGCGAGGTTTTGGCCCCTCGGAGTGGTTTTTCCCAAACGCCGAGGGCAAACCGTATGATTCTGGAAGCTTGTACTCCTTTTACAGGACAGCGCTACGCCGAGCGGGTATCTCTCATGGGGGCAGGGGGCGCGGACCACGCATTCATGATCTCAGGCACACCTTCGCCGTCCGGGTTCTACAAAGATGGGTGCGGAACGGGCGGGACCTGACGACCGCGCTTCCTCACCTTGCCATCTACATGGGCCACGAAGGGCTGAAAGCCTCGCAACACTACCTGCGACTGACCGCCACGATGTTCCCTGAGCTCATCAAGACCGTTGAGAAGGAGTTCGGGTGGGTCATTCCGGAGGCGCACCGTGGCTGAGACTGATTTCGCCCGACACCTGTCTGGCTTTCTTACCCGATACCTTCCCGGACAGCGGAACCTGAGCACGAACACCATCGCCTCCTACCGGGACGCGATGAAGCTCTTCCTGGTGTTTTGTGAGACTGTCCACAAGTTGAAGCCCGACAAGATCCGCATCTCGGACATCAGCTCGGAACTGCTTGCTGACTATCTTGGTTGGCTCGAGCGGGAACGCCACTGCGGCGTTTCCACCCGCAACCAGCGGTTGGCCGCCTTCAAATCTTTCTTCCACTACGTTGCGACCGCCGAGCCGGAGCATCTTCTCGCCTGCCAACGGATCCTCGGGCTGCCGATGAAAAGGACCGCGCGACAGCCAATGAGTTTTTTCTCGCCTGAAGGCCTGCACCGGCTGTTGAGCCAACCGGACACGACCACCTCGCAGGGACGGCGTGACCATGCTCTCCTCGTGCTTCTTTACGACTCGGCTGCGAGAGTTCAGGAGATCTGTGACCTCCGCGTGCGAGACCTCAGATTCGAACGACCTGCCACGGTAAGGCTTCAGGGGAAGGGCCGAAAGACGCGCATTGTCCCCGTCACCACCAGGAGCGCAGCCATCATGGAGCACTACCTCAAAGAGAGAGGGTGGATCGGCAAAAGCGCGGCCTTGGACCTACCGCTCTTTATGAACAGCCGCAGGTGCAAGCTCACCCGCGCCGGAGTCGCCCATATCCTCGCCAAGTACGTACGCCTGATGGCACAGACCGACAGTACCGACGTACCGCCGTCCGTCTCGCCTCACTGCCTTAGACACAGCAAAGCCGTGCATCTGCTCAGAAGTGGCGTGGCTCTCATTTACATCCGTGACTTTCTCGGCCACGCTTCGGTAACGACGACGGAGATCTATGCGAAAGTAGATGCGGAGGAAAAACGCAAGGCCCTCGAAGAAGCCTATGAGGTACCGGCACAGGAAACGGTACCTGCCTGGGAGACAGACCAAAGCCTGATGGCCTGGCTTTCGGAGTTGTGTCGATGAGAAGTTATGCGAAGTCGTTGAACGGCTCATCCTTTGCCTGGCCCGACTTACATCGG
>CAZOMF010000224.1:0-3411 GCA_964580635.1 uncultured Dehalococcoidaceae bacterium
TCCCAGGTGGTGCTGATGATGTCCGGCGTCCAGTAGTCGTCGCCCATCTCCCCGTAGTCCGGGTTGAGGGCCAGCATCAGCGTCTCCTTGACGCACTCCTGGACGCAGCGCAGGCAGCTCTGGCAGTTATAGAGGTACTCCGGCTCCTCCATCGTCTTGAGATGGTCGCGGGTCTCGTTATAGATGTTATAGATGCACTTCTTCTTCACGCAGTCCTTGCAGCTCCCGGCGCACTCTTCCTGGAACTGCACGGTGGTATACTTGCCGACGCGGTGGAACCGCGGCGGGGTCGTCTTGGTAGTGATATGGTACTTCTTCGGCATGGGTCCTCCGGGTCAGGCGGGCTCGGGGCGCGGCATGAGGCCGGCCGCCTCGACGATGCCGGGCACGACGGCCTCGTTCTCGATAGCCATGATGTGGACGCCGCTGACGCCCTTCGTTTCCTTCAGCTCCTGGATGGTCTCCAGGCAGATCTTGAGGCCTTCCTCCGCGGCTTTCCCCTTTTCCACGCCCTTCATCCGGCCGATGACGTCCTGCGGGATGTCCATCCCGGCGACGTTCTTCGCCATGTAGCTGGCCATGCCGGCGGTCTTGAGTGGCGTTACCCCGCCGAGGATATAGACCTTCTCGGTCAGGCCGGACTCGCGGGCCATCTTCATCCACTCGCGGAAACGGGGCAGGTTGTAGATGCACTGGGTCTGGATGAACTTCGCCCCGGCGTTTATTTTCTTCTCCAGCCGGATGACGCGGAAGGTGAGCGGGTCCGCGAAGGGATTGGCGGCCGCGCCGACGAACATCTTCGGCGCCACGGCCAGCTCGAAGCCGCTCATGTCCTGCCCGGTCTCGCCCGTGCCGCTCACCATCTGAAGCAGGTTCATGGAGTCGATATCGAACACGTTCATCGCCTCCGGCTGACTGCCGAAGGTCTGGTGGTCGCCGGTGAGGCAGAGGATATTGCGGATGCCGAGCGAGTAGGCCCCCATCAGGTCGGACTGGAGGGCGATGCGGTTGCGGTCGCGCGTTACCATCTGCATGATGGGTTCCAGACCGAGCGAAAGCAGGTGGGCGCTGGCGGCGATGCTCGACATGCGGACGATGGCCGTCTGGTTGTCCGTCACGTTGACGGCGTCCACGTATCCTTTCAGGAGGCCGCCCTTGCGGAGGACGACGTCCCGGTCCGCGCCGCGGGGCGGGCCGCATTCCGCGGTCACCGCGAATTGGCCGGATTCCAGGACTTGCTGCAGCCGGGTTGTATCGCTCATATCACCAGGTCCTCCCGAAGCAGTTTCCGCGGGCCGCCGGAGGTATCGGTCCGCCAGTCCTTGGCCGGATAGATCTTCTTCAAATTATCGAGCTGGCCGATGGCGGTCAGCCGGTCGATGATGAGCTGCCAGGCGCACTGCGTGTCCGGGTTTACCTCGCAGACGCCGTCCCGCGAGCCGCCGCACGGTCCGTTGAGCAGCTTCTTGGCGCATTTGGTGACCGGGCAGATGGCCCCGAAATCCCCGATGACGCAGTTGCCGCAGCCGGAGCACTCCTCGGTGAAGTAGCCCTTGCCCTCCATGGCGCCCATGAAGGTGGTGTTGAGGCCCGGCAGGCATATCGTGTTGCCGAAGCGCCGGGCGATGTCCTGCACGCCGACCGAGCAGGCCAGCGAGAGCACCGCATCATTGCGGGCGGCCGCCTCGGCGGCCTCGTGGATGAACTCGTCCTCGCACTGGCGCTCGATGGTCTGCTCTTCGATCTCGATGGTCCTGCCATCCATCTTGAAGGCAAGTCGAAGCTCCGAGGCGAGCGCGGCCACCTCGTCCTCCCCGCCGGCAAAGCAGGTCTTGACGCAGGTGCCGCAGCCGAGGACGAGGAGCTTCTTATAGGGCTCGACCATCTTCTTTATCTCGGCGAGCGGTTTTTGTTCGGCAACTATCATACTCGTTTCTCCATTCCGGCAAAGGGGGACGGGACGGGCGGCGGCCGCCTAGGCGGCGGGACTCGGCCCGAGTTTCTCGAGGGCCGTTAAGGTGCCGTCGATGATGTTTTTCACGGCGTCGTCATCGCCGGGGGTGACGTTATAAAGCTCGATGCGCTCCCGTCCGAGGCCGATCTCGTCGAGGAGGAACTTGACCCGGCCGACGCGCTTGGCGGCGCGCACGTTGCCGTCGATATAGCGGCACTGCCGTTCCGGGCAGACCAGCACCACGACGGCGTCCGCTCCCGCCTCGTAGGCTCGGAGCAGGTACACGTCCCGCGTCGCGCTGGAGCAGGGCATCCGGACGATGGTGATGTCGGCATCGTCCCGCTGGAGCGCGGCGGAATGTCCGCCGGCCAGCGCATTGATGCAATGAAACACGGTGATGGCCGGTTTCCGGGTGAATGTCTTGTCGTTATCAGGCACGTGCTGCGGTCCGCCCGTTCTTTACTGTTGCGGCAGCATGCGGCAAACGTTTGCCACATGGGTGCCCTTCTATGATAGCGAAACGAACGGTGGATTGCAACCTGCGAGCGCTCGTTTTACGATGCGCGCAGGTTCGTGCCCGCTATCCGGCGGCGGCGCCGCGCCGCAGCGTCAGCGAGGCAAGCACCATCAGCCCCACGGCATAGGCCGCCAGCACCCAGACGTCCTTGCCGATATCGAGGAGCGAGTCCCCGTTCAGCATCAACCCCCGTATCCCCTCCACGCCGTAGGTCAGCGGCAGGACATTGGCCAGCCACTGGAGCCAGTGCGGCATCTGCTCTACCGGCCACAGCAGTCCGGAAAGGAAGATCTGCGGCACGATGATCATGGGTATGAACTGTATCATCTGGAACTCGTTGCGGGCGAAGACGGAGAAGAACGTCCCCAGGCAGACCGCCCCGATGCCGATGAGCACCTGAAAGATAAGTATCTCCCACAGCTGGCCGTTATAGTTTATCTTGATGGCGTACACCATGTAGAAGAAAATGATGAGCGTCTGGAGCATGGCGAAGAACAGGAAACCGAGCAGGTACCCGCCGACGATATCGAGGCGGGTCACCGGCGCCGCCATGAGCCGCTCCAGCGTGCCCTGGGACCGCTCCCGCAGGAAGCTGATGCCGGTGAGCAGGAAACCGAAGAACAAAATGAGCGTGGCGATGATAGCCGGGGCGGTGTAATCCAAAAGCTCTTTCTGGGGCACGCTCACCCCGACGAGCGTGGCGATGAGCAGCGGCACGACGACGACGAGCGCGATGGTCCGGCGGTCGCGCACCATCTGGATCATGATGCGCCGCGCGATGGCAAAGGTACTCGGTGTCATACGACCGCCTCCTCGTGCTTGATAAAATAAAGGAAGGCGTCTTCCAGCGTGGCGTCCGCCTCGCCGGTGGCAGCGCGAAGCTCGCTTGGGGTCCCGTTAGCGATAATCCTACCCTGCCGCAGGAACACGAGCCGGTCGC
>CAZOMF010000225.1:0-3411 GCA_964580635.1 uncultured Dehalococcoidaceae bacterium
ACCATCATCGCCATCATCGTCGTGGTGCTGGGCGGCCTCGGCAGCATACTGGGGAGCTTCATCGGCGGCTTCCTGCTCGGGCTTGTCGGCAGCGTGGTGTCCCACTACGACCCCGGCCTCACTCTGGCGGCCTACTACCTGCTGTTCGTGCTGCTGCTGCTGGTGCGGCCGACCGGGCTCTTCGGAAAATGATCGTATGCTGAATTTCAGGAATATAACCGGCCGACAGTACTGGACAGGACTGGGCGTCCTCGTGCTCGTCCTGCTGGTGATACTGCCGCTGCTGGAGTCCGCCTACACCGTCATCCTGCTGACGAGCATCATCATGTACGTTATCTTGACAGTGGCCTGGACGCTTTTCTCCGGTACGACCGGCTACCTGTCCCTGGCGACGGCGGCGTTCTTCGGCGTGGGTATCTACACGTCCGCCATTTTGGGGAAGGACCTGCCGTTCGCGGTGGTCATTCTCATCGGCGGGGCGGTCTGCTTCGTGGTGGCGCTCATCGTCGGCGCGTTAACCCTTCGCCTGCGGGGGGTGTACTTCGCCATCTTCACGCTCGGCCTGACGGAGCTCATCAAGAACGTGCTCCTCTGGTACGAGATAAAGTACACCGGCACCCGCGGGCGGTTCGTCATCGTGGTGGATAACGAAACGATCTACTGGGCCATGCTCGCCGTCTTCGTGGCGCTGCTTCTGGTCACGTATCTCATCCGCCGGTCCCGCTGGGGCCTGGCGCTCCAGAGCATCGGCGAGTACGAGGAAGCCGCCTCGCACATGGGCATCAACACGACGCTCCTCAAGGCGGTCATCTTCGGCGTCAGCGCCTTCTTCATGGGCGCGGCCGGGGCCATCATCGCCACCCGGTGGACATACATCGATCCATACATCTCGTTCAACTATTTCCTCTCGTTCCTGCCAGTACTGATGGCCATCTTCGGCGGCATGGCCGTCTGGTACGGGCCCATCGTCGGCGCCGCCATCTTCGCCTACCTGGAGGAGCTCCTGCTGACGAAGTACCCGTACCAGTACATGCTTATCTTCGGCATTATTTTGCTGCTGTCCATCATGTACCTGCCGGAAGGCATCACCGGGGCGCTGCGGACCGGCTGGACGCGGCGGAGGGACATAAAGGCGTGGTGGCGGCGATTCATCGGAGGGAACCGTGCACCTGCTTGAGGGCGAGGGCGTCACCCGGTATTTCGGCGGATTGGCGGCCGTGGCGGAGGTCGATTTCTACGTGGACGAGGGCGAGGTGCTCGGCCTCATCGGCCCGAACGGCGCCGGCAAAACGACGCTGTTCAACCTCATCTCCGCGGCCCTTAATCCCAAGCCAGGCGTCATCCGGTTCCAGGGCCGGGAGATCACCCATATGAAGCCGTACCGGATATGCCGTCTCGGCATCGCCCGGACGTTCCAGACGGTCAAGATATTCGGCGGGCTGCCGGTCATGCAGAACGTCCTCGCCGCCGCATACTTCGGCGGAGCGGGGCGGGTCACCGCCGGGGAGGCAGAGGAGCGGGCCCGGGAGGCGCTCGCCTTCGTCGGCATGGGTTCCGCCGCGGACGCCCCCGCCCGCGACCTGACGCTGGCCAACCAGAAGAAGCTGGAGGTGGCCCGCGCCCTCGCCACGCAGCCGAAGCTGCTGCTCCTCGACGAGATCATGGCCGGCCTGACCCATACCGAAGTGACCGAAGCGATGACCCTCATCCGGCGCATCAAGGAGCGGGGCGTCACCGTCGTCATGATAGAGCACGTGATGCAGGCCATCATGAACATCTGCGACCGCATCATCGTGCTGGACCACGGCAGGAAGATAGCCGAGGGGACGCCCCGGGAGGTGGCCGCCGACCCGAAGGTGATCGAAGTCTACCTGGGAGAGACAACCGATGCTGGAAATCAGCAGCATTAACTGCTTCTACGGGAACATCCAGGTGCTCTGGGACGTCACCATGCGGGTCGACGAGGGCGAGATCATGGCGCTGGTCGGGGCCAACGGCGCCGGCAAGACGACGCTGCTCAAGACCGTCTCCGGCCTGATGCGTGCGGCCTCCGGCACCATCAGCTACCTCGGCACCCGGATCGACGCCATGGAACCGAACGACATCGTCAGCCTCGGAATCTCCCACATCCCGGAAGGCCGCCGGCTCTTCACGGAGATGTCCGTCTACGAGAACCTGGAGATGGGCGCTTACCCGAAAAGCTCCTGGAAACAGCGGCGGCAGACGCTGGACGAGGTCTACGAGCTTTTCCCGGTGCTGAAGGAGCGGAGCGACCAGCTGGCCCGGACGCTCAGCGGCGGCGAGCAGCAGATGCTGGCCATGGGGCGGGGGCTCATGTCCCGCCCCAAGCTCTGCATCATCGACGAGCCCTCCAACGGCCTGGCGCCCATCGTCGTCGCGGAGGTCTTCCAGATTATCAAATCGCTCCGGGAGCGGGGCATCACCATCCTGCTCGTGGAGCAGAACGTCCGCCAGACCCTCCAGATAGCGGACCGGGCGTCGGTCCTGGAGAACGGGCGCATCTGCGCGGAAGGGGCGTGCTCCGACCTGCTCATGAGCGACCACATCCGCCGGGCCTACCTCGGCCTTTAGCCGCGCATCCGGGGTCATCATCCTTCCATATCCTCCGTTGCGCCACTATCTGAAAAATAGCTGTTGCAAGTGATTGCGCCGTTAACATTTCCGTGGTAAGATGGGGGGCACTTAAAAAGGCACCTCTATTCCGGACTGGTTACGGCTCACTGGAAAATATAAAACACCTGTGAACTCCTGTCAGCGCGGAGTATATGGTACCGCTAAAACTGGACCTTCATAGCCTGATCGTCTTCTACCAGGTGGCCAGCGTGGGGAGCGTGACCGCGGCCGCGGACGCGATGTGCCTCACCCAGCCCACCGTGACCTATCACCTCCACTCACTCGAGCGCAACACCGGCGTCAAGCTCCTCGACGTCAGGCGCCAGAAGGTCTCCCTCACCCGGGCCGGCAAGGGCCTGCTCGTCTACGCGAGCCAGATCTACCGGCAGATGGCGGACGCGGAGCAGTACCTGGAAAACCTCAAGGAGACGAGCTACCGCGTGGGCGTCTGCACCACCTTCAGCAACTGCCTCATCCCGGTGGTGGCCCGCTTCAAGAAGCGGTACCCGGACGTCAAGCTCATCCTCCGCAGCGCGCCCTCGGAGGAGGTCCGCCAGGACGTCCTGGACTCGCAGGTGGACATCGGCATCGTCGTCGGCACGGACGGCGACGACCCGAGGGTCAGGACGGTCACCCTCTCTCCCCGCGAACGCCTCGTGCTGGTGGCGGCGCCGCAGAACCCCATCACGCGGCGGAAGCGCCTCAACCTGGTAAATATCTGCGGGCACCCGCTGGTGCTCGGGCCGGAGACCTCGGCGACGCGGCAGATGATACTGC
>CAZOMF010000226.1:0-3384 GCA_964580635.1 uncultured Dehalococcoidaceae bacterium
GGATGCCGTGGGTGCGGCCGATCATGACGGTGTACTTGTGCTCCATGGCCCGCTGCGCGAGTACGGCAATGAGGTTCTTAATGTCCTGGATGAGGATGTCCGCCGCCTCGATGAGCAGCAGGCTGCCGGCCGTGTCGATGACGTCCGACGAGGTAAGCCCGAGATGGATGAAGCGCGATTCCGGTCCGAGGCTCTCCGCCACCGAGCCGATGAAGGCGGTCACGTCGTGGTGGGTCTGCTCCAGTATCTCCTGCATCCGTTTAAGGTTGACCTTGGCCATCTTTATCTTGGGGATGGCGTTGCGGGGGATGACGCCGAGCTCCGCCCAGGCCTCGCAGACGGCGATCTCGACCTCGAGCCACTTCTCGTACTTGTTCTCTTCCGACCAGACCTTTTTCATCTCCGGCCGGGCATACCTGTCTATCATCGGGGTTCTCCTTGCTGGGTGCGCCGGAACGCCTCATAGGCTTCCCGGACTTGTTCGTGGTGCAGGGCGAGGATGGAGGCGGCGAAATAGGCGGCGTTCTTCGCCCCGGCCTTGCCGATGGCCATGCAGGCGACCGGCACGCCGCCCGGCATCTGGACGATGGAATAGAGTGCGTCCACGCCGTTGAGGGCGCTCCCGCCGAGCGGCACGCCGATGACCGGCAGCGTCGTCAGGGAGGCGAGCAGGCCGGGCAGCGCGGCCGCCATGCCGGCGGCGGCGATGATGACCTCGATGCCTCGGTCACGGGCCGATTCAGCGTAGGCCCGCACCTTGTCCGGTGTGCGGTGGGCGGAGAGGACGGACAGCTCGTGCTCGATGCCGAGCTCCGTAAGCGCGTCCTGGGCGGCCTTGACGACCTCCGCGTCCGATTGGGAACCGATGACGATACCAACGAGTGGCATGGCGCTACCTCTTGTCCTTCAAATCGGCGATGTCTGTCCGGTAATGGGCGCCCGGGAAATCGATGCGTGAGATATTGGCGTAGACCTTTTGCCGGGCGTCCTCCAGGTCTTTACCGAGGGCGACCACGGTAAGGACGCGTCCGCCCGAGGTGAGAACCTCGCCGTTCTCGCCCGGTCTCGTGCCGGCGTGGAAGACGATAATGTCCTCGTCGAGCGCGTCCAGTCCGCTGACGGGCAGGCCGGTCTCGTACGTGCCGGGATAGCCGCCGGAGGCCATCACCACGCCGACGCAGGCCTCGTCCGTCCACTCCAGTTCCATGCCGGCCAGGTTGCCGTCGAGCGCGGCCTCGATGACCGCCACGAGGTCGGTCTTGAGCCGCGGCAGCACCACCTGCGTCTCCGGGTCGCCGAGGCGGCAGTTGAACTCGATGACCTTGGGGCGGTGGTTGTCGATCATCAGGCCGCCGTAGAGAAAGCCGCCGTAGGGGCTGCCGGCGTCCGCCAGGCCGAGCACGGCCGGCTCCATGACGGTCTTCCGGATGAGGGTGCCGAGCGCCTCCGTGTAGAAGGGCGGCGGGCTGTAGCTGCCCATGCCGCCGGTATTGGGGCCTTCATCATTATCATCGATGCGTTTGTAATCGCAGGCGGGCGCCATCGGTAGCACGGTCGCGCCGTCGCTGATGACGAAGTAGCTCATCTCTCGCCCGCGGAGGTGCTCCTGGACGACGACTTTATTGCCGGCCTCGCCGAAGACTTTGTCCCGCATGATTTCGGCGAGCGCTTGCTCCGCTTCCGCCACCGACGGCGCGATGACGACACCCTTCCCGGCGGCGAGCCCGTCCGCCTTGAGGACGATGGGCGGCGTCTGTTTGCGGACGTAATCGAGGGCGGCTTCGTAGCTATCGAACACCGCGTCGCGGGCGGCCGGGATGGCGTGCCGCGCCATCAGCTCGCCGGCGAAGACCTTGCTCGATTCGATGCGGGCCGCCGCGGCGGTGGGACCGAACACCCGCAGCCCGGCGTCCCGGAAACGGTCGACGATGCCGGCGGCCAGCGGCCCTTCCGGCCCGACCACGGTGAGATCGATACGGTTCTCTTTCGCCCAGGCGAGCAGGCCGTCGATGTTCTCGGCCTTGATGGGGACGTTGCGGGCGATGGCGGCCGTCCCGGCGTTGCCGGGGGCGGCATAGAGCTCCGTGACGCCGGGGCTTTGGGCCAGCTTCCAGGCGAGGGCGTGCTCCCTCGCGCCGCTGCCGACGACGAGCAGTTTCAGCGTTCTCCCTCCTCCGTCCATCCGCTACCAGTGGATGGCGATATCCTTAACAGTATACGATGAATACTCCGATTCGTACCAGTCGGCCCCGTACTTGCTCTGGTAGGTCTTGAGGTCTTTTTCCTGGTTACGGAGCTGGTCTTTCCAGTCGATCATCCGGTCGTAGGCGGCCGTACCGATGATGTAGGTGTGGTCCTCGGTGGCGGCGTTGAAGGCGGCGACGGAGGTGTTGAAGCTGTCGAGCTCGGCGGCGTAGCTCTGCCAGGCGGCCTCCCGCTCGGCGTAGTAGTCATAGGTGAGGGGGTAGTAGTCCAGGCCGGTGGCGACGACCTGGTCGAGGGGAATGACGCCGTAGGCCTTGCCGTCCTCCAGGTAGGCGACCATGTCCCAGCTCCCGGGAGCGTCCTGCGGGTCCGCGGAGGCGCCGTTGGTGCAATCGATGTAGACGAGGCCGCGGTCGGTGGTCCGGAAGGCGTTGACGGCGTGGCCGACGGTGGCGTTCTCGAAGGTGACGCCCACCCAGCCGGCCCGTATGCCGGCCGCCTCGGCGTGGTTGTAGACGTCCGCCGCGAAATCGGCACAGACGTACTGTCCGTCGACGTAGGGGTGCCGGTCGGTCGGGTCCTGCTCGATGAAGGCCACGAGTTCGGCGAAGGTGGGATCGACGGCGTCCGGATTCGGTTTCAGGACGAGGGGGTGGCCGTCGCCGCCGCACTCCACGGCGCCGTTCTCGGCGTAGACGTAGCCGGGATTCCGGCAGGCGGTGAGGGCCGCCGGCAGCAGGAGAAGGAGGCAGATGATGACCGCGGTAACGCGGACCGCACGGTTCGTCACTACACCATGATACCGGAAAAACGTCGTTTTGTCACCGGTATGGGACTATTTGACTATGCGGCGAGGCGGATGCCGGGACGCTGGATGGCGATGTGGGAGAAGGTGCTGTCCTGCGTGGCGCCGTGCCAGTGGTTCTCCCCGGGCGCGATGTAGATGACGTCGCCGACCTTCACGGTGCGCTCCTCGTCCTTGGTCCCCACGATGCCGGTGCCCTCGGTGACGATGAGTATCTGCTCGTAGTCGTGGATGTGAAAGTTGAGCCGGGCGCCCGGCTGGAAGGTGACGAGCAGGATGCCGTGGCCGCCGGTCTGGGCGGCGCTCATGAGCTCCTTGCGGTAGACCGGGCCCTGCCCGACGATCTCGTCGCTCGTCTCGACGGCGGTCACGTT
>CAZOMF010000227.1:0-3295 GCA_964580635.1 uncultured Dehalococcoidaceae bacterium
ATCCGACCGGCACGGCGGCACGACGCTCTACCAGGCGCTGGTGGAGATGCTGCGCAAGGAGCACATCAGCGGGTGCACCGTGCTGCGGGGCATCGAGGGGTTCGGGGCGAAGAGCGTGCTGCACACGGCCAGCATCCTGCGGCTGAGCCAGGACCTGCCCATCGTCATCGAGGCGGTGGACACACCGGAGAACATCGAGCGGGTGCTGCCGACCATCGAAGAAATGGTCGGGGACGGGCTCATTACGATGGAGACGGTGCGGGTGATACGCTACGGCGTCAAGGAACGGCCCGATTAAAGGCCGAGCTCCTCGCCGACGATGACCACGGTGATGCGTCCCTCGTGGAAGGCCATGGCGCCTTCGATAATGGTGGTGTAGTTGCAGATGCGGTAGGGCTGGCGGCAGTCCGCGCAGACGCCCGTCTTGACGCAGGGCAGGTCGGCCATGGGGGCATCGTGGTGGTGGAGCAGGTGGCGCTGGGTGTTGAGCGGCGCGGCGATATCCCGTACCCGCTGCCTCCCCTCCTCGGCGTTCTCCACGATCTTGTTGACGCCCACGGCGAGAATGACCTTCTTGGGGCCGTAGATCATGGCGGCCACGCGGTTGCCGCTGCCGTCCACGTTCACCAGCTTGCCGTCCAGCGTGACGGCGTTGGTCCCGGCGATGAAGACGTCCGCCGAGAAGGTATCCAGCATCATCTTGTCGCGGAGGTCCGAAGGCGGCCAGTTGCCGTCCTCGTCTTCCTCGAAGGGGTCGAGCAGCTCGTTCTGACCGCGCTCTCGGATGGCCTGCGGCACGCCAAGCTGGGCGAGGGTGAGGGAATCGCCCCGGGCGACGAGGGCGCCGGGCGGGATCAGGGCGAGAATGGCGTCCCGGGCATCGGCGGCGGTGGCGGCGTAGAGGCCGTTCATGAGGCGCTTCTCCAGGTTTTTTATGACCCGTTCGGCGCGGCGCTCGTTGTAGATGGCCCGTTCCGGGCGGCTGTCGGTCTCTTTCATGGGGGCTCCCTCCTCGCGGTGCGGGTACCGTCATTGTACGACGGCGGGGCGGCCCGGCTCAAACCGGCCGCGGCGGCGTGAAAGATTTCTATGTCTCAATCAGTATTTTTTAGTTGCACCTAGCGGAACAAAGTGCTACATTACACGAGGACTAAAACGGCAAGGAGGCAACGCGATGAGCAAAGAATGGTCAGAGATGACGACCGACGAGCGATGCGAGGCGATGTTCGCCAAGCTGCTGGCACCCGAGGGCGTGACGTTCGCCAGTCCCCAGGCCGAGCAGGACTACAAGGCCCGGGCGCAACGGATCATCGACGTCATCCAGCTGAAGAAAGAGCCGGACCAGGTACCGGTGGTGCCGATGGTCGGGTTCTATCCGGCGATCTACTGCGGCAAGACGGTCTACGACGCCATGTACGACTACCAGGTGCTCGACGAGACGTTCACCAAGTATATGGAGGACTTCAAGCCGGACGCCCACATCGGCGTGGGGGTGGCGGCGCCGGGCAAGGTGTACGAGATCCTCGATTACAAGCTCTACAAGTGGCCGGACCACGGCGTGCCCAGGAACCGCAGCTACCAGGCCGTCGAGGGTGAGTACATGATGGCCGACGAGTACGACGACCTCATCCAGGACCCGACCCACTACTTCCTCACCAAGTATTTCCCGCGCATCATGGGCGCGCTGGCGCCGCTCGGGGCCCTCTCCCCGATGACGAACGTCCTGGAGATGTACGGCGGCTTTACCGCGGCAACGTTCATCCCCTTCGGCGTACCGCCGGTCCAGGAAGCCCTCAACAAGATCATGGAAGCGGGCAACGAGGCGCTCAAGTGGGCCGGCACGTTCGGGGCCTTCGGGCCGAAGGTCTCGGCGATGGGCTTTCCCGGGTTCTTCGGGGGCGGCTGCAAGGTGCCGTTCGACGTCATCGGCGATACGCTCCGCGGCACCCGCGGCGTCATTACCGATATGTACCGGCAGCCGGGCAAGCTGCTCGAATCGCTTGAAGCGCTCGTACCCATCATGATCAAGATGGGCGCTTCCGCCTGCCAGATGAACGGCAACCCCATCTGCTTCATCCCGCTCCACAAGGGGGCGGACGGCTTCATGTCCGACGCGCAGTACAAGAAGTTCTACTGGCCGACGGCCAAGAAGCTCTTCGAAGGACTCATCGCCGAGGGGTGCGTGCCCTTCCCGTGGGCCGAGGGCGGCTACAACAGCCGGCTCGACGTCATCGGCGACGTGCCGAAGGGACGGATGATGTGGGGCTTCGACGATACCGACATGAAAAAGGCCAAGCAGATGCTCAAAGGCATCGCCTGCGTGACCGGCAACGTGAGCAGCCGGGCGCTCCAGATAAGCTCCGTCGACGAGATGAACACCGTCGTCAAGCAGCTCATCGACGACTGCGGCGACGGCGGCGGCTACATGATGATGAACGGGGCCTCGCTCGACGAGTGCAAGGCCGAGAACCTTCATGCGATGATCGACACGACGCAGAGCTACGGCAAGTACAAGTAGCTTCCTGCTTGTCCGGAATAATCAGAGGGGCGGCCCGCCTGCGGCGGGCCGCCCCCTTTTTTTACTTCCAAACGAGTCCGGAGGGTACCGCCCCTCCCCGAGATCCTTCGCTTCGCTCAGGATGACAGGGGGCAAAGCGACCTACAGCATCACGGTGCCGCCGTCCACGTAGAGGACCTGGCCGGTCATGAAATCGGAGTCCGCCGAGGCGAGGAAGAGAGCGGTGCCGAGGAGGTCGGACGGGTCCTCGCGGCGCGGGAAGGACTGCTCCGAGGTGGCCAGCTTGAAGGTGCCCTCCGAGTCCCGCTGGTCGAGGCTGGCCTGGGTAGTCGTATAGCCGGGGGCGAGGGCGTTGACGTTGATGCTCTTCTCCCCGAGCGCCCGCGCCAGCGAGTGCGTGAAGGTGTACATGGTGCCCTTGGAGCAGGCGTAGGGCATGAAGACCTGGGCGGCCGGGACCTGGGCCACGTTGGAGGCGATGTTGATGATCTTGCTCCCCGGCCCCATGAGGGGGACGAGCGCCTTGCAGACGAGCCAGGTGCCGATGACGTTGACCTTCAAGATGCGCTCCCAGTCCGCCGTCGTCCAGGCGTCCCAGGGGGTGATGTTGAGGCCGGCCCAGATGGCGGCGTTGTTGACGAGGATATCGGCGCGGCCGTAGGCCTTCTTGAGGGCGTCCGCCATCTCCGCGACGGACGTTTCGTCCGAGATGTCACAGAGGGTGGCGGTGGCGTCGCCGCCGTTGGCCTTGATCTCGGCGACGGTCTCGAGGGCGCG
>CAZOMF010000228.1:0-3281 GCA_964580635.1 uncultured Dehalococcoidaceae bacterium
TTTCCCGCCCGGCGCGGCCGGTTACTGCATCCCCGCGTGGCGCTCCAGGTGTTCGCGATCGCCGAGCTCCGCCGGGGGCGTGGGGCCGCGCTTCGGCATGAAGACGGCCACCACGCCGGCCCCGACCAGGAACACCGCCACGGAGATGAGCATGATGACGCCCCAGCCGTCCATGAAGCTCTGGCGGCCCAGCTGCGCCACGGTGGCGGCCAGGTCCGCCGGCAGCTGACCGGAGGCAGCCACGCCGAGCGCGGCGCCGATCGAGTCCGAGCCGGCCTTAACGACGGCGGCCGGCAGACCGGTGACGGCAGAAGCGGCGCTCGTGAAGTGGGAGGTGTAGATGCTGCCCAAAATGGAGCCGAGGACGGCCACGCCGATGGTCCCGGCCACCATGCGGAAGGTCGTGTTGATGGCCGAGCCGATGCCGGCCTTATCGAGCGGCAGGGAGCCCATGATGACGTCCGTCACCGGCGCGACAATAGCGCCGAGGAACAGGCCGAGGAAGCCGAGTTCAAAGCCGAGGAACCAGAAGGAGGAATCGATCTTCAGGAACGAGGTAAAGAGGAGCGCCACCGCCGTGCCGATAAAACCCACCGTCATCACCGTGCGGCCGCTCGTTTTCTTCACGAAGCGGTCGGCCATGACCGCCCCGATGAGCATACCGCCGGCGAACGGCACGAAGCGGACGCCGGCCCCGATGGGCGTATCGCCCTGGACGAACTGCATGAAGAAGGTCAGCACGTAAGCGACGCCATTGAACGCCAGCCCCAAAATAATCAGCGCGCTCACCCCGGCCGAGAACCCGGCATTGCGGAAGAAGCCGAGGTCGAGCAGGGGCTCGTCGGCGCGCCGCTCCCACCACACGAACAAAGCGAGCACGACCGCCGAGCCGAGCAGCGTGCCGAGCACCTGGCCGTCCGTCCAGCCGCGCGAGCCGCCGTTGATGAGGCCGTAGGTCAGCGCCGCCAGCCCGATGATGGCCAGCAGGTTGCCCGGGACATCCAGGCTGTGGGGATGCGCATCACGGGTGTCCGGCACGAAGAACCAGCCCAGGATGAGGGCGATGATGACAACCGGGATGTTGATGGCGAAGATGGAATACCACTGGAAGTTCTCCACCAGCACGCCGCTGATGATGGGCCCGAGCGCGATGCCGATGGCATTGAGACCGGCCCACACGCCGATGGCCTGGCCGCGCTCCTTCTCCGGGAACACCGCGGTCAGCGTGGAGAGGGTACTCGGCAGTATCATGGCGGCCCCGGTGCCCATGAAGACGCGGGCGACGATGAGCTGCATCGGGGTACGGGAGAGGAAGGCCCCGATGCTGGCGATGCCGAAGACGACGAGGCCGAGTTGCAGGATCCTCCCCCGGCCGAAGCGGTCCCCGAAGAAGCCGGTGGCGATCATGAGCGCGCCGAGTATCAGCGTGTAGACGTTCACCATCCACAGCAGCTCGGTGCCGGTGGCGTTCAGCTCGCGCTGGATGGTAGGTAAGGCGATGTTCATCACCGTCGCATCCAGCACGATGACGAGCACGCTGGCGGAGATGGTGACGAGCGTCCACCAGCGCAGGCGATAGATACGCTGTTCGCGGGTTTCCTCCATGAGACGGCCTCCTTTCGACACGGCTTGCGCGTGATGCTATACTGTTAGAGAATTCCGGTATCGGATTCCAGTAATTAAAGCGTACCACCTAATTTTATAATAGTCAATAGTTTGATTATAATATTATAATAAGTTCACGAGGTGGCGGAGCCATGGCCTCAAACGACGACCCCGGTGATAAACGCGGTAAAGCCGCGCCGATGGACGGCTTCCAGCGCCGCCGCGAGCGCAGCAAGGAAGAGATCCGCACGGCAGCCGCCGAGCTGTTCAGCCGCTTCGGGGTGACGAAGGTCAGCGTCGCCGATATCGCCCGCAAGGCCGGGGTGTCCCAGGCCACCATCTACAACAACTTCGGGAGCAAGAACGGGCTCTTCCGCGAGTACGTGATGAGCGTCGTCGACGGGCTCCTCCAGCAGTCCCGCGCCATGCTCTCCCGCTACGGTAGCTTCCGGGAAAAGATACTCGCCCTGCCCGTCTACTTCGCTGAGCGGATGGCGAACGACCCCGGACTCGAGAACGCCGCCTACCAGCTCCCCGACGAGCAGGAGCTGCTGCTCCACGACCCGGAGGTACAGCAGCTCGTCGAGACGGTCAAGGAGCACATGGTCGAGCTGTTCCTGGAGATCGTCAAGGAAGACGAGGGTGAACCGCGCCGCCCGGCGGTGTCCGAGGACGCCTACCGTGTCTACTTCCGCTTCCTGCTCGACGCCCTTTCCGACCCAGACCTCCACCCGCGCCTCCACAAGGAGCCGGAGCTGGTGCGGGACATCATCTCGCTCGCCGTGTTCGGTCTCGGCGGCGAATCGCCGGCGTGAAGTCGTCCATCTTTACAACGTCCCGCGGCCGGATTAGAATGAGCGCGGCCGCGCCGAAGGAACTGCCATGAAACAAGCCGTCTTTTTCGATTTCTACCAGACACTGGTGCGTTACGACCCGCCCCGCGAGCGGATCGTCGCCGACGTGCTGCGCGAGCACGGGTACGACCTGCCGCCGGAGCGTTTTGTCCAGCCGCTCGTCGTGGCTGATGAATTCATGTACAAAGCCATGTCCGAGCAGCCGCTCGGCCGGATGACCAAGGAGCAGCGCCTCGCCCTCTACGTCCGCCACCAGGAGATCCTGTTCGAGCAGGCCGGCGTGGCGGTGGCGCCGGACCTCATTCCCGTGATGCTGCAGAAAATGCAGATGACGAGCAGCGGGCTGGCCGTCTTCGACGACGTGCTGCCGACGCTCGACCGGCTGCGGGACGGCGGCACGCTCACCGGGCTCATCTCCAACGTGGACACGGACATCAGCGGCCCGCTGGACACCCTGGGGCTGGCGGCGCGGCTCGACGTCATCATGACGAGCCGCGAGGCCGGTGTCACCAAGCCGAACCCCGGCATCTTCACGGCCGCCCTGCGGGCGGCCGACGTGAGCGCCGGTGAGGCCATCTACGTGGGCGACCAGTACGAGATCGACGTGCTCGGGGCGCGGGCGGCCGGGATGATCGCCGTGCTCATCGACCGGACGGGGTTCGCCGCCGGGGCCGACGAGGCGGCGCGCATCGGCACGCTCGACGGGGTGTTCGACTACCTGCAGGGGCCGACCGGAGCGGACGGGTCCCACGTTCACCGTGACGTGCTCCCGTCGAGGGAGAGTGAGAGCGGAACGGATTGCTTCGGTCGCTCTGCTCCCTC
>CAZOMF010000229.1:0-3222 GCA_964580635.1 uncultured Dehalococcoidaceae bacterium
CGCGGCCGGCTCCCGGCGCCCGCAGCAGCGTGCCGTCGATATCGAAGAGGAGGAGGGTTTTTTCAGGCACGGGTCACCTCGTGAAGGGAAGGTCTCATGCGACCATCATAGCAGAAAAACGGGCGGGCCGGGAATCAGTCGGTGCTTTCGACGTCAGCGGCGGCGAGGGAGAGCGTGACCTTGCCCTTTTCCACCTTGCTGACCTGGTCCGGCTTGAAAAAGAGAGCGCCCGCGTCATTGGGAAGCATGATAACGTACTTGCGGGGTTCGCCGCTCCACATGTCGTTGATGACCTGTTCGACGATGCCGAGGGCCTTGCCGGTCTTGTCCACTACCTTCATGTCGACCTCGATGTCCATCGCGCCACGTCCTCGCTGAATAGGGTTGGGGAGAGTGAAAGGGGTTATTCGGTTCAATGAAAAAGGCTGACTTCCATGCCAGCCTTTTTCTTCTATCAGCCTAGCAAAGGGCTGCCGGGTTTGTCAATGGGAAGATGGAATGCTTCGCCGGCGGGGGGCTATTCCTTGAGTTTCTTGATGAGGGCCGGGACGACCTCGAAGAGGTCGCCGACGATGCCATAGGTGGCTACCTCGAAGATGGGGGCGTTGGGGTCGTCATTGATGGCGACGATGATATCGGACGTCTGCATACCGGCCAGGTGCTGGATGGCCCCGGAGATGCCGCAGGCGATGTAGAGCCGGGGGCAGACGGTCTTGCCGGTCTGGCCGACCTGGTGGGAGTAGGGTATCCAGCCCTCGTCCACGGCGGCGCGGGAGGCGCCGAGGGCGGCCCCGAGCGTGGTGGCGAGCTCCTGGAGCAAAGAGAAGTTCTCCGGCTTGCCGAGGCCGCGGCCGCCGGAGACGATGATGTCCGCGTCCTCCAGCTTGATGGTCTCCGTCAGCTCGTCGATGAACTCGACCAGGTCGTAGCGCTTGTTGGCCTTGGACGCGTCGAAGGGGACGTTGATGACCTCGCCCTGGCGGGTCGGGTCCGGCGCAGCCTTCTTGAAGACGCGGGGGCGGACGGTGGCCATCTGGGGCCGCTTGGCCGGGCTGGTGATGGTGGCCATGATGTTGCCGCCGAAGGTCGGGCGCGTCTGGAGGAGCAGCCGCTCCTCTGTGTTGACATCGAGGCCGGTGCAGTCGGCCGTCAGGCCGACGTGGAGGATGGAGGCGACGCGGGGGATGAAGGCCCGCCCGAGCGCGGTGGCCCCGGCGACGACCACCTCCGGCTGGTAGGTCCTGATGAGCTCGAGCAGAGCGTGCGTCAAATAGTCTTCCTGGTTGTCCGCCAGGTCCGGGCTGTCCACCAGGTAGACCTTGTCCGCGCCGTAGGCGATGAGCCGGTCCACGTCCCGGACGTCGTGGCCGAGGCAGACGGCGGCCAGCTCCGTTTCCAGCGTATCCGCCAGCTCGCGGCCGCGGGAAAGGAGCTCGTAGGCGACGGAACGGACGCCGCCGCGGAACTGCTCGGCGAAGACCCAGACGCCGCGGGCGGTGGCCGGCGCGGCTTCCCGGGCGGTCTCCTCGATGGTGAAGACGTCGTAGGCGCAGGTGCGGACGCAGTTGCCGCAGAGGGTGCAGCCCTCGCCGAGGACGACCTTATCGTCCGCCAGCGTCAGGGCGCCGAACGGGCAGACGGCGACACAGCCGCCGCAGCCGGTGCATTTCTCGATATCGATCAGTAAACCCATCGTACTATCCTTTTCAGTTCAGGACGTCCGCTCCGTCCGGGACATCCTCCAGGCGGATGGCGTAGTAGCCGCAGGCCGCCACGCACTCGCCGCAGGCGTCGCAGCCCGCCCGTATGAAGATCCTCCCGCGCTTGATGGTGGTGAGGTGGCGCGGGCAGTGGGTCGTGCAGTTGCCGCAGCCGACGCACTCTTCGGGCAAAAGGCGGAGGCGCTTCATTGAGCGGCGGCCTTCTTCTTCCGGTCAGGTACGGTAATGGCCTTCCAGTTGCAGACGTCCTCGCAGGCGCCGCAATCGATGCAGCCCTCGTGGACGTGGCACTTCATGTCGATGAGCTCCAGCACGCCGACCGGGCACAGGTAGATGCAGCCACCGCAGCCGACGCACTTGCTCTCGTCAACCCTGGCCGTCATCAGCAGACCTTGGCCTCGCGGAGGCGGTCGACGAGCTTGTCCACCTTCTCGGCGGTAGTGCCTTCCAGCAGCTCGGCCTGGTGGACGCGCTTGGGAAAGAAGATCTCGATGACGCGGGTCGGGGAACCGTTGCGGCCCACGTTCTCGTCCTCGGCGCTCAGGGCGGCCTGGTCCCAGGTGGTAACGGCGACGCTCCTGGCCTTCATCTTGCCGCGGAGCGAGGGCAGGCGGGGGACGTTTATCTCCTTGGAGACGGTGATAACGGCGGGCAATGAGGCCTCGATGATCTCGTGGCCCTCCTCGGTGAGCCGGCGGACCCGGAGCGTACCGTCCCCGGCGGACCGGACCTCGCTCACGTAGGCGATGAAGGGAAGCTCCAGCATCTCGGCCATCTCCGGGCCGACCTGGCCGGTGTCCCCGTCGAGGGTCTGTTTACCGAGCACGATGAGGTCGGCGTCGCCGAGCTTGCGGATCGCCATAGACAGCGTGTAGGCGGTGGCCCAGGTGTCCGCGCCGCCGAAGGCGCGGTCGGAGAGCAGGACCACCTCGTCCGCGCCGAGGGAGACGGCCTCCCGCAGGGCGGCGTCCGCCTGGGGCGGGCCCATGGTGACGACGGTCACCTTGCCGCCGTGCTTCTCCTTGAGGCGCACGGCCTCCTCCAGGGCGTAGGTATCGAAGGGATTAATGATGTTTTCGATGCCCTGCCGGATGAGGGTGTTCGTTTCCGGGTCTATCTTGACCTCGGTGGTGCCGGGGACCTGTTTCAGGCAGACGACGATGTTCATGCGGCGCGTCCCTTCCGCTTGCGCAGGTTGGCGGCCACGGCGCCGCGCAGCACCTGGTTGGTGCCCTCGTAGATCTGGAGTATCTTGGCGTCGCGCATCATCTTCTCGACCGGGTAGTCGCGCATGTAGCCGGCGCCGCCGCAGAGCTGAACGGCGTCCACGGTAATCTTCATGGCCGCGTCCGAGGCGAACACCTTGGCGCTGGCGGATTCCTCGGTGACGTTCCTGGCGCCGCTGTCCACGTGGCGGGCGGCGGCGTAGACGAGGGCGCGGGCGGCCTCCGTCTGGATGGACATGTCCGCCAGCATGCTCTGGACGACCGGCATGGAGATG
>CAZOMF010000230.1:0-3167 GCA_964580635.1 uncultured Dehalococcoidaceae bacterium
AGGTGATGCTGATGCCGGGGGTCTTGCGGACCTCCCGGGCGACGCCCTGGGTGAGACGCTCGATGGCCGCCTTGGAGGCGCCGTAGGCCACGCTGTACTGCACCCGGTGGGCGAGGATGGAGGAGACGTTGACGACGACGCCGCTTTCATGTTCGAGGAAGTGCGGCAGCACCGCCTGGGTGCAGAGCACCGTGCCGTTGACGTTGACGCCGAAGATGAGGTTCCAGCGTTTCTGGGAGATGTCCGGGAAGCGGTCCTGCGAGGTGATGCCGGCGTTATTGATCATGATGTCCACGCGGCCGAACTTCTCGACCGTCTTGGCCACCATGTTCCTGACGGCTTCCTCGTCAGAGACGTTGGTGGAGACGGGAAGGGCTTCCCCGCCGACCTCCCGCAGCATCGCCGCGGTCTCTTCTATCTGCTCCACCGTCCGGGCGGCGCAGGTGACGCTGGCCCCGGCTTTGGCGAGGCCGAGTGAGATGGCCCGGCCGAGCCCGCGACCGGCCCCGGTGACGATGGCGACTTTACCTTTTAATGATGGCATATTCCGTACCTCCTTGCCGGACTCCCCTCCCCCAAACCGGGATTCTTTGCTTTGCTCAGAATGACGGGAAAGGAGGGATAAAACGTCTTAGGTGAGCATACCGTAATCAAGGGGAAAGATGCCGGCCGTCTGGTTCTTGCCAGCGTCCGAGGCGAGGAAGAGCGCGATGGCGGCCACATCCTCCGGCTCGCCGAAGCGGTTGATAACGGTCTGCTTGAGCATGCGGGCTTCCGTGTCCCCCGTCTTGAGGAAGGGATCGGCGAGGCGGGAATGCACCCAGGCCGGTGCGATACCGTTGACCCGGATGTTCCACTTGCCCCATTCCTTGGCCATGGCCTTGGTCATATGGATGACGGCCGCCTTGGAGATGCAGTATACGCCGAGGGACTCCTCGACGCGGATGCCCATATAGGAGGTGATGTTGATGATGGAGCCGCCGCCGGCTTCCTTCATGAGGGGGACGAGCTCGCGGGTAAGGAAGAAGGGCCCCTTGAGATTGACGTTCATGACGTTGTCCCACTGCCACTCCTCGACGTCCATGAGGTCCACCATGAAGCTGGAGCCGGAGGAGTTGACGAGGATATCGAGCCGGCCGTAGTCGGCCTTTATTTTATCGGCCAGGTCCTTGATCTGGTCGAGCTTGCCGAGGTGGGAGGCGATGCCGACGACCTTGCCGCCGGTCTCAGCGGTGATCTCCGCGGCCGCCTTGTCCAGGTTCTCCTGCTTGCGGCTGCTGAGGATGACGGTCCCGGCGCCGGCGGCCGAGAGGCTGGTGGCGATGGCCTTACCGATGTCCCCGGCCCCGCCGAGGACGAGGGCTATCTTGCCGTCGACACGGTAGTCCTTTTCAGTTAACATTGACGGTTCTCCTCCTGTTTTTTCAGGGGCGCGCCGCCCCGGTTTTCCATACCCGCCCGCTTCCTTCGACGCGCTCAGGATGAGCAGGCGGGGCAGATTATATCACCCTCACTCCTGCCTCTCCCATCAAGGGAGAGGGCGAAAGGCGAGTTATTCCACCTTGATGATGCAGGCATCCGCCTGGGCGAGGCCGCCGCAGATGGCGCCGAGGGCGTAGCCGCCGCCGCGCCGCCGCAGCTCGTACATGAGGTTCATGACGATGCGCGCGCCGCTCGACGTGTTGGGATGGCCGATGGCGATGGCGCTGCCGTTGACATTCATCTTGTCGATCATGGCCTTGTACTTCTGGTCACTGCCCTCCGAAGCCACCTTCATGGAAACGAGCGGCACGCAGGCGAAGGCCTCGTTGATCTCCATGACGCTCATTTCATCGAGGGTCATTCCGGCCTTCTTGAGGACCTTGAGCATGGCGTAGCCGGGGCCTTCCGGCATCCGGCTGGCGTTGATAGCGATAGAGACGTTGGCGACGACGGTGGCGAGCACCTCCAGGCCGAGCTGCTCCGCCTTCTGGCGGGTCATCAGCATGATGGCGGTGGTGCCGTCGTTGAGGCCGGGGGCGTTACCGGCGGTAATGGCGCGGGTGTTGTAGACCGGCTTGAGCCGGGCGAGACCCTCCATATTGGTGCCGGGGCGGTACTGTTCGTCGATGTCGAGTATCTTTGTCTCGCCCTTCTTGGCGCCGGGCACCTCGAGGGGCATGATCTCGTCCTTGAACTTGCCGGCGTTCCAGGCGTTGCCATAGAGCTCGTGGGAGCGGACGGCCCACTCGTCCATGTCCTGGCGGGTGAAGCCGTACTCGTGCGCGACGTCGTCACTGTCGACCGAAACGGGGTTGAAATCCTTGTAGCCGAGGGCGAGCAGCGGATCTTCCATGGTGACATTGCCGAGGCGGTTGCCGCCGAAACGCAGGCCGCGAACGACCATCGGGGACTGCCCGAAGGAGGTGGCGCCGCCGGCGATGGCGACCTCGATCTCCCCGGCCTTCATTTCCATGGCGGCCAGCTTGACGGCATGCATGGCGGAGACGCAGGCCATATCGAAGGAGATGGAGACGGTCTCGTGGGGGAGGCCGGCCTTGATCAGGGACTGCCGCCCGGCCACCGGGGTGTACGGGTCGCGGCAGGCGGAGGTATCACCGACGCCCCAGAAGACCTCTTCGACGGTCTCGGGCGGCACGCCGACCCGCTTGACGACCTCGCGCATCGAGATAGCGCCGAGCTCGTAGAAATCGATGTCCTTGAGCGAACCTCCGAACTTCCCGAAGGGGGTGCGGACCGCACCGACGATGACGACATCATTCGCGTTTGCCATGCTGTTTTTTCTCCTTTACGGTCTATACTGACCGGTTTTCTATCCGTCCGCTCGTCCTTCGACAGGCTCAGGATGAGCGGCTGTGGTTATTTCTCCGTGTAATCGTAGAAGCCGCGGCCCGTCTTGCGTCCGAGGTCGCCGGAGCGCACCATCTGGCGCAGCAGCGGGGCGGGCTTCAATCGCTCGCCGAACTCCTCGTACATGGTCTCCAGGCCGTGGATAACGACGTCGGCGCCGGCCAGGTCGCAGAGCTCGAGCGGACCCATCGGGTGGTTCAGGCAGAGCTTGACCGCCTTGTCAACTTCCTCCGGGCTGTTGCCGTCCATGACGCAGAGGATAGCCTCGTTCATGAGGGCGTCCACCAGCCGGGAGACGATGAAGCCGGCGTAGTCCC
>CAZOMF010000231.1:0-3165 GCA_964580635.1 uncultured Dehalococcoidaceae bacterium
GATGGGGACGGCCATGTTGGACATTCCTATCTCGTAGGTGTCCGGGTAGGCGAGGACGACGCGGAGCGGCGTGGTTTCCCAGTCTTTAACGATGCTGTTCCACTCGCCGCCGGTGTAGCGGGCGGGCCGGTTGACCCGGTGGAGCAGGTGTGAATCGAACACAGTCAGTCCTCCAGACCTTTTATTATACGGGCCAATGCCTTCGAGGGGCAAGGATCAAGCGTGATGTGACCCGTCCGCGGGCTTGGCTGCCGCCGCGGAAATGTCATGCATTTGTCATAACTCCGGCGGCAATGTCATGACTATTCCACGTTCCCTCCACTACAATCGTGGACGGAGTGGCCATGACGGACGCGGGAGCGGATGCGGTCATCCGCTGCGAGAAGCTGACCAAGCGCTACGGGGAACGCCTTACCGCCGTGGACCGGCTCGACCTCGCCGTGCAGTGCGGCGAGATCTTCGGGCTGCTGGGGCCGAACGGCGCCGGCAAGACGACGACGATCGGCATGCTGACCACGCTCGTCACCCCCACGGACGGCCACGCCGAGATAGCCGGCTACGACGTCCGGGAGCAGCCCTCGCTCGTCAAGCAGCTCATCGGCGCCGTATCCCAGACCAACAACCTGGACCGCTCGCTGAACGTCTGGGAGAACCTCTACTACCACGGCCGTTTCTTCGGGCTGGGGTCCCGCCGCGCCCGCGAGGCCGCCGACCGCGCCCTCGTGGAGTTCCGCCTCGAGGAGAAGGCCCGTACGGACGTCAACACCCTCTCCGGCGGCATGGCGCGCCGCCTTCAGGTGGCCCGCGCCCTCATCCACGACCCGGCCGTCCTCTTCCTCGATGAACCGACCGCCGCCCTCGACCCGCAGAGCCGCATCGCCCTGTGGGAAATACTGACCCGCCTCCACGACGCCGGCCAGACCATCATGCTGACCACCCACAACATGGAAGAGGCGGACGCCGTCTGCGACCGCGTGGCCATTATGGACCACGGCCGTATTTTGGCCCTGGACGTCCCCGCCGCGCTCAAGCGGAGCGTGGGGGCGGATACCATCGTGACCGTCTCCGCCGACGGGGATCTCGACGCGCTGGAGAAGCTCTTCGGCGAGAAGGTGACGGGACTGACCCGGGCGCGGCAGGTGGACGGCAGCCTCCAGCTCCAGGTCAAGGGCGGCGGCGGCGTGCTGCCGCAGGTGGTGGACGTGGCCACGGCGGGCGGATTCGCCATCACGGACCTCTCGCTGAGCGAGCCGACGCTGGAGACCGTCTTCATCAACCTGACCGGAAAGGAGCTTCGCGAATGACGGAAGCAGTTGTCACCTCCGGCGCGGTCCCCCGGATGCCGGTCTGCAAGCGGACCGTCGTGGCCAGCAGCGGCATCGCCTTCGGGGCGCTGCTCCTCCGCGACCTGACCGTGCTGAAGAAGAACTTCGGCGTGTTCGCCGCCCGCACCATCATCCAGCCGTTCCTGCTCGTCTTTGTCTTCCTCTACGTGTTCCCGCGCATCGGCGCCGGCGTGGGGGGCGGGACGGCCGGCGGCGAGACCACCTTCGCCACGGTGCTCGTCTCCGGTGTCGTGGGCCTCTCCATCATGTTCCAGGGCATCCAGGCGGTGGCATTGCCCCTCGCCACCGAGTTCGGCTACACCAAGGAGATAGAGGACCGGGTGCTGGCCCCGCTGCCGGTAGCGATGGTGGCCGGCGGCAAGATACTCGCCGGGGCGGTGCAGGGCCTCATCGCCGCGCTGCTCGTATTTCCCATCGCCGCCGTGATCCACGCCCACGGGGTGCAGCCGCAGCTCCACGTGAACTGGCCCGTCCTGGTCACCATGATACCCCTGACGGCGGTGATGACCTCGGCGCTGGGCCTGATGCTCGGCACGCTCATCCAGCCCCGCAACATCGGCGTGATGTTCGGCTTCATCGTGCTTCCCATGGTCTTCCTCGGCGGGACGTACTACCCGTGGACCGCCCTCGACGCCATCAGGGTCGGCGGGTTTCCCTGGCTCCAGGCCATCGTCTGCCTGAACCCGCTTATCTACGTGACGGAGGGCTTCCGGGCCGCCCTGACCCCGCTGGCCCACATGCCGCTCTACGTCATCTACCCGGTGCTGGTGGGCATCACCGGCCTGTTCCTGTGGATAGGGATACGCGGGTTCCGCCACCGGGTGATCAGCTGAGCCGGCCCCGGAACGTCATTTGACCGCCTGAAATCCGGCATGGTACAGTTTGGGGCCATGACTTCCAGCGACGAGGTGACCCGCTACTACGCCGCCCGGGCGGACGTCTATGACGAGACCGCCGGCTACTTCGACCGGGAAGCCGAAGCCCTCCGCGAGCCGATAAAAGCCCGCTACCGGGAGCTTTTCAAGGGCAGGGACGTCATCGAGGTGGCCTGCGGCTCCGGCTACTGGACCCGCGTCCTCGGCGAAGTGGCCGCCTCCGTCGTCGCATTTGACATAAATGCTGAGATATTACAAAAAGCGGTCGAGCGCTGCCGCGACCTCCCGAACGTCCGCTTCCGCCTCGCCGATGCCTGCACCTTTCTCGGCGTGCCGACCGGCTTCGATGCCGCCGTCGCCATCTGGTGGTATTCGCACGTCCCCAGGGCCAACATCCGCCAATTCCTCAACGCCCTCTGCGGCGTGCTGGCGCCCGGGGCGCTCGTCATGTTCATGGATCAGCTTCCCTATGAGAACGCCGTACGGACCACCGACGCGGGGGGTAATCTCTTGGAAGAACGTAGCCTCCCGGACGGACGTAAGTTTTCCGTCATCAAGAATTTCCCGTCCGAGGCCGAGCTCCGGGACGCCATCACTCCCTTCGCAGCGGATTTCAGCTACAACGCGCGTCCCGCCGAGGGCAGCTGGGAGGTCGTCTGGCGGGTGAAGGAGCAGTAACAGGGG
Organism: uncultured Dehalococcoidaceae bacterium; assembly: GCA_964580635.1. Classification (GTDB taxonomy): domain Bacteria; phylum Chloroflexota; class Dehalococcoidia; order Dehalococcoidales; family RBG-16-60-22; genus DAOUEG01. Next base: position 2,906 of record CAZOMF010000231.1, read on the forward strand.
AGCGGTCCGATGTGTTTTTCCGCCACCGCCAGTTTCAGCGCCGGGGGCGTGCTCGCCGCGAGCGCCATCGCTATCGCGCGGACACCAAAGCCGAGGCGGGCCGTGCCGCTCGCTTTGTTCCCGGCCGTCTTCGCCGTGCTACAGTTCGCCGAGGGCATTCTCTGGCTCAACCACCGCGGCTTCATCACCGATGCCTGGAAGCCGCCGCCGGTCTACGTCTTCCTGCTCATCGCCTACGTGCTCTGGCCGGTCTACGTGCC
>CAZOMF010000232.1:0-3155 GCA_964580635.1 uncultured Dehalococcoidaceae bacterium
GGGCCTTCTCGTCCGATTCCACCTTGAGCTTCTGCTCCCACTGGTGGAGGCGGCGGGACGATTCCTGCTGGAGCTCCACCTCCATGGCGTCGAGCAGTATCTGCTTGGCCTCGTCGCTGGAGAGGCCGGACATGGCCTCCAGTTTCTGGAGCTCCTTGTCCTTGAGCTCGTTGAGCTGGGCGCGGATATCGTCCAGGGACTTTTCCCGGTCATTGAGCTTGCGGTCGCGCTGGTCCACCGTCTCGATCTTCTTGTCCAGGGACTCGTTCTTCTGGTTGAGGCGGTTTTCCTGGCGCTGGAGCTCGGCTTTGCGTTCCTTGTAGTCAGCGTCCGCGGTGAGCTTGGTGCGCTTGGCTTCCTCCTGTGACTGCTGGACGATGTCCTTGGCCTCGATCCTGGCCTCGGATACCATCTTGGCGGCTTTCCGCTCGGCGATCCGCAGCTGGCGGTTGAAGATGAGCCGCCGTGAAAGGAAGAATGTCATGCCCCCGAGCACGACGCCGATGACGAAGACGAAGAACAGGGCAACAAGTTGGAGTGCGTTCATTACATCCTCCCCCCTTTCTTAATTCACTTCGTTCCGGTCCGGTTCCTCCCCGCGGCGCTCGCGCCAGAGGGCGGCCACGGTCCGGTCGACCGTTTCATAGTTGAAGCCGCGCCGCATCAGGTAGCCCCCGAGGCGGCGGCGGAAGGTGTCATAATCATCCATGGGCAGGGTGCGGAGCTTCTTCTCCGCGGCCCGGCGGGCGCCCGCGTTCTCGTCGAGGCCGGCGACGGCCTGCTCGATGGTGTCCCGGTCGAGGCCCTTGCGCCGGAGCTCCAGCTTCACGAGACGCCGCCCGCGGGGACTGAACTCCGCGCGGTTCTCCGTCCAGTGACGGGCGAAGGCGGCGTCATCGACCATCTCGAGCTCCTTGAGACGGGCGATGACTTTGGTGATAATAGCCGCCGGGTAGTCGTGCTGCCGCAATCTCGACCGCAGCTCGGTCTGGCTGCGGGGCCGGTAGCCGAGCAGCCGGACGGCCGCGTTGAAGCAGCGCTGGTAGCTATCGTTGCCGGTGAGTTTTCGCTCCTGCTGAAGGCTCAACTCCTGCCCGACGCGCAGATCGGCCCCAGCCACGACGTCGGCGGCCAAAGTGAAGGCGAAGTCGCCGTCCAGGAAGACGCTGACGCGCTTTTCCCGCTGTCTGTTCAGCTTGAGCCCGGTTATCGTTTTCATCAGTCCTGTACTAAATACAAAAAGGCTGAAGCCTGTGCCTCAGCCTTTTTTATTTTCTTATTATGGCCCTTTTCGGGGGCCTGGTGACGGCGAGGGCGGTTTACTCCTCGTCGACAGCTTCGCTTTGAGTAGGACCGGCTGAGGCTCTGATCCGCTCTTCGATTTCCTTGGCAAGATCAGGGTTGTCCTTGAGGAACTGCTTGGCGGATTCCCTGCCCTGCCCGAGGCGGATGTCCCCGTACGAGAAAAAGGCGCCGGCCTTGGTGAGAATGCCATCTGCCACGCCGATATCGAGGAGATTGCCTTCACGGCTGATACCGGACGCGAACATGATATCAAATTCAGCGGTGCGGAACGGAGGGGCTACTTTATTCTTGACTACCTTGGCCTTGACGCGGTTGCCGACGGCGTCAGTGCCCTGTTTGATGGTCTCGGCGCGGCGGAGCTCGATGCGCACGGAGCTGTAGAACTTGAGCGCGCGCCCCCCGGTGGTCACTTCCGGGTTCCCGAAAACGATGCCGACCTTCTCGCGGAGCTGGTTGATGAAGATGACGGCGGTGCCGGCCCGGCCGATGGCGCCGGCGAGCTTGCGCAGCGCCTGCGACATGAGCCGCGCCTGGAGGCCCATCTGGGGGTCTCCCATATCGCCTTCGATCTCGGCGCGGGGCACGAGGGCCGCCACGCTGTCCACGACGATGACGTCCACGGCGCTGGAGCGGACGAGGGCTTCGCAGATCTCCAGGGCCTGCTCGCCGGTGTCCGGCTGGGAAATCAGCAGCTCGTCGACGTTGACGCCGCAGGCGGCGGCGTAACCGGGATCGAGGGCGTGCTCGGCATCGATATAAGCGACCGTGCCTCCTTTTTTCTGCGCTTCGGCAATTATGTGCTGTGCCAGGGTAGTCTTACCGGACGATTCTGGTCCATATATCTCGGTAATGCGTCCTTTTGGTATCCCTCCGATACCCAGGGCCAAATCCAAAGCCAGCGAGCCCGTTGGAATGGCGGCGACGGCCGGCAGCCCGGCGTTTTCGCCGAGCTTCATGATGGAGCCCTTGCCGAACCGCTTCTCTATCTGGCCGATGGCCAGTTCCAACGCTTTGTCTTTTTCGGTGGTCATTGCTCGCCTCTCCCGCATAATAGCACAGCCGTTTCACCAAGACAAGTAAAAACCGGCCGTTCCGGGGACCTCTTGGCAGCCTTCCGCAAACGTGTTACAATCGCAGGGTGAACGCCCGCGACGGCGACTCTCCCGAGTCCGGCGGGCGGCCGGGAACGCTACTCTCAGGAGCTGTTTCATGAGTCTCGAGATACGCCCTATCCGTGCCGGCGAGCTGGACGCCTTCAACAGCATCGTGCAGACGGTGTTCGCCGGGGACGACCAGATGCACGTCCCGATGCCGGAGGACTGGACGCTCTGCGGCTTCGAGGACGGCGTCATGGCGACGAGCTACGGCTCTTGGCCGCTCACCATGCTGCTCAACGGCGCGGCGGTGCCGTTCGCCGGGGTGACGATGGTGGGCACGCTGCCGTACTACCGCCGCCGCGGCCACCTGCGGAAGATCATCACCGAGCACTTCCGCCGCCTCCACGAGCAGGGAGAGCGGTCCATCGCGGCGCTCTTCGCCTCGCGGACGGCTATCTACCAGCGCTACGGCTACGCGGTCGTGTCCGGGATGAGGAACTATACCATCGACCCGAGGGACCTGGCGGTGCTCCACCTCCCGGAGGCGACCGGCGAGTTCCGCCCGGCCGCCGAATCGGACGCCGACCTGCTGATCGAGCTGTACCACCGCTTCGGCGAGGGCCGCAACGCCTGGCTGCTGCGGTACGGGGACTACTTCAAGATACCCGGCGCACCCTACGCCACTTACCAGCCGCCGGACCACGGCAAGAAACAGAAGAAGGTCATCTACTACGAGGACGGGGTGCCGCTCGG
>CAZOMF010000233.1:0-3145 GCA_964580635.1 uncultured Dehalococcoidaceae bacterium
CTCGTCCGTCAGGTCGAGGATGCGGTAGCAGCTCAGCATGGGTCGGCCTCCTGAAACGTCCCGCCGCACGCGGGGGTACGGAAAACGGTGCGGGGGCAAATGGTCCGGTACGTTAAATTATAGTATCTCAGGAGGGGAGGGGGCAAATGAGAGAAGCAGGGGACATAAGGTGAAAGCATCGTACGCGGCGGCGGGCCGCCGCCGCACGCTGAACCCCATTGAAAGCCGCGTACCTGGAGGGGGAGGGGCGGCGCCTCCCGCCATCCCCTCCCGGAGGTAAGAAAGGGTCCCGTTTATTCCAACACCACTATCCGGTGCGGGAAGTGAAACGGCTCATTGAAGCCGGACTTGCCCGGCACGGTCATAGGTCCTTCACGCGGTTCGAGATACGCACGGCGTGCTTTTTCAGCTGCTCGACGTTCGCCTGCAGGCGCTGGTACACGCGGTTCTCCGGTCCCACCACGCTCATCACCGCCGGCAGGAAGTAGTGGCGCACCGGCGCGGCGATGCACACGGTACCGGGAATGCGCTCTCCCCGGGTGATGCAGACCCCCGCCCGGCGTATCTCCTCGAGCTGCGCCCGCAGCACGTTCTGGTCCACCACGGTGCTGGAGGTCTCCGGCGCCAGCGTGATGTTCTCCAGCACGAAGTTGAGCTCCTCCCTCGGCAGCTGCGAGAGCAGCACCTTGACGGTGGCGCCGGCGTACAGATCAGAGAACTCCGGCCCTATTTTCTTGCTCCCCATGGTCACCTTGAGGTCGTGACCGCTCGGTATCTCGAAGAGCGGTACGTAGCGGAGCCCGACCAGGATATCGAGCGCCACCGTCTCCTCGGTGAGGCGGGCCAGTGACTGCATCTCCTCACGGGCGTCGTTGATGAACTTGCGGTGCGGCGCGGCCGGGTCCGTGTTGAGCTGCTGCACCAGCGGCCCCAGATAGTAGTGCCGGTTGACCGGGTCCTGCACCACGAGTCCGTGCTTTTCCAGCGTCTTGAGGACGCGGTGGACGGTCGATTTGCTGAACCCGCAGGCCCGGGTAACGCCATTGACGGTAGGGATGCCCCGGCTCAGCGCGATGAGCACCGGCCGCGCGTGGGCGATGGAACCGACGGCGGGGCGGTCGTCCCCGGGTATGACGGCGGTCGGCGGCAGGGTCACGAACGATTACCTCTTCGTCGTTGGCTGAAATTCCGAATAGTGGAACTAAGATATCCGGTTGTCATACCGGTAGTATAGCACAGTTGTCAAGGTTTCATTCGATGATAAGGAGACGGGCGGTCGCATTCCTGTTCGGCAGGATTGGGCAAGGAGTAGCAGTAACGGGCTACTGCGTTCAAATAGTTGATATGAAGTCGCTTACCCCGTTCGCGGCTGGGGCAGGATGGACGTATAATCTGTCGGGAAAAAGGAATTTCGTCCCCGGGGGAGATCGCTCCGTTGCAGCAGTCAGGACCGGGCAGCGTACTCCCGCAGCTTGGCGGAGATGCGCGTGGCGGAGAGCCGCGCCTCTTCGATGAGGTTTTTCAGGTTCGGCTCGAGGCGTATCTCCGGCCCGATGACGCTCATGGCCACCGGGAAGAGGTACGGGTGCAGCGGCACGGAGACGCAGATAACGCCGGCGTTCCACTCGCCGTAGCTTACCGCGTAGCCCTGTTTCCGGATATCCTTTATCTGGGCGAGCAGCACCTCGCGGCTGGTCACGGTACGGTCGGTCACGGCATCGAAGTGGATACTGCCGACCACCGTCTGGAGCTGTTTGTCGGGAAGCAGGGAGAGCAGCGCCTTTCGGGAGGCCCCGGCATGGAGGGCGCCACCGGAGGAATAGGGCGCGGTTACCTTGAGGTCATGCCGGGAGGGCAGCTCGAAGAGCGATATCATCTGCCGCCCCACCAGGATATCGAGCGTCACCGTTTCATCGGAGACGCGGGAGAGCCGCTGCATCTCCTGGAGGGCCAGGATGATGAGGTGCTCGTGGCTCGTCCGCGGGTCCGCGTTGAGCCGCGCCACGAGCGGCCCCAGGTAGTAGTTCCGGTTGACCGGGTCCTGCATGACGAGGTCCGCGTCCTCCAGCAGCTTGAGCACCCGGTGGACGGTGGACTTGCCCAGGCCGGTCTGGCGCGCTATCTCGGAGACGGTGGTGACGCGCTGGCTCAGGCAGACGAGGATGGCCGCCCCGTGGGCTATGGAACCGCTGGCCGGTTTGCCGGCCCCGGTGTTCTGGATAGCGGTACGCTGGTTCCCCATTGTCCTGGGCTCATTATAGCACAGGCGGGCACTGACCGGAGAAAAGCCGCGGGCCGTTCCCATATGCGAGATATAAGGCCCGAGCCGTCTACGGATTGGTCGGGGTCGGCGGGTTAGCCGGTATCATCGTCTGGCCTGATACCGAGGGTCCGGGCGGACTGACGGACACCTTCACCACCGGCTTGACGATGATGCCCCCGTTGCCGGTGACGGTCACCATCTTGTCGGCGTTGAAATCGAACGTCAGAGACGTGGACATGTCGGAGGCGATCTGGAAGGGCCGCACCACTTTGAGCACGCCGCTCGGCAGGGTGGCGTCCTGCGGCTCGCCGCCGTTGAGGCCGACCTTCACGCTGGAGATTTCCAGGCGTATCTGGGTGTAGGTGCCCGGCGTCAGGTTGGCGGCGCCGAGATAGGCCGTCACGCCCTGGAGCTGGAGCAGGTCGAAGGTGACGTTCCCGCTGAGCGGGATATCCAGCCACTGGCCGCCGGCGCCGCTGCCGGAGCCGTTCACGGTCGTCATGGCGGGAAAAGTCTCGTTATCGCTGGCATTATCGCTGGAGGGAACGGTCGTGTTCTCGCCGGTACCGGCTGCGTGTACCTTGACGCTCGCCACGGTGACGATGATGGACGTCACGTCATGCGAGGGCGGGGCGTCGGTCACGTAGACGACGAGGGAGCCGTTCGAGACGGTGCCGCCCGAGCCACCGGTGGTGGCCTGGGTGCACCCGCCCGCCGCCATCACGATGAGCAGCAGCAGTATCAGCAAGCCGGGGTATTTTTTCAAGGAACGACCTCCATCGGGCAACGCTCCTTTCATTGTATACCGCTTTTCGGCGGATTACGAAGCGTTGCCCGCGGACGTCCGTCCCGGGTGACATGGTACGGGGTACGAAAGCGGGG
>CAZOMF010000234.1:0-3121 GCA_964580635.1 uncultured Dehalococcoidaceae bacterium
GGCGCATCGCGCGGCTGGTGGACCTCAGCGAGTACAAGCGGCGGCAGGCCCCGCCCGGCATCAAGATTACGGCCCGGGCCTTCGGACGCGACCGGCGGCTGCCCATCACCAACCGGTTCCGCAAGGACTGAGGCCGGTCCCGGGATTCTATTGAAGCCGCTCATGGTGAGCTTGTCGAACCAGAGCGGCTTGTCGTTTGGCCCATGAGGGGCAACCGACCGGCCGCCCTTCTTTCTTTAACAAGGGACATGATTGGTCCTGTTCGTGAGCGTCTTGCTTTTTCATGGATAGTATTCTACTATTCCAAATGGTGGTAAAGGGCGGAGAAATAATGGAATCGTCCACACCTGCGCCTCACAGGAAGAGCATCCCGCTCCCTGTTCCATGTCATACTCTAGCGAATTGTTAACATCATCTCGTCATGCTATCATGTTTTTCGCCTGATCCGGGAAGGAGAATAAGGACGCGTCGGGTTGTCCGATGGCAATAAACAGTGTGAAAGCTGTGATCTTTGACCTGGACGACACATTATATGACAGGAATGCCGTCCTGATTGAATTCGCCAGGCACTTATATCGGCATCTCCCGCGCGTCTTCGTCGGTCGTGAGATTGAAGCCGTCGTTTCAGCGTATGTGGAGACCGACCGTATCGCGGAGGAGGAGTATGGAGCTGGTTCACCGTGGACCAGGGACGAGCTTTCCAGGTGTTTTCTCCGTTCGATGGGAATCGATGAACGTCATGCGGACGCTGTTTCCGGACTGTATAACCGTGATCGCAGCAAAATTCATGTGCCGGCACCGGGTGCCGTCGCCACCGTTGAAGCGATACGTAAGCGGTTTCGAACCGCGCTCATAACAGGCAGTTTTTCAGTTGTGCAAGGCCCGAAACTCGAAGCCATTGGCTTGATAAATTCCTTTGACTGCATAATTTTTGGAGAAGAATTCGGCATTCAAAAACCCGACCCTGAGGTATTTCGGCACACGGCTGGTCTGCTCGGTGTTTCCCCTTCCGAATGTCTCTACATCGGTGACTCATACGAACTCGATGTGGCAGGCTCAAAAAATGCCGGGATGTTGGCGTGCTGGTATAATCCCCAAAAGGTCCCGCCTCCGGAATCAAGTGATGTGAGGGCCGATTTCGTGATAGAGTCTTTACCGGAGATATTGAGTATTCTCCGCGCTGACTAAGACCCTCAAGCAATCGGGACTGAACAATAGGGCGGATCGTCTGCAGCAAACGGGACGGCCAGCCGACCGCTCCTTTTTATATCGCCGCACCATGCTTATTTCTTGACTTCCCGCTTCACATCCCGCAGGTTTTCGTAGAGAGAGAAGAAACCGAAGCCGAGAATGACCACCAGCAGGGCGGTCTCGCAGACCAGTATCAGTACGTTGGGCTCGTATATGCTGACCTGCCCGTGCAGCCAGATCAAGGTGAAATTGAGCAGCAGGAAAACGGCCATGCCTATGGCGGAGAGAATGATAAGCAGCTGTCGTATACGCATCGTATGTCGGCCCAGTCGATGACTTCGGCCAACCGTAACACGGCGGGTATAAACGGCAGCTAAACGATGCGGAAGAAAATATAAATAACCGGTAAATAGTTGTTCCAGATCCGGGCCTCAGGCCCACCTGCGTCTTCCGAAGACCATGTAGAAAACGAACCCGAAAACGAGCAGGCCGCCGACGATGGCGGCGAACGGCCACCTCATCGGGTAGGCTTCGCCGGTACGCGGCGTGACACGGAACTGTGTTTCCAAGCCGTTGATATCAACGGAGTAGGTACCTTCGCTATCCTGCGCGGTGGTGAACGATATCGTCCGGCTCTCCTGCGGCCCGAGGGTTACTTCCCGCTCCGCCCCGGAATTCTTCGGTCGCTCCGCTCCATCGCTTTAACAATGGGGCAACCGGTAACCGTTTACCGTTATTTCCCCTGCGTGGTATACTAACACGGACGCGAAACCCGCAAGGAAGTTCTATGGACCAGCCCGTCGGCGCGGAGGCTGAAAACAAGCTCATCGCCATCCTGAAGATACTGGCCGAGTCATCGGAGCCGCTCGGCTCCATCACGCTGGCGCGGCTGCTGGAGGACGAGGGCGTCTTCCTGAGCGAGCGGGCGGTGCGCTACCACCTGAAAATCGCCGACGCGCGGGGCTTCACGACGCCGGGCGGCCGGGACGGCCGCATGATAACCCCGGAGGGGCGGCAGGAGGTCAAGGACGCGCTCGTGCCGCAGCAGCTCGGGGTGGTGCGGGACCGGCTGGAGTTGCTCGCCTATTTGACGACCTTCAACCCCGCCCGCCGCACCGGGCAGGTGGCCATCAACACGTCCTACTTCGCCAAGAGGGACTTCAAGAGGGCCCTCGCGGCCATGCGGCCGGCGTTCGAGGTTGGCTTGAGCGTGAGCGGGCTGGTGGCGGTGGCGGAGGCGGGCCGGAAGCTCGGGCCGGCGGCGGTGCCGGCGGGGAAAATCGGCCTGGCGACGGTCTGCGGCGCCACCATCAACGGCGTCCTGCTCAAGCACGGCGTGCCGACGGAGTTCCGCTTCGGCGGGGTACTGGAGGTGCGGAAAAAGCAGCCGCGGCGGTTCGTGGCCATCACGGAGTACGCCGGGACGTCATCGGACCCGTCCGAGCAGTTCATCCAGGCCCGCATGACCGGCGTGGCGGAAGCGGCCCGGACCGGCAGCGGCCGGATACTGGGGGCGTTCCGCACCATCCCCGCCCCGGCCCGCGAGCCGGTGGCGGACATCCTGGAGAAGCTGAAGGAAGCCGGCATCAGCGGGGTCTACGCCCTCGGCGGCACGAGCGAACCGCTGGCGCAGGTGCCGGTGGCGCTGAACCGTATCGGGGTGATACAGCTGGGGGGCCTGAACCCGGTGGCGGCGGCCGTGGAAAGCGGCATCGCCGTGGAGAACGCCGCGGAGAGCGGCATGATAGACTACGAAGCGCTCGTCAGCTATGAAAACGTGTAGCTAGTCCACGGTCTTGCGGACGTAGACCTTTATCTCGTCACCCTCTTCTTCCTCACCGAGGAACTCGTTGCCGGTGGTCTTGGCCCAGGCCGGCATGTCCTGCTTGATGCCCTTGTCGTCGGCGACGATCTCCAGCACCTGGCCCTT
>CAZOMF010000235.1:0-3118 GCA_964580635.1 uncultured Dehalococcoidaceae bacterium
CAGCAGCCACTCTATCCCGTGCACGCCGCCCGTGTAGACGACCACCCAGGCGAGCGTCGTCCACGGCGCGAAGATGACCCCCAGTATCGGCCAGGCGACCGAATCGAAGGCCCGCGCCCAGCGGTGCATGTCGAGGAGCCACCACACCAGCATCCCCAGCCGGGGACCGATCATACTCGCCAGCGCTACCAGACAGCACATGGGATACCTCCGGTACAACGTAAACTCAAACGTCAAAGGGCAAGGGTCAAAGGCGCCCCGCCACCGGGGTGCGGCGTTTTATTGTAGCACGGGAAGACACGGAGGGGAACCGGTTAAACGGATTGCTTCGCTGTGCTCGCAATGACAAAGGGCGGAAAGAGGGCGAGATTATCCTTTGAGCAGTTCCTTCAGGATGATCACCGCGGCGGCCTTATCGAGCGGCTTGTTATTGTTGCCGCACTTGGGGCTCTGGATGCAGCTCGGGCAGCCGCCCTCGCAGGGGCACTCGGTGATCACGTTGAGGGTCGCCTCCCAGAGGTCGCCTATCATCTCGTAGCCCTTCTCGGCGATGCCGATGCCGCCCGGGTAGGCATCATAGATGAAGATGCCGGACCGGCCTGTGTCCGGGTGGAGCGGTGTGCTCACCCCGCCGATGTCGTTGCGGTCGCAGAGGGCGAAGAGCGGCAGGATGCCGATGGCGGCGTGCTCGACGGCATGGATGCCCCCGGCGAAGTCCAGCCCGGCGTCCGCTATCTGCGCGGCGGCGGCGGGCGGGACGTCGAACCAGAGGGCGACGGTGGAGAACTCGATGCGGGGCAGGTCGAGCGGCTCCTCCCCGATGACCTCCTCGGAGAACTGGCGGTACTTCTTGAAGCCGACGACATCGATGGTGACGTGGACCTCGCCCACGCAGACCTCGGCCGGGCCGACCTGCTTGGCGTCCTTCTCGTTGAGGATGCGGAGGTCGTGGATCTCCTTCGTCTCGGTATAGTACTGCCCGCCGGACGGCTCCGCGTAGGCGAGCTTGTTGGCGAGGTCCAGCCGGCCGATGAGGTAGGCGTCCCCCTGGTGCAGGTAGATGGCCCCGGGGTGTATCTGGAAGAAGGCGACCGAGGCCTCGACGGTCTCCATCACCTGGCCGGTCGAGACGTCCACCACGGTGTAGTCCTCCCCGGAGGACGAACGGATGTTGACCTTCTGGGCCGGGTAGGAGATGGACGGGGCCAGGTACCAGCGGCCGCGCCGCTCGCGGAGGCTGCCCTCCTTCACCAAATTGGTCCGTTCCTCCTCGTAGTTATCCCCGAAGAAGGTCCTGTCAGCGGCATCAAGCGGCTTCTCCCAGGCGGCACAAAGGAGGTGCTCCCGCAGGATGTAGGGATTGCCGGGATTGACGAGGACGTACTCGAAGCCTTTCTGGAAGAAGTCGGACGGGTGGCGCATGAAATACTGGTCGAGCGGGTTGTCCCAGGCGACGAGGAAGGAGAGCGATTCGCCCTGGGAGCGGCCGGAGCGGCCCGCCTGCTGCCAGGTGGAGGAAATGGAGCCGGGGTAGCCGTCCAGCACCGTGGCCTCCAGGCCGCCGGAATCGATGCCGAGCTCCAGCGCGTTGGTCGCCACCACGCCGAGCAGCTCCCCGCCGAACAGGTCCCGCTCTATCTTGCGACGGTCTTCCGGCATGTAGCCGCCGCGATACGGCATCACCAGTTTGGAGACCTCGTAGCTGTACTCCTCCTTGAGACGGTCGCGGGTATAGATATAGATGAGCTCGGTGAGGCGGCGGGTGCGGGTGAAGGTCAGCGTCCGCGTCCCCTGCCCGACCAGCGCCGAGAAGAGGTTGGTGGACTCCCAGTGGGGCGAGCGGCGGGCGGTCTTCTTCTCGTCCATGAGAGGCGGGTTCCAGAAGACGAAGTCCTTCCAGCCGCGCGGTGAAGCGTCCCGGTCCACGACCTCGCAAGGGAGGCCGGTGAGGCCGAGGGCGTGCTCGCCGGGATTGGCGACGGTGGCGGAGCAGAGCACGAACTGGGGGTCCGAGCCGTAGAGTTTGCAGAGACGGCGCAGGCGGCGCAGGACGGAACCCACGTGGGAGCCGAAGACGCCGCGGTAGAAGTGGGCCTCGTCAACGACGACGTACTTCAGGTGACGCAGCAAAGCGGCCCACGACTGGTGGTTGGGCATGATGCCGACGTGGAGCATGTCCGGGTTGGTGAGGATGATACGGCCATAGCGGCGGACATCGCCGCGCTCCGCGCGCGGGGTATCGCCGTCGAAGGTGGCCATAGTGGCCGGAGGCAGCAGGCCGGGGGAGAAGAGCTCGTGGAGCTTGCGGAGCTGGTCCTGGGCGAGGGCCTTGGTGGGGAAGAGGTAGATGGCCCGGGTGGCGGGGTCGTCGATGATAGCCTGCATGACGGCGATGTTGTAGCAGAGGGTCTTGCCGGAGGCTGACGAGGTGGCGATGATGACGTTGCGACCGGCGCGGGCGTGGTCGACGGCCTGCACCTGATGGGCGTAGAGCGGCCAGAGGCCGGCGTCCCGGAGGGCGTTTTCCAGCCGGATATCGAGGGGACTCGCCAGGTCGGCGTATTCGGCGCGGCGGGGGTTGATATGCTCGATGTGCTCTATCTGGTGCTGGTAGCCGGGCTGGGAGCGGAGGTAGTTGAGAAAGGCCTGGATCTCCATGCCGGCTCCTTACACGTCAATGATTTCGATTTCGTAATCGAGCATCTCGGCCTCGAAGCGCGCCTTTTCGATGAACTCCACCACGTTGGAGAGGACGGAGTTGGTGAAGCGGCGGTCGTTGCTGACGGCGCTGATGCCGATGGTCATGAGCTGCCAGTCGTCGTTATCGTCCACCTCGGCGATGGCGACGTCGAATTTATTGCGCACGCGGGAGATGATGGACTTGAGCACCTGCCGTTTTCCCTTGAGGGAGAGGTTCTCCGGGAGGCGGAGGCTGACCTGGGCGACGCCGACGTTCATAGGTTGCTGTCCGGAAGCGGCGAACGGAGCGCCGCGGGGGTGATTTTCCACTAAATGTACCATCCCCCCGGGAGGGTGTCAAACCAATTCGGAAAAGACGTTTTCCGAAAACGGAGATTCTCACGGTCGTGCTCCCTCAGAATGACGCGAAGGTACCGGG
>CAZOMF010000236.1:0-3081 GCA_964580635.1 uncultured Dehalococcoidaceae bacterium
CCACCTTCATGGTGGAGATGGTGGAGACGGCCAACATCCTCAACAACGCCACGCCGCGCTCGCTGCTCATCCTCGACGAGATAGGCCGCGGCACCAGCACCTACGACGGCCTTTCCATCGCCCGGGCGGTGGCGGAGTTCATCCACAACGAGCGGACGCTCGGCGCGCGCACCATCTTCGCCACGCACTACCATGAGATGACGGCGCTGGCGGACTACCTGCCGCGGGTGAAGAACTGCAACGTGAGCGTCATCGAGGAGAACGGGCGGGTCGTCTTCCTCCACAAGATCGTGCCCGGCGGCGTGGACCGCAGCTACGGCATCCACGTGGCCCAGCTGGCCGGACTGCCCCACGCCGTGCTGCGCCGCGCCGAGGAAGTGCTGGCGGACCTGGAGCAGAACGGCCGCAAGCCGAAAGACGGGGGCCGCGTGCGCGAGCAGACGGCCCAGATGCCGCTCTTCCCGGCCGCCTCGCCGGTGGACGAGGAGATGAAGAAGCTGGACATAAACGGCATGACGCCCCTGGAAGCGCTCAACAAGCTCTACGAGCTGAAAAAGAAGCTCGAAACCTGAGAGGGTGGAGCGGGATGGCTGCATCCGAAGCGATCGTCATAGACCGGGTGGTTTCCCGGGCGGAATATTTCCGGCTGCTCATGCTGCTGACGCTGCGGAAATGGTATCTTATCGTGCTGGTCCTGGCGGCCGCCGCGCTGCTCGTCACCGGCATCGTGCTGGACGCGTATCCCGTCCTCTTTCTCTTCATCTTCCTTTTCATCGTCGCCTACCCCGCGCTGGCGGGGCTCAAGCTCGTCTTCGATAAGCGCAATCAGAACGTGTTCCTGCCGGCCAGGTTGATGTTTACCGATGAAGAGATTACAGTGGATTCGGCGCTGTCGAAAGGGACGGTGAGCTGGGACCTCTACCATGACTGGAAGAAAATCGGCCGTTTCTATATATTGATGGCGTCTGGCCGGACGGCCCATTTCATTCCCGGAACCGGCCTTTCGCAACAGGAAACGGAGAAGTTCGAAAGGCTGCTGAGGACGAAAATCAAAGACCACCGCTGAACCGGGTGAATAACAAAGTCGGGAGGGAACCATGGAACAATCGATTCTGGTTACCTACGCCACCAAGCACGGCGCGACGAAGGAGATCGCCGAGCGCATCGGCGCGACGCTCCGGGACGAGGGGCTGCCGGTGGAGGTGATGCCGGTCAAGCAGGTCCACGCCCTGGCGCCGTTCCGGGCCGTCGTCCTGGGCAGCGCTTCCTATTACGGACGCTGGCGCGGCGAGGCGGTCAAGTTCCTCAAGCAGCGGGCCGCCGAGCTGGCCGACCGCCCCACCTGGCTCTTCATGAGCGGCCCCACCGGCAAGGGCGACCCCAAGGAGCTGCTCAAGGGGAAGCTGTATCCGACCGGTCTCCAGGCCACGATCGACAAGATACAGCCGAAGGAGGTAGCCGCCTTCCACGGCAACACCTCGCCGGAGAATTTCAGCAGCTGGGAGAAATGGATCCTCAAGCGCGTCGGGTCGGACGCCGCCGACTTCCGCGACTGGGACATGATCACCGGCTGGGCGCGGGACGTCGCCGGGATGCTGAAAGAAGCGGTATAATCGAAACGGACGGCCCGCCCGGCCGCGGGTTCCGCCGAGGAGAGAACCATGCCGGTTGAAAGCAAGCTGATCCCGGTGGGGAGCGAGGCGCCCGATTTCACGCTGACGGCCAACACCGGGGAAGAGGTCTCGCTATCGAGCTACCGCGGCGCGTCTTTGGTGCTCGTCTTCCTGCGCGGCTTCATGTGACCGTTCTGCCGCCGGCACCTCCGTCGGTTGACGGCCCAGTACGACGAGTTCCGGAAAGCGGGGGCGGATATCCTGACGCTGGTGCGGGACACGCAGGCAGCGGCCCGCGACTACTTCCGGAAGCACCACATCCCGTTCAAGTGCCTCGCCGACGAGACCGGCGATGTGTACCACCAGTACGAGGTGAAGACCGAGCTGCTCTCGTTCGGACAGCGGCCGGCGCTCTTCGTGCTCGACAGGGACGGCATCGTCCGGTTCGCCTACCTCGGCAGCCAGATGTGGGAGATACCGAGCAACCGGGACGTGCTCAAGATACTGCGCGGCCTGCCTCGCTGAACCGACGGAAACAGTCGTCATTTTAGCGGAAACCCACGGGTCCCGTACGAGGCGGGCCGGGGGATTTGTTTACATAACAGGAATTGTCCTGTCATTCTGAGGGAATCCCCGATCGTATCGGGGACGATCGTGAGAATCCGCATCGCTAACGAGGAGTGAACGCATGAAAGTACTCGCCATATCCGGCAGCCCGAGGAAGAACGGCAACACGGCGCTGCTGCTGAACACCGTGCTCGAAGGGGCGAAGGAGGCCGGCGCCGAGACGGAGCTGTTCTCCGTGGCCGGGAAGGACGTCAGGGGCTGCGACGGCTGCTGGGCCTGCGTGAAGACGGGGACGTGCCACATCAAGGACGACCTGGCGCCGCTCTACGGCCTCATGGGGGAGGCGGACGGCATCGTCTTCGGGACGCCCATCTATTTCTGGGGGATGACCTCGCAGATGAAGGCTATCATCGACCGGTCCATCGCCATGAACCACGCCGAGAAGACGCTGGCGAACAAGGCGGCGGGGGTGGTGGCGGTGGCGGGGAGCCTGGGGCTGGTGGACGCGCTCAAGGACTTTTCCTGGTTCATCATCCAGAAGCGGATGCTGCCGGCGAACTTCGTCTGCGCCTACGCCCGGGACCCGCAGGCGACCGGGGAGATGCCGGGCCTGATGGGTGACGCCCGCGACCTGGGGAAGCAGATGGCGGCGCTCATCGGGAAGGGGTTCCATTACCCGCCGGAATTCATCAAGGGGCCGGGGGCGTTCGGGGTGGGGGAGAGACGGTAGGAGAGTTACCGTTCCCTCCGGTTTTTGGGCAGACGTTCACACCGGCGCGGAAATTTTCAAAATCAACGGTTTTTACAAAACATGTCCTTTTGCTAGCTACGGAGCGGGCGGACTGTCCCGGTCACCATCCGGGCGGCCCGGTTCAGCTTTGGAAATCGCGAGTTTTCAGGC
>CAZOMF010000237.1:0-3073 GCA_964580635.1 uncultured Dehalococcoidaceae bacterium
GCATACCCGCCAAGACACTGTTCGACCAGGGCCGGGGAAAAACGGTCGAAGCCGGCGGCCACCGCTGTGTGAGTGGTAAAAAGGTTGCCCGCTCGGGTCACGGCCAGGGCAACTTCGAATGACTGCCCGGTGTTCATCATGAAACTCCGCGCCCGTTCCAATACGGCGAGCGCCGCATGCCCTTCATTCAAGTGGCAGACTTCCGGCTCAATACCGAGCGCGGAGAGCAGCCGCCAGCCGCCAATTCCAAGTACCAATTCTTGCATGAGGCGCTGGTACTGGTTACCCCCATAAAGCTCACTCGTAATCCCCCGGTACGGTGGGAAGTTCGCCGCCACATTGCTGTCCAACAGGTAAAGCTTGACTCGACCGACCTGGACCTGCCAGGTACAAAGCCAGATCGGGTAACCGGGAAGGTCGAGCTTCAGCCGTAGCCACTCTCCGTTCGGCCGGCGCAAAGGCGTCACCGGCAGTTGTCCCGGATCGTTGTAGGGGAAGAGAGCCTGTTGTGCGCCGTCCTCGCCGATCACCTGGCGAAAATAGCCTTGTTGATAGAGCAGGCCCACTCCGACCACCGGCACGCCCAGGTCGCTGGCCGCCTTGAGCTGATCGCCGGCCACGTTGCCGAGTCCTCCTGAATATATCGGGAGAGCTTCGCTCAACATGAATTCCATGCTGAAATACGCGACACGATTCAGGGGAGACTGCGGTTGGCTCTGCTGAAACCAGGCGTCCGATTCCCCGGCATGCCGCTTCGCCAGGACAAGATCATTGATGCTCTTGCGGAAGCCGGGATCAGCTAATGCGCTCTTGAGTTTATCCCGCGAAACCGTTTGCAGGACGACAGTTGGGTGATGTGTCAGTTCCCACAACACAGGGTCCAACTGCCGCCATACATTGTCAGCGGCGTGATTCCATGACCAACGAAGATCCAGCGCAAGCTCGGCCAGGGAATCGACCCCCTCGATTTCCGTCGGGAAAAGACTGTAGATTGGCTGGCTGACGGGTATCTGCTCGCTCATGTTTTCTCCCTCAAGACTCATCCGATTGCCCTCGCGTTTCTGATGGTCACCTTAATCAAGTTGATTGGATTTTGCCATCGATCGACCCGCACTGCGAAGGGCCTCGGGATAGTCTAATCGCCCGGTGTGAACCTCGATAAATACGAGGCTGTTCGCCGTGGCGGCTTTATCGAGCGCATCTTCAAGCTCCCCTTCCGTGCGTACATCGAAACTCAGCCCTTCTCCGAATACTGCTACCACCTTGTGATAGTGCCAGGGTTGGATATCGTTGTAGGGGCGATCGCAGATCGCCCGCTCAATGGTATACCCGTCATTATTCATGAGAAAGATGACGGGCTTGAGATGGTAGCGGATCATCGTGGAGAGGTCCTGGCCCGTCACCTGAAAGGACCCATCCCCAATAAACAGCACGATACGGCGGTCTTCCGCTGCCATACCGGCTCCCAAGGTTGCCCCGACCGTATAGCCGATCGATCCGTAATAGGCCTGTCCGACGAAGGTCGCTCCTTCCGGCATGAGCATCTCCGCGGCGCTGAAGATGGACACGCCTGTTTCCGCGATGACTATAGAATTGTTTTTGATAAAATGACTGATGCGGTCGAAGAAACGCTTGATGGTAAGCAGTTTCGGCCTGTCAGGCAGATAGTGCTCCGTATACCGGTGTACACAGCCACCGACGGCAGGTTGGATTTCCAGAGTCGCGGGATCTCGTCGGGTAAGTTTCTCCGTCAGCTCGAGAATAAAATCCTGGAGATAGACGTTTTCGTAGTAATGGTGTTTGATCTTCACGGTTCGGATGTTGGCGCTGATAGTCTTTGCATCGTCGAGGTTCGTTGTGAAGCCGCCCGTGTTAATATCGGTCATCAAGTCCCCAAGTTGCAGAATGCAGTCAGCGGACTCGACTCGATCCCTCACGTAGTCGCGACTCCGATCACCCTCAAAGAGACCAATGAATTGCGGGTGGCGCTCTGAAAGGACGGTTTTACCCAACATCATGGTGACATACGGGAAGCCGGTTTTGTCCAGAAACCTGGCAAATTCCTTTTGTAGTTTGAAGCGTATCAACTCCACGCCGCCGAGTACAATCGGTCTACCCGCCCGGTTCAGCATTCCAAGCGTTTCCGTGACTGCCTCACCGAGCGTACCCTGGTCACTCCGGGCGGGTGTTGGGAAAAGGAAAGCATTCGGCCGATCACATTTCATCATCACCACATCCGAGGGAAGACTGAGGTAAACCGGTTGTTGATGAGCAAGGCACGCCGACAACACTCGGTCGATCTCGAGCGGAGCCGTTTCGCCGGAAACAAGCTGGGTCGAGGCGACGGTTATTTTCTCATACATTCTCAAAGGTATTTGATAATCACCCAACGTGTGATGCAAGAGCGGCTTTGTGCGGAAATAGTTCGTTGCAGGAGATCCAGTAATCACAACCACCGGCACTCTTTCGGCGAATGCGCCCGCCACGCCGTTAATGGCGCTCAGTTCCCCGACGCCGTAGGTTGAGGAAAATGCGCCTATGCCTCGAATTCGTGCGTAGCCGTCGGCGGCATAGGCAGCATTGAGCTCATTACATGTGCCCACATACTTCAGGTCGCTCTTCAGTACTTGGTTGAAGAAACTCAGGACAAAATCTCCCGGCACGCCAAAGAGGTGATCCACCCCGATTTCTTTCAGCCGCGTAAGCAGGTATTCAGCAACTGTGATCTCTGAATTTATCATAGTGCTATGCTCCCCTTATCGCGAGCAGCTTTGATCTGATAGCCAGGCCCGTTACCAAGCCCACCCGGGTAGATGGGCAAAGCTTCGCTCAACATAAATTCCATGTTGGAATACGCGGCGCAGCGGCGTGATTCCAGGACCGGCGAAAATCAAGGGCCAGTTCGACGAGACTTTCTAAAACTTGCGGCAGAAAAGGCAGCAGGTAATAGCAGGATGCGTTCATGACGGTCTCCTTACTTTTTATCTTTACCGGGGGTCTTCAGCACATTCTCAGGTCTCAGGATATTTTCATTCTCATGACCAGCGGCGAAATCGCTGATGTTTTGAATAGT
>CAZOMF010000238.1:0-3071 GCA_964580635.1 uncultured Dehalococcoidaceae bacterium
GCCCGCCGCCGGGTGTACACCCCGGGGCGTTAAAAAACCCGGGGGCGCCCCGCCGGGGGCGGCCCCCCCCCTTGATGTTGAGAAAGGGGCTTGGTGGATTACCGGGAACCGCCGTTACCGTTACCGTTGGGGAACGGGAAGGTCGGCGTGGGGATGGTGGGCTGGGTGCCGTTGGTGAGGGTTTCCGGCCAGGCGCCGAGCGTCACCTTGACGGGCAGGGTCTGTCCGTTGCGGACGATGGTGAGGGTGACCGTATCGCCGACGTGCTTGGTGCGCAGGTAGGAGGATATCTGCGGCACGTTGGTAACGGCCTGGCCGTCCACGGCGGTGATGACATCGCCACCGGTGGAGGGATCGCCATTCGCGTCGGTGGTGGCGGGTACGAGGCCGGCTGCATCGGACGGGCCGCCGGAGATAACGCTCACCACGTAGACGCCCTGGTCCACGCTGAGATTAAGATGGGTGGCGAGGTCCGGTGACAGGGCCACGCCGCTGATACCGAGCCAGGGGCGTTCCACCGTCTGGCCGGCCTTGAGGGTATCGAGGACGCGGCTGACCACGTTGGAGGGGATGGCGAAGCCGATGTCATTGGCGCTGCTCGAAGCCTCGATGGCGGTGTTGACGCCGATGACTTCACCGGAAGCGTTGAAGAGCGGGCCGCCGGAGTTGCCGGGGCTGATGGCGGCGTCCGTCTGGATCATGCCGGTGAGGCTGCTGCTCTGGCCGTCGACGGTGCGGTCGAGGCCGCTGATGATGCCCTGGGTAATGGAGTCGTTAAGGCCGAAGGGCGCGCCCATGGCGATGGCGGTATCGCCGGGCTGGACGGTGCTGGAATCGCCGAGGACGAGGGGCGTGGCGCCCTGCATCTGGGACGGGTCGACCTTGATCATGGCGAGGTCGTCGATGGGATCGGTGCCGACGATGGTGGCATCGATGGTGGTGCCGTCATTGAGGACGACGCGGACGGTGTTGCCGGCGGCGACGACGTGGTTGTTGGTGATGATATCGCCCTGGTTATCCACGAGGAAGCCGGAGCCCTGGCCGCCGGTGGCGCCGAAGAAGTTCCCGTTGGAGTCGGTGACCTCGATCATGACGACGGACTGGCTGACCTGGTTATAGAAGTCCGTGAGGCTGCCCTGCTGGAGCTGGACGACGGGGGTGACCAGCGCGGTGGTGCCGGTGTTGGCGTTGGCGGCTCCCGGCTGCGGAGCCTTCATGAGGACGCCGCCGAGCAGGTACGCGCCGACGGCGACGATGACGACGATGACCAGCGGCAGAACTTTGCTCTTGAGAATGTTCATGGTTCCTTTCCTTCTTTTCCGGCCATGCGGCCGGGGTGTTTTCGGTAGCTCTCTTTATATCCTACCTGATTTTGATTGTAACGGCGAATTGTTAATTTAAAATGAAAATCGGCGGAGGTCTTCCGTACCGGGACGGGGTATGGCGGGATGCGGTTGCATCGCGGGTGGCGGCGTACTAAAACGACGGCGGGGCAAAAATTTCCCGTGCCGAAAGCTACCAGAAGTGAATGAATTGAAGCCCGAGGACGCCTCGAAACCAGCCTATAGAAATGGGCTGGCGGAGAAATCGCCTACTTGAACATCCCCATGATGTTTTTGGGGAGCTTGCCGCGCATGCTCATCTTCATGAGCTTCTGCATCTGCTGGAACTGGTTGAGGAGCTGGTTGACGTCCGAGGTCCGGGTGCCGCTGCCGGCGGCGATGCGCTTGCGCCGGCTGCCGCCGATAATGGAAGGGTTCTGGCGCTCCTCCCGCGTCATGGAGAGGACGATGGCCTCCACCTTCTGCATATGGGCTTCCTGGGCGCCGTCCGGGAGGCGATTGGCGAGCTTGCCCATGCCGGGCAGCATCTCGGCGAGCTGGCCGATGGGCCCCATCTTCTTGATGGCCTTGAGCTGGTCGAGGAAGTCCTCCAAGTCGAACCGGGACTTTTTCAGCTTCTGCTGGAGCTCGAGGGCCTTCTTCTCGTCGACGATCTTCTCGGCCTTCTCGATGAAGCTGAGCATGTCGCCCATGCCGAGGATGCGGGAGGCGAGCCGGTCCGGGTAGAAGGGCTCCAGCGCGTCCGCCTTCTCGCCGATGCCGATGAACTTGACCGGCACGCCGCTGACCCAGCGGATGGAGAGGGCCGCGCCGCCGCGGGCATCGCCGTCCATCTTGGTCATGATGAGGCCGGTGACGTCCACCCGCTGGTGGAACTCCGTGGCCACGTTGACGGCCTCCTGGCCGGTCATGGCGTCCACGACGAGGAGCACCTCGTGGGGCTTGAGCACCTTCCTGACCTTCTCCAGCTCATCCATCAGCTCTTCATCGATCTGGAGCCGGCCGGCGGTATCCACGATGACGTGGGTGGCGGCGATGCGGCGGGCCTCATCGAGGGAGTGCCTGGCGATATCCCACGCCCTGTTCTTCGGGTCTTCCCGGTAGACGGGCACGTCGAGCTGTTTGCCGAGGGCCGCGAGCTGCTCGATGGCGGCGGGACGGCGGTTGTCCGCGGCCACGAGGAGCGGTTTCTGGCCGTTGTGCTTGAGGTGGAGGGCCAGCTTGGCGGAGGTGGTCGTTTTGCCGCTGCCCTGGAGGCCGACCATCATGAGCACGGCCGGCGGCTGCGAGGCGGACACGAGGCGGGCGCTCTTCTCGTCGCCGAGGATGGCGATGAGCTCCTCGTTGACGATCTTGATGACCTGCTGGGCCGGGCTGAGGCTCTCCATGACGTCCTTGCCGAGGGAGCGCTCCTTGACCCTCCCGATGAACTCCTTGACGACCTTGAAGTTGACGTCCGCTTCCAGCAGGGCGAGCCGCACCTGCCGCATGGCTTCGTCGATATCTTTCTCAGTGAGGCGGCCCCGGTTGCCGAGGAGGCGAAAGACGCCGTTGAGTTTTTCCGTCAGTGCTTCGAACATGGTTACCTCTATTGTAGGGGCTGGCGGGAGAGGGGGTCAAGCAGGACTACGGCAGAGGTAAAGCAGTACTAAATTCTCATTGTGCGTACTTCGGGCGCGCAGTACTATTAGGGTGCCGTAAAAAGGAACCAAATGTTATGAATGTCAT
>CAZOMF010000239.1:0-3026 GCA_964580635.1 uncultured Dehalococcoidaceae bacterium
ACCACCCTGGCGCCGGCGGCACCTTTCCGCCGCCGCTTCTTCCGCAGCGCCAGTCCCTCTTCATGATAGAGCCGCTCCGTCCTTTTGTGATTGATCACCAGGCCCTCCCTCTTGAGCAGGATGTGCAGCCGGGGACTCCCGAAGCGCTTCCGCTGCTCGGCCAGTTCCCTGAGTCTTCTACGCACAGCATCATCGTCGTTCGGCTTCGGCTGGTAGCGCAGCACCGACGACGAGATATCGACCAGCAGGCAGGCCCGCCGTTCACTCAGCCCAAGGCGGTCCCAGAGGTGAGAAATGAGGGTCTCAGGGGGAGAAGAAGCCGGCTAACGTTCACAATGATCCTGCCTCCCAAAGGGAATAGCAGGAATCAAATTGAATTCAAAAATGCTCTCAATTTCGGGGTTGGCGACTGAGGCATCCGGCGTACCAGTTTCACCAGGCCTCTCTATTAAAGGGATTTTTCCTATGAATCCGGGGCCTCGGCGTTATCTTTGAACCAAGCGATCGTGTCCGCCAGGGTATCTCGGAAAGGCCTCGGCTGGTAGCCGAGCTCGCGGGTCGCCCGCCCGTGACTGACGTGCCGGTTGCTGCGCAGCGCCCCCAGCGACATGCGGGTGTAGAGGGGGCTGGTACCGGTGACGCGACCCCAGCTTTCCAGCAGCGGGGCGAATACGGCGGCCAGTCCGAGCGGTACCCGGGGCGGCACCCTGCTGCCAGTAAGTTCGCCGACCGCGCGTGCTATCCCGGTGACGCTTTCCCAGTCGCCGGACAGCAGGTACATCCGTCCGGCCGGGGCCTTTTCCGCCGCTGACAGCGTACCGGCGACCACGTCCCTGACATCCACCCAGTCGAAGCCCCCGGAGGTCAAAGCCGGCAGTTTCCCCCCGGCCAGTTTGACAATGACCCGGCCGAAATACGACGGCTCGTAATCGTGCGGGCCCAGCACCCCGGTCGGCAGGACGATGACGGCGTCCAGCCCGCGGTCCAGCCCCTTCCGTACTTCCAGGATGCCGCGCGCCTTGGACCGGTCGTAGGCCGGCGCCGCGGCGGACAGTGCCAGGGGACGGTCCTCGTCCATCGTCTCGCCGAACGGCCGCTGCTCCAGGCAGTGAACGGAGCCGAAGTGCACCAGCCGCTTCACGCCGGTGCGCAGGCACGCCTCCACCACGTTCCGGGTGCCGGCAACGTTGACCGCCTCCATCTCCGGAACGTCCCGCCCGACCAAAGACGTCCGTGCCGCCAGGTGGTAGACGATTTCCGCCCCGTCGAAGGCGCGGTACAGGGAATCGACATCCAGCAGGTCTCCGGATGTCCTCTCCACGTCCAGTCCATCGAGCCCCCGCGTGTGTACATGCACGAGGCAGCGGAGGGAATGGCCGTTCTTCAGGAGCGATCTGACGAGGTTAGCGCCGATGTGCGCCGAACCCCCGGTAACAGTGATACGCATTTATTTTCGATTATAGAGCCAGGCTTTCCCGGTCACGAGCTACGGGATCGAGATGCTGCTCAGGTTATTCGCGTCGAAGGCGGTCGAGGGCGAGACTATATCCGCCTGGACCAAAATATAGGCTAACAGCTCGGTATACTGCCGGTCGGTAAGGCTTCCGGGTGTCTGCAACGGCATTTCTTTCGTCATATAGTCGAGCATTCCCCGGGCGTCCGTGAAAAAAGTAATGCCATGGTACGACCCCAGCGTGGAACCCTCGGACCACAGAAGCACCGTATATTTATCCGCGGGCTGGCCATTATTTCCGTGGCACACCCCACACGCATCCGAGTAAACCTGTGCACCGGCATCGGCCAGCGTCTTAAAGGTTTGCCCTGCCGGTGCGGAAGCCGATGAACCGCACGCCGGCAGGGCTATCACGATTAACACCATGGCTAGCAAAGCTGCCATGATCGATCTTGCCGGGCCCTTTTTATCCCGATCCGTTCTGCCTCGGTTGCACATTTATCGTATCTGGTTGCCGCAAACTAGGGGACCGAGATGCTGCCCAGGTTATTCGCATCGAAGACGGTGGAGGGCGACACTTTCCCGGCTTTGGTCAGTATGTACGCCAGCACCTCGTCATACTGCCGGCCGGTAAGGCTGCCCGGCGCGGTCAGCGGCATTTTTTCCGATATGTAGGTCAGCATCCCTTGCGCGTCGGTGAACAGGGTCAACCCGTTGTACATCCCCAACTCCTCGCCGGGACCCCATATCGTTACCGGACACACCTGGGAACCGCCCCCGTTTTTCCCGTGACATACCAGACAGGAGCTCGTGTAAACGGACTGACCGGCGCTGGCCATCGTCTGGAAAGTCTCCGCGGATGTGGTCGTCGTCGGCGTGGCGGAAGTAGTCGTCGTGGCGGTGCTCGTCGTGGGAGAAGTCGTCGTTGTCGTGGTGGAAGTGGTCGTAGTCGTCGTCGGGGCGGTGGTCGTCGTCGTTGTCATGGTCGTGGTGGTGGAGGGAGAAGAGGTCGTTGCAGTCGTCGTGGGCGTGCCGGTCGTGGTAGTCGTCGTGGGCGCGGTGCTGCTCGTCGTGGTCGTCGTCGAAGCGGCGGAACTGCAGGCCGATGCAACCGCCGACACACAGATGATAGCCACGGCTATCAGTGTTAACACCGTTCCCGGCTTTATGCGCAAACCCTTCATTTACGTTTCCTTCCTCTTCTCCCTGTGATCGCGGATGACCCGGTCGGGACGGGCTTACGGGATCGAGATACTGCTCAGGTTGTTCGCGTCGAAGGTCGTCGACGGGGACACGATATTCGCCTGGGTCAGGATATAGGCCAGCAGCTCGTTATATTGCTGGCTGGTGAGGCTGCCCGGCGCGGTCAGCGGCATCTTCTGCGTCATGTAGGTCAGCATCCCCTGAGCGTCGGAGAACAGGGTCGCCCCGCTGTAGGAGCCCAAGTTCGAGCCCGAGCCCCACATCACCACCGGACAGATATCCGTACCACCGCCGTTGGCGCCGTGGCACACCGCGCAGGTGCTGGAGTAGGTGGTCTTGCCGGCAGCCGCCATCGTCTGATAGGTGGCCG
>CAZOMF010000240.1:0-3002 GCA_964580635.1 uncultured Dehalococcoidaceae bacterium
GCTGGATGGAGTTGGTGGTATCGTTGCCCCAGATGACGATGCAGTTGGTGTTATCAATGCCGGTCTTCTTGGGCGTCATTGCCTTGTCGCAGACGCGCCACCCGGCGATAGCCTGCCCGATGGAGTAGCGGTTGAGGGCGCAGGTCACGCCGGGGTGGAAGGTGTTGTGCGGGTTGCCGAACAGGTTGCAGAACCGCGAGCGCAGCCAGAAGAGGGCGCCGCGGACGGTGCCCTCGGTGCAGGCGAGCGTCTCCGGGCCGTATTTCTCCTTGAGCTCCGCCAGTTTGGCGGCTATCTCGTCGAGGGCCTGCTCCCAGGTGATGCGCTGCCACTTGGCCTCGCCGCGCGCCCCGGCCCGCTTGAGCGGGTACTGGAGCTGGTCCGGGTGATAGAGCCAGTCGGCGGCGTGGGCGATGCGCTGGCAGACGAAGCCCCGGCTGATGGGGTGCTCCTTGTTGCCCTCGATCCTGACGATCTTCCCGTCCCGCACGTGGACGAGGACGCCGCAGTTGCCGGCGCAGAAGGTGCAGATAGACCGCTTGATGACTTCGCTGCTCATCGTTCCTACTCCCGGCGGCCGGTCCGGCCGTCGGCCAAGTCTAGAATGACGCGCCCGCAAATGTCAAACGGATTTTGTCGGCCTTTTGGCTGGCGCACTCTCCGGATTGTTCCGTATGACTGAACCGGTTTAGCTTCAAAATGCAAAGAATTCTATGTATCCATAGATAATTTTGTATTGAAATGGGCTATAACGCGTGCTACATTTCAGGTAACGCCGAAACGCCCGGTCGAAGCTCGTCGGGAGGTGATCGGTATGCCCGGAACATGAACCACTGTTCCCCGACATCCCAGCAAATGCAAGGAGGTAGCAATGCGACGCATCACGGCAAAGTATGTAGTACCTCTCTTCCTGTGCCTGGTCCTGCTGGCAACCATGACCACCCTGTTCGGCTGCTCGGGCAAGAAGGACAAGACGGAGATTGTCGTCGGGATGTCCCGGCCGCTGTCCGGCTGGAACGCGGTCATCGGTGACGCCGCCTTCAAGCCCGTGTACGAGAAGTGGGTCGAGCTCGTCAACGCCGACGGCGGCGTCTACGTCGACGAGTACGGCAAGAAGCTCCCCATCCGCCTCATCATCTACGATGACAAGAGCGACGTCGGGACGATGACCCGTCTCACCGAGAAGCTCATCCTGGAGGACAAGGTGGACTTCCTCTGGCCGGCCTCCGGCACGGCCTTCCTCTTCGCTCAGGCGCCCATCGCCAACAAGTACGACTACGTGCTCATCACCGCCGAGGGCGGCGCCACCCAGCTCAAGGACATGCTGCCCAGCCTGCCCTACATCTTCGTCAGTCTGAGCTTCTCGGACTGGTACGAAGTGCCGGTGCTGGCCGACATGATGGCTTCCAAGGGCGTCAAGTCCGCCTACATCATGTACATCGCCGACCTTCACGGCATCGAGTACTCCGGCGTGGCCGGCATCGAGCTGCCGCAGCGGGGTATCGACATCGTCGGCATCAAGAGCGTCCCGCCGGACATCAAGGACCTCTCACCGATCATCAAGGACGCCAAGGCCTCCGGCGCGGATGCCTTCCTGGCGCTGGCTTACCCGGACCAGGTCCTGCCGGCGATCGGCACGTCCATGGAGCTCGGCTATAATCCCAAGATCTGGCTCGGCGGACCCGGCGTGAACTTCGGCTTCTTCCACGATACCTTCGGCGACGCGGTGGAAGGCGTGATGGGCTGGACCACCTTCGCCCGCAAGTCCTCGCCGGAGCTCAACGCGCTGGCCGATACGCTCTACACGGGCCAGCCGGAAGCCACCAACGACTGGTGGGGCCATCCGCTCTACTGGGCGTCCCTCGACTGCTGGAAAGCGGCCATCGAGAAGGCCGGCTCGCTCGACCAGAAAAAGATCCGTGACATCCTGGCCACCGAGCACTTCCAGACCGTCCTCGGCGATACCTGGTTCACCATCTTCGGCGAGAACGGCGGCGGGCTGATGGCCAAGGAAAGCCATCCCGGCGAGGTCGGGCAGTGGGTCAACGGCGTCTACGAGGTCGTCGGACCGTTCGACAAGGCGACCGCGGACTGGGTGTATCCCAAGCCGAACTGGCCCGGCCAGTAAGCGCCGATACGAGACAAGCGAACAGAACCTCCAGGCCGTCCGGAGGCGGGGTTGCGCCCCGGTCCGTCTCACCGGGGTGACCCTCCCGCCCTCCCTCCGGCGGCCTGTCACAAACAGGACGCGCGCTTTCATGAAAGTATGACTACTCAAACCGTTCTGGACATCGTCATCGCCGGTCTTCTGCTCGGGGGCCTCTACGCTCTTATATCCATGGGACTCAGCCTGCAGTACGGCGTGGCCCGCGTACTGAACGTCGCCCACGGCGAGTTCATCATGCTCGGCGCGATGGGCACCTGGTGGCTCTTCAAGGTGCCGGGCGTCAACCCCATCCTTTGCATCGTCATCGTCGGGCCGCTCGCCTTCGGGCTGGGGTTCGTCATCCACCGCTACATCTTCCGGTACCTGCTGAAGAAATCGTCGAGCCAGGCCACCTTCGAGGGCAAGTCCCTGCTGGCCTCCTTCGGGCTGTCCTTCATCATCATGAACATCGCCTTCATGGTCTGGGGGCCGGACATCCGGGGCTACTCCTTCCTCGCCAAGACGGTCGATATCGGCGGCGCGCTGTTCGGCGCCAACCGCTACGTGACGCTCGGGTTTTCGCTTGCCATCGGGCTGGCGTTCTACCTGTTCCTGACCCGGTCGCGTATCGGCAAGGCCATCCGGGCGGCGGCCCAGGACCCGACCACCGCCGGCCTGATGGGCATCAACATCAATTTTGTGCTGGCGTTCTGTTTCGGCCTCGGCGCGGCCATGGCGGCCGTCGCGGGCACGCTTATCAGCATGAGCTATCCCGTCAGCGGCGCGATGGGCATCGAGTACACCATCATCGCCATCATCGTCGTGGTGCTGGGCGGCCTCGGCAGCATACTGGGGA
>CAZOMF010000241.1:0-2986 GCA_964580635.1 uncultured Dehalococcoidaceae bacterium
ATGTGCGAGCACCACCTGCTGCCGTTCTTCGGCGTGGCCCACGTGGGCTATATCCCCAGCGAGGACGGACGTATCGTCGGCATCAGCAAGCTGGCCCGCGTGGTGGAGACCATCGCCCGCCGGCCGCAGGTCCAGGAGCGCATGACGACGGACATCGCCGACGCCGTCTGGGAGGGCATCCGGCCCGCCGGCGTGGCCGTGGTGGCCCAGGCGGAGCACATGTGCATGGTGATGCGCGGCATCAAGAAGCCCGGCAGCAACGTCATCACCTCGGCCATCCGGGGGAACTTCCACACCAACCCCGCCTCCCGTGCCGAGTTCTTCTCCCTCATCGAAGGGAAGTAATTTTCCGTGAATCGACCTCGTACCTGGGATCCCAAGTCCACCTTCACCGGCACCGCCGCTTACTATTCGCGCTACCGCCCCCAGTACCCGGACGAGGCTATCGCCTTGCTCCGGGACAAGTTCCGCCTCACGAAATCTTCCCGCGTGCTCGACCTCGGCTGCGGGCCCGGACACCTCGCGTTGCCACTCTCGGCCATCGTGGGGCATGTCTACGCCGTCGACCCTAACGAGGAGATGCTGGCCGAGGCCAGGCGTTTGGCGAACGAGCGCGGTGTAGAAAACATCGAGTTCATGCTGGCGGAGTCCCGTGATTTACCCGAACTAGCCGAACGCATCGGCCCGGTGGACCTGACTGCTATGGGCCGGTCTTTCCACTGGATGGACGGACCGCGGACGCTCCACGATCTGTACAAGATGACCGTCCCCGGCGGCGGCGTGGCCTTGCTGGGAGACAGCAGCGTCACGAGCGACCGCAATGAAGTGGCGACCCTGTCGACCCGCGATGCATCTATCCCGGAACAGCCTGCCTGGCGACGCATCATCCAGGAGGTGTCCGTAAAATGGCTGGGGGAGGAGCGGAAGGCCGGCACCAGCGGCACCTATGACCACCCCAGAAAGCACCACCCGGAGGTCGTGGCCGATTCGGAGTTTACCGGGACGGAACTGGTCCACCTGGCCTGCCAGCGGACCTGGAGCCTCGACGAAATAGTCGGCTACCTGTATTCCACGTCCTCGCACTCGTTGCCGGTGCTTGGGGACAAAAGGGAGCCGTTCGAGGCTGATTTGCGGGAACGCCTGCTCACCGCGGAACCTTCCGGCATCTTCAGGGAACAGGTGACCGTCCAGATCATCCTGGCCTGGAAACCGGCTACCTAGACGTCCAGTCGCGCGTTCTTGGCGTGGGCCTGGATGAAGGACTTGCGCGGCGGGACCTCGCCGCCCATCAGCATCTGGAAGATGGAGTCCGCCTTGGCCGCGTCCTCGATGTCCACTTTCAGCATGGTGCGTGTGGCCGGGTTCATCGTCGTCTCCCAGAGCTGCTCGGCGGTCATCTCGCCGAGACCCTTGTACCGCTGCAGGGCGACCCCGGAACGGTCGGTGAGCCTGCTGAAGTAGTCCCGGAGCTCGTGCCAGGGAATGTCCGCGCCGAGCTCCTTGTCGTTCTTCTGGACGACGTATCTAATGTTCTTGATGTATTTCTCGACCTTGGGATAGACGTTGAACACTCTGGTCAAGGTCGGGTGCTGGAAAAACCTGGTATCGAGCCGTACCTTGTCCTGTTCGAACTTCACCTCTATCGAGTATTCCTGTCGTTCATCATCGGCGGAAAAAGTGGTCTCGAAGCCCTTGCTTTCGAACCAGCTCCGCGCGAATTCCATGCTTTCCTTCTGGTTGAAGTCCTGGCGGCTGAAATTGCTGTCGCTCTGGACCATGGCCTGTCCCACCTCACGGGGGATACCCTGTTTCTCCAGATAGTCGAGCCCCGCCTGCACCTCTTTCAGCGAATCGAGGAGCTGCTTGATTTCCAATCCCGTGAATTTCACCTGTTTGTCCTGCGAGGTTACGGACACGTTGTTCAGCGCGCGCTTCGTGTAGTAGTTCTCCAGGTCCTGGTCTGAATATATCCATTCCTGTGATTTCCCCACCGAGGCCCGGTACAGCGGCGGCTGGGCGATGTAGAGATGGCCGTTGTTGATGAGGTGGGGCATGTGCCGGAAGAAGAACGTCAGCAGCAGCGTGCGGATGTGGGAGCCGTCCACGTCCGCGTCCGTCATAAGGATGACACGGTGGTAGCGCAGCCGGGCCTGGTCGAAATCGTCGTCGATACCGGCGCCCACCGCCGTGACGATGGCCCGGACGTATTCGTTGGTGAACATCTTGTCCGCGGAGGCCTTCTCCACGTTGAGGATCTTGCCGCGGAGCGGCAGGATGGCCTGGAAGCGCCGGTTGCGGCCCTGCTTGGCAGAGCCGCCGGCCGAATCGCCCTCAACAAGATAGAGCTCGCACTGGGACGGGTCGCGCTCGGAGCAGTCCGCCAGCTTGCCGGGCAGCGTGCTGGACTCCAGCCCGCTCTTGCGGATGATGAGGTCGCGGGCCTTGCGGGCGGCCTCGCGGGCCTTGGCCGCCGTGACGCACTTCTCGATGATGCGCTTGGCATCGTCCGGGTGCTCTTCCAGGAACAGCGCCAGCCCCTCGTTGACGGCGCTCTCCACCGCGCTCTTGACCTCGATGTTGCCGAGCTTGCCCTTCGTCTGACCCTCGAACTGCGGCTCGGCCAGCTTGACGCTGATGATGGCTACCAGGCCTTCGCGGACGTCATCGCCGGTGAGGTTCGGGTCGTCTTCCTTGATGAGCTTGTTCTTGCGGGCAAAATCGTTGAGGACGCGGGTCAGCGCGGAGCGGAACCCGGTCATGTGGGTGCCGCCGTCGATGGTATTCACGCAGTTGGCGAAGCTGAAGGCGGAGTCGCTGTAGCCGTCGTTGTACTGGATGGCCACTTCGATGCCGTAGCCGTTGACCTCTTTGTTGATGTAGATCGGGTCCTGGTGGCGGACGGTGCGGTTGCGGTTGAGGTGCCGCACGAAGCCGGAGACGCCGCCTTCGAAGTAGAATGTCCGCTCGTTGCCGGTCGCCTCGTCGT
>CAZOMF010000242.1:0-2977 GCA_964580635.1 uncultured Dehalococcoidaceae bacterium
GCTGGACGCAGACCGGGGCCTCGCAGACGGCCAGGGCCTGGGCATCGGTGTTCATCGCGATGAACTCCACGCCCTGGATGTTCTCCCTGACCATGCGGGTCACGGCGTTGCTGCCGCCGCCGCCCATGCCGATCACTTTAATTTTTGCCGGGTTTGCCACGAAACTTGTTCTTGCCATGAGTAGTTCCTCCTCCCTCCTTTACTGATAGATACTTTCGTAATTATTTTTTTCTGTTTTCATGGTCGCTCCTACCGGAACAGCCCCCGCAGCCGGGCCGCCAGCTTGCTGAGCTTCCCGCCCAGCAGTCCGCCCTTCCACTGCTTTTTGCCCTCGTACCGGGAGCCCCAGAGCACGAGGCCGACGCTGGTGGCGTAGGCCGGGTCGCGGAGCACGTCGCCGACGCCGTAGATGTCGTGCGGGGCGCCGACGCGGACCGGTATCCTGAGGACGTCGCGGCCGAGCGAGGCGATGCCGGCCAGGTTGGAGCTGCCGCCAGTGAGGACGAGCCCCGCCGGGACGAGCGCCTCGTAGTCGGAGTTCGGCATCTCGAGGAGGATCAGCTTGAGCACTTCCTCGACGCGGGCGCGGATGATATCGCACAGGTCCTGGTAGGAAACGCCGTGGCCGTCCTTGGAGATAGCTGGCGCGCTCTCGCTGTTGCCCTCGTAAACGGGCATCACGCTGCCGTACTTCTTCTTCATCTCCTCGGCTACCTCGAAGGGCAGGCCGAGGCCGATGGCCACGTCGCGGGTGAGCTGGTAGCCGGCCACGGGCAAAATGGAAGTGTGCCAGATGCTGCCCTCGCGGAAGACCGCCACGTCCGTGGTGCCGCCGCCGATGTCCGCCATGACGACGCCCACCTGTTTCTCGTCCTCGGTCAGGATGGCCTCGCTGCTGGCGAGTGGTTCGAGCACGAGGTCTTCGATCTCGATGCCGATGCTGTGGATGCACTTCACCAGGTTCTGGATGGATGTGACCGCCGCCGTGATGACGTGAGTCTCCACGTCGAGGCGGAAGCCGTGCATCCCGACCGGGTTGTCCACGCCCGTCTGCCCGTCCACGGCGTAGCCGCGGGGGATGACGTGGAGCAGCCGCCGGTCGTTGGCGACCTTGACGCTCTGCGCCGAGGCGAGCACGCGCTTCAGGTCGTCCGGGCGGACGACGCGGTCGCCGCGGGTGATGGCCACCACGCCGTGATTGTTCATGGAGGTGACATGCCGTCCCGTCACGCCGACGTAGGCGGATTCTACCTTGTAGTTGCTGATTTGCTCGGCCTTCCGTACCGAGTCACGGATGGATTCCCTGGCTTCACCGATGTTCACCACCAGGCCCTTGTGGAGCCCCTTGGACGGCGAGATGCCCACCCCGACGATGCGCGGCGAGCCGTCGCTGACATCGGCCAGGATGGTGCAGATTTTCGTGGTCCCTACATCGATGGAAGCTACGACGTTGCGTTTTTTCATTTGTCCTCCTTTTTGAGGCCGGAGACGGCGGTGCCTCCCTCCGGCTTCCTATAGATAACCTCCTTCTATATTCAAAAAAAATCGCTAGGCCGCGAGAAAGGCCATGCGTATTTTGTTCAGCAGTGCCGGGCGCCGCCAGCCCCGTGACTTCGCGATGGTCAGGAAGGCGTGGTCCTCACTGGTGGCGTAGCTGTTCCCCTGGGCGACGATGCGCTCCGCGATGCGCAGCTTGGCGCTCCGGCTCCGCGGGTTCACTTCGACTTCCTGGGGCGTCGGGGTAATGACTTTCTTGTTGATGAGCCGCAGCCGGGCGGTGTGCCCGCAGACGCAGGTCGGCGTTCCCGGCGGGCAGATGCAACTGCTGGCTTCCTTGTGCATAAACTGCTTGACGATGCGGTCCTCCAGGCTGTGGTAGGTGATCACGACGATCCGGCCTTCGTAGCCGAGCAGCTCGACCGCCTGGCGGAGCGCCGTTTCCAGGTGCTCCAGCTCGTGGTTCACCGCGATGCGCAGCGCCTGGAAGGTCTTGGTGGCCGGATGCAGCTTGCCGCGCCGGCCCAGTGTCCGCTCGATGACCGTGGCCAGCTCCCGGGTCGTCCGCAGCGGGCGGCAGCGCACGATCTCGCGGGCTATCTGTCGGCTGTGGCTTTCCTCGCCGTACATCTTGATAAGGTGGGCCAGCCGCTCCTCGGATGTGTTGTTGATGATGTCCGCTGCGGTCGTCTTCTGCGTCGGGTCGAACCGCATGTCGAGCGGTGCGTCGTGCTGGAAGCTGAAGCCGCGGCCGTTGCCGTTGAGCTGCATGGAGGAAAGGCCCAGGTCCATCAGAATGCCGTGGACCGGGAAGAAATCGTACTTGATGCAGACCGCCTGGAGATTGACGAAGTTGTCGTTCACCAGGAGGACGGAGTTCTGGTAGTGCTGGAGCCGCTCGCGGGCCAGCTCGATGGCGCCGGGGTCGGCGTCTATGCCGAGCAGTTGCCCGCCCGGCGAGCTGTGGTCAAGGATGGCGGCGGCGTGCCCGCCCGCGCCGAGGGTGCAGTCCACGTAGCGTCCGCCCGGCTGCACCGCCAGTCCGCGGAGGGTCTCCGAAAGGAGCACGGGAGTATGGTCCTGGGGAGGCGACCAGTGTTTAAGCATTATTGATTGTTCTCCAGGGTTTCGATGATCTGCCAGGCTTGCTCCTGGCTGATGCTCTT
Organism: uncultured Dehalococcoidaceae bacterium; assembly: GCA_964580635.1. GTDB lineage: Bacteria > Chloroflexota > Dehalococcoidia > Dehalococcoidales > RBG-16-60-22 > DAOUEG01. Next base: position 2,664 of record CAZOMF010000242.1, read on the forward strand.
CTCGGCCTCCCACCGCGCCGCGTCCCAGATCTCGAAGGACGTGTTCGTCCCGGCGATCACGGCATCTTCACCGATGCCGGCGTGGGTGCGGAGCGGGGCGGGAATGGCGATTCTGCCCTGGTTATCAACCCTCGTGCTGAAGGCGGTAGAGAACAGGGCGCGGCTCAGGCGGCGCATTTTGGCCTTCGTCAGGCCGGAGCCGGTGAGCTGCGCCGCGATCTTGTTCCATTCTTTGGGGGGATAGGCGGTAATGCAGCCTTCGGGGCCGGGTGTCAGGACGATGCCGTCCTTGAGAAGGTCGCGGAACTTGGGCG
>CAZOMF010000243.1:0-2931 GCA_964580635.1 uncultured Dehalococcoidaceae bacterium
GCGGGAACATGCGGAACTCCAGGTCGTCCGGGGCGTGGTGGTCGCAGAGGAAGAAGATTTTCGAGCCGGCGGCGGTTTCCCTCTCCAGGAGCTTTTTCACCGGCCCGACGATGCGGCGGGCGGCGCCGCCGCAGTACAGGGGGCATCCCTCGTCCAGGAAGCCGCGTACCATGTCGATGACGAGGACTGCGTTCACTGTTACTCCCGGGGCCTCAGTCGATAACCACCCGCGCCGGGCCGGCCTGCCGGGTCACCTCGCCGATGGTCCCGAGCTCCGGTACCAGCCGTTGCAGCTCGGCGGCGTTCTCCGGCGCGCAGACGACCACCATGCCGACGCCCATATTGAAATCACGGTACATCTCGTCGCGGGGGACGTCCCCGAGGCGCTGCATCAATGTGAAGACGGGCGGTACCTCCCAGGTGGAGGCGTAGAACCGCACCGCCAGCCCCTCCGGGATGATGCGGGGCACGTTGTCATAGAGGCCGCCGCCCGTGATGTGGGCCATGCCGCGGATGAGCGGCAGGGCGTCCTTGAGGTCGTTGTAGTAGCAGCGGTGCGGCAGGAGCAGCACTTCGCCGACGGGCCGGCGGAGCTCCGGGTAGACCGTGCCGAGCGCCTCCGTGGTGTCCCCGAAGATTGTGCGGGCGAGCGTGAAGCCGTTGGTGTGGAGGCCGTTCGAGGGCAGGCCCAGTACGGCGTCTCCCTCCTTAATGTCCTTGCCGGAGATGGCCTTGTCCTTCTCCACCACGCCGATGACGAACCCGGCCAGGTCGTAATCGTCCCCGTGGTAGACGTCCGCGAGCTCGGCTGTCTCCCCGCCGATGAGGACGCAATCGACTTCCCGGCAGGCCTTCGCCACCCCGGCGACGAGCTGCTCGACGCGCTCCGGTACCAGCTTACCGATGCCGATGTAGTCGAGGAAGAAGATCGGTTTGGCACCGCAGGTGAAGATATCGTTGACGCAGTGGTTGACGATATCGACGCCGACGGTATCGTAGACGCCGAGGCTGATGGCGACCTTCGTTTTGGTGCCGACGGAGTCCGTGCTGGAGACGAGCACCGGCTGTTCGTAGCCGGAGAACTCGTACATGCCGTTGAAAAAGCCGGCCTGGCTGAGGACGGCCGGATTGAAGGTGGACCGGGCAAGGGCGCCCACGCGGCGGTTGGAATCGTTCTTGGCGGTAATATCGACACCGGCTGCGGCGTATTTGTCCGTCACGGCGGCACCTCCGGAATTACCTTATGTCTCACTGTAGCAGAAACGGGGCCGGGCTGTAAATGCGAAAATACCATTGACAGGGCCGCGCCGCCCCGCTAGCATGGGCACGGGGGCGGCGCATGGCGAAACCCGAGCGTTTCCTGGCCAGGGAAATAGAAGTGACCACCGCCGGCGAGGTCAGGGTGCCGGTGGCGTTCCGCTTCGAGGGGCGCGACTACGTCATCGCGGACGTCCTGGAGTCCTGGCCGGACCACGGCTTCGGGCGGGCCTCCGCCGGGCGCAAGCGCTGGTGGCAGCGGCACCATCGCAACTACTACCGGGTGAAGACGACGGAAGGCGAGGTCTACGAGATGTACTACGACCGCGGCACCAGCCTCAAGAACCCGGAGTTCAAGCGGTGGTACCTCACCCGGCGTCTCTAGTTAAAAGCAGGCTGGGAGGTTGATCAGTGGAAAAATCTACTCCTGAGACGTGCCCGTGTCCGATGTACCGGACCGCCGTCTGTCCGTGCGAGTACTGCCGTTTCGATGAGTTTCCGGACCCGGAAGAAGAGAAGCAGGCCGACTGACGTTCGGGGTACCGTCCGGCCATCAATGTATTGCATCGCGGGGGGGTTTTCCCGTAGAATGAAAAGGCTGGCGACGTGGCCAAGTGGTTAAGGCGGAGGTTTGCAAAACCTCTATTCGGCGGTTCGAATCCGCCCGTCGCCTCCAGTTTTCCCCTCACAAAATAAAGAACGGGCGGCTCGTGCCGCCCGTTTCGTTTTGCTTTGTTTCCGGCTGCCGTCAGGAGAGCGCCGGTTCCAGCTCGTCCTCGTAGACGACGACCTCCTTGCGCTTGCTGCCGATGCGGACGTTGTAGATATAGAAAATCTGGCCGGTGCGTGGCGAGATCCAGTAGAAGTCCGCTACCTGGCCGATCTGCCCGGCGTACCGGTTGACCTCGTCCTCCCGCGTCGTGACGCCCTGCTCACTCACGGGCTGTATCTTCACTTTTTGACCGATGGCGTACTTGTTGTCCATCTCCGCTGCCGCTCCCGACAATTTCAGGATAATACAGGGATACCCGCGGTTTGTCAATACTTCCGGGATAAAATTTTTGTGTCATACCTTGAAAACACGTCTGGCGACGGGTTTTACGCTACGTAGCGGAGTGGTTATAATAGCAATAGCCCCCATAAAGAAAACGACGGAGGAACGCGTCATCCGTACCGGCCGGGTCTTGACCATCGTCGCCGAGATAAACGAAGCCCTCTCCCTCACCAACGAGCCGGGCCTGCTGGCCAACGCCGCCCTCGATACCCTGACCGCCCTGCTCGGCGTGGAGTGCGCCTGGCTCCAGACGTCCGACGGCACCACGCTGCTGCTGGCGGCCGGCCGGGGACTGACGCCGGCCATGGAGTCCCAGCTGACCGGGCTCGGCCAGCGGCACCCGCTCCGGCAGGTGGTGCTTGGGCGCGGCGAGACCGCCGCCTTCCCGGACCTGACCGCCCGCACCGCCACCGTACCGGCGGCGTTCAGGCACGCCGGGCTCCGCTGGCTGGTGGCCGCCCCGCTGATGACGCACCGGGCCGGGGGCATCCTCGGGTTGGCCTCCAGGCACCGCAAGACGTACGACAAGGACCTGCCGGCGCTGGTGCGAGTGCTCGGGGGGATGATTGGCGGGGCGCTCCAGAAGGTGCGCCTCGGCGCGCCGGCGGCCTGCGGCGAGG
>CAZOMF010000244.1:0-2882 GCA_964580635.1 uncultured Dehalococcoidaceae bacterium
GCCAGAATGACGGTCAGGCCGCTGAAGAAGACGGCGCGGTTCGCGGTGGCGCCGGTCCGACCGATGGCATCCAGCTTGCTCAGTCCCTTGCTCCGCTCCTCGCGGAAGCGGGTGAGGATGAAGAGGGAGTAATCGATGCCCACCGCCAGGCCCATCATGGTTATCATGTTCTGGACGGTGAAGGTGAGGTCCATGGCCGTGCCGACCACGGCCGTCAGGCCGAGGGCCACGATGATGGCCACGCCGCCGAGGCCGATAGGCAGTACCGCCGCCGCGATCGCCCCGAAGACGATGGCCAGAATGACGAGCGCCGCGCCGATGCCGATGGTCTCGCCGCGAGCCATGGTGCTCTCCCCGAGCTCCATGGAGTCCGCCATCCAGGAAGCGGAGCCGGTGTAGTATACCTCGAAATCATTGCTGGCGTAGACGTCCCCGGTCGAATAGACCGCGTCGATCTGCTTATCGCCGTCCTCCGGCATGACGAAGGGGATCATGGCGGAGTGCCGGTCCGCCGAGACGAGCGAGGGGTCCTGGGTCATGTACCAGGTCACCCCGCCGAGGAACACGTCCGGTCCCTGCGCGGAAATGTCGTTATAGATGCCGTTGACGACGGCCGCGAACTGCGGGTCGTCGACGGTGTAGGTGTTCGAGCGGACGATGACGACCTCGTCCAGGGTCGTGTCCTCGGTCTGGCCGAGGCGGCTGTTCATGAGGTCGAGGGCGGCCGACGACTCGGGATTGTTGGTCGGCTTGACGTCGGTGACGAGCGCGTCGCCGAGCCAGAGGTTCATGGCCATCACGGCCGCCGCGATGGCGAGCACCCAGATGCCCACGGTAACCCAGGGGCGCCGGGCGCAGGTACGGGCCAGTTTTTCCGTCCAGTTCTGCATGGTCCTTCCTCCCTTTCCGTGTCTCGCGTGTTACCACCAGCATAGAACGGAACATCCCCCGGCGCTTCCGGCGGCCGGGGGGATTTCGGCTGTCCGGGGGAGGAGGGACGGTACCTGGCCACTTGACCAGTACCGCAGACATGGCGGCGATTGCCGCAGCTACATTATATTTATGGATGGCACGACGGTACAGCCGGTTTTTTATCCGGCCGAGGTCGGTAAGGCGGCACGATAAGGTCAGTCTTTACGGACGTAGTCCGGCGGTTCCGTTTTGGTCACCCGGCACAGGAGCGCCCGGCTCTGCCAGCCGCCCGTCAGGGGGTCGCAGTCGTCCGGCTCGTCGAGGCAGAGGACGTTGGCATTGGCCTCCCAGAGGCCGTGCAGCGAGGGGTCTGCCGGCGGCATCTCCGGGAACCACCAGCTCGCCTGGGCGTTGACCATGCCCTTCGGGATGCGGTCGGAGATGCGCGCTTTCTGCCGGATGCCGCCGCGCCGCGTCTCGATGGTCACCCAGTCGCCTTCTTTGATACCAAGCTCCGCGGCGTCAGCGGTGTTGAGATCGACGATAGGTTCCGGGTGCTGTTCCCGCATCCCCATACCGTAGTGACGGAACTCGGAGTGGTGCTGCGGCATGAACCGCCCGCCGGTATTGAGGATAAGCGGGTAGTCCTTCGCCACGTCCGGCGTGCTCACCGGGCTCTCGGCCGGTTCCTCGTAGAAGGGGAGGGGGTCGTAGCCGAGCTTCTCCAGGATGGACGAGGACAGCTCGAACTTGCCGGACGGCGTCGGGAAACCGTATTTCAGGTACTTCTTCTCCTCGAGCGGGCTCATCAAAGCGCCCATCTTGACGAACTCATCGTAGGAGATGCCCATCGGCTTGAGGCGCTCGGCGGTGCACTCCTCGAACGTCTCCCACGGCCAGTACTCCGCCTGCCCGAGCCGCCGGCCCAGTCCCTGCCACAGGTAGTAGTCTTCCCTGCGCTCCGCGAGCGGCTCGACGGCCTTCTCGCCGCCGATGGCAAAGTCCGCGAAGTCCTCGATGGTATCGATATAGGAACGCTCCATCCAGCTGGCCACCGGCAGCACGTAGTCCGCCATCAGGGCGGTGGGCGTCATGAAGTACTCGTTGACCACGTAGAGCTCCAGGTTAGGGCTCGTCATGGCCTCGTGGACGATCTTCGTGTTGGCGGCCCACAGGAGAGGGTTGCTCTCCCAGCTTATCATGGCGGTGATGGGGTAGGGCTGGCGGGAGAGGATGGTCCGCCACAGCAGCGGGGCCGGGGCGCCCATGCGGTGGATGGCCGGCGCCGGCACCTGGTAGAACTTCTCGTAGGGAACGGCCGTCAGCTCGTAGCCGGGCCAGGTCATCAGCTTGAACCGGTCGGAGCCTATCTGTTTCCGGCGCTGCGCCACCGGCAGTATGTCTCGCATTTCCATCTCGGAGTCGCGGATGAAGTGGCCTTTCTCGTTACGGGGGCCGCGGTTCGGCATCATGCTGCCGCCGGAGACGTCGATGTTCCCGGTCAGGGCCTCGCAGACGGCGCAGGCCTGCTCGACGCGCGTCCCGTTGCGGCCTATCTGGTCGGGCGCCAGCCCGCCGATGATCCAGGCCGGCTTCGTGGCGGCGAAGAGCCGGGCGGACTCGATGATCTGCGCCTCGGTGAGGCCGGTGATGGCGGCCACTTTGGCCGGTGTGTAGTCCTTGAGCCGTTCCACGAGGTCGTCGAAGCCGACCGTCCAGTCCCGCACGAAGTCGTGGTCGTAGAGGTCCTCGTTGACGATGACGTTCGCCCAGCCGAGCGCCAAGGCGGTATCCGTACCCGGCCGCAGCGGCAGATGGATGTCCGCCAGCTCGGCCATTCTGGTGACCCGCGGGTCCACGACGATGATCTTGAGCGGCCGCGCCTTGCGCCGCGCCATGAGCCAGGTGGAGGCCCGCTGGATGGAGTTGGTGGTATCGTTGCCCCAGATGACGATGCAGTTGGTGTTATC
>CAZOMF010000245.1:0-2878 GCA_964580635.1 uncultured Dehalococcoidaceae bacterium
TCGCCGCGCTCGCCCGCTGGGCCGATGAAAACCGCATCCCCCTCACCCCGCGCGGTAAGGCCACCACCGGCTACGGCGGCGCCCTCCCCATCAGGAAGGGCCTCGTCATCGATTTCTACCGCATGCGCAAGGTGCTCAACATCGATAAGGAAAACCTCACCGCCACCGTCCAGCCCGGCATCACCTTCGAGCAGGTGGAAAAGTACCTCGTCAAGCGCGGCCTCCAGCTCCGCCTCTATCCTTCCTCATGCCCCTCCGCCACCGTCGGCGGCTGGCTCGCCCAGGGGGGCGCCGGCATCGGCTCCTACGAGGCCGGCTGGTTCCAGGACAACGTCGCCGCCGTACGCGCCGTCCTCCCCTCCGGCGAGGTCAGGACCTTCACCGGCCCGGACGTCGACCTCATCGCCGAGGCCGAAGGCATCACCGGCCTCATCTCGGAAATTACCATCCGCGTCCAGACCCACGAGGACCTCGATGTCATCGCCCTCGGATTCCCCGATGTCAGCGACCTCCAGGCCATGAGCAGGGCCTTGATCGATGAGAAGCTCCCCATATGGTCCCTGCTCTTCATCAATCCCAAGATGGCCGAGCTCAAGAACGAGGCCCCCGTCCGCGAGCACCTCGGCCATCCCGTCGAGCCCCATGTGGAGCTCCCCAACTCCTATATCGCCACCATCTCCTTCCGCAGGAAGGACCGCGCGACGATACTCGGGGCCGTCGAGAAGATGATGGGCGCCTTCAAGGCCGCCCGCCTCTCGGACGAGATCGCCTGGCACGAGTGGAACAACCGCTTCAAGATCATGATCGTCAAGCGCCTCGGTCCCTCCCTCGTCCCCGCCGAGGTCGTGGTCCCGCTGTCCCGGCTGGCCGGTTTCATGGACGAGATATCCGGCAAGATTTCCCAGCCCGTCGTCAAGGAAGGCGTCGTTATCCCGCAGGGCCGCTCCGGCGAACCGGAGGTCGTTATCCTCGGCTTCATCCCGGCGGACCAGCGCAAGTTCTCCTATAACCTCGTCTTCCCGCTCTCTCTCTCCATCATGAAGATCGCAGAGAAGCACGGCGGCCGACCGTACTCCACCGGCATGTACTTCGCCAACCGCGCCGACCAGGTCCTCGGCAGGGAGAAGGTGGCGAAGCTCAAGACCTACAAGGCGCAGATCGATCCCAACGGCGTCCTCAACCCCGGCAAGGTCCTCGGCGGCGGCCTCATCGGCACCATGATGTCCCTTGCCCGCGTCGCCGAGCCGCTCATCCGTCCCTTCGGCAATGCCGTCACCACCCGCCTCGGCGAGCGCCCCGGCAAGCCCGTCAAGGACATCCCGGCGGACGTCGCCTGGTACGCCTACGGCTGCTCCCAGTGCGGCTACTGCGTCGACGAGTGCGACCAGTTCTACGGCCGCGGCTGGGAGTCCCAGAGCCCCCGTGGCAAGTGGTACTGGCTCCGCGAGTACATGGAAGGCCACGAGAAGTGGGACCAGGAGATGGTCGATACCATGATGGTCTGCACCACCTGCGAGGTCTGCAACAACCGCTGCTCCGCTTCGCTGCCAATCGAGCCGTCCTGGATGAAGCTTCGCGGCCGCCTCATTCACGAGGAAAAGAAGATGACCTTCCCGCCCTTCGAGATGATGGCCGAGTCCGTCCGCAAGGAGGGCGATATCTGGGCCGCCTACCGCAAGGACCGCGTCAACTGGTTCCCGGAGGACATGCTGGCAAAGCACGGCCCGCAGCATAAATCCAGGACCGCCTACTTCGCTGGCTGCACCTCCTCCCACGTGGAGACGGACATCGGCCAGGCCACCGTCCGCCTCCTGGACGCCGCGGGCGTGGACTTTACCCACCTCGGCGAGAAGGAGAACTGCTGCGGCACCCCCATGCTCGTCGCCGGCAAGTGGGACGTCTTCGAGCAGATCCTCCGCCAGAACATCAACAACATGAAACAGGCCGGCGTGGACACCGTCGTCACCTCCTGCCCCGCCTGCGATATGATGTGGCGCCATGTCTATCCCCAGTGGGCCGCCCGGCTCGGCATCGACTTCAACTTCACCTGCAAGAACTACTCGGAAGTCATCGCCGAGAAGATCAAGGCCGGCGAGCTCACCTTCCCGGACCGGGGCACGACCCAGAAGGTCACCTTCCATGACTCCTGCCACATGGGCCGCGTCTCCGGCGTCTATGACGCCCCGCGCGAGGTCATCCAGGCCGTCCCCGGCGTGACCTTCGAGGAAATGGAGCACTGCCGGGAAGAGGCTCACTGCTGCGGCAGCGTCCTCACCCTCATCAAGGAACCGGAGGTGGCCGCCGGCATCGGCAAGGACCGCCTCGACGAGGCCGTCGAGATCGGCGCCGAGAAGGTGCTCGCCCTCTGCCCCTGCTGCCAGTTCCAGCTCCGCGTCAGCGCGGAAAAGAAGCAGATCCCCGTCGAGGTCGTCGACCTCGCCCACTTCGCCGCGGACGCCCTCGGCTTCGAGCTCCCGGACCCCAACCCGGAGGTCCAGCGCCAGTGGGCCGTCTTCGAGGCCATGATCAAGCTGATGACCCCCCAGGGCTTTGCCGAGCTCATGGGCACCATGTGGCCGGAGATGATCGACGCCATGCCCTTCGGCATGGGTCCCATGATGCGCACTATGGGCAAGGTCCCCGGCGCCCTCAACCTCATGAAGCCCATGTTCCCGGTGCTCTTCCCGCGCCTGCTCCCTATGATGATGCCCAAGCTGATGCCCGTTATGCTGGAGCGCGTCGCCGCCGCCATCCCGGCCATGCCGGACTATATGCTCGAGCAGATGCCGGACCTCATGCCCAAGGTCATGGACAGCCTCATGCCCCACATGATCGGCGATGTCGTTCCCCTCGTCACCGATCCCATGATCGATTACCT
>CAZOMF010000246.1:0-2874 GCA_964580635.1 uncultured Dehalococcoidaceae bacterium
GCAGGTAGTCCGGGATGCCGGAGATGCCGCTCATGCCGGACTGCTTGTCCAGGAACGGCACTGCCGCGCCGACGAGGATGACGACCGCCACCAGCAGGCTGGCCACCGGGACCCTCGTCACCATCCGGGTCATCCAGGCCCAGAAGCCGGTGGCGGTCTCGTAGCCATGGACGGCCTGTTTCTTCTGGATGAAGGGGATGCGGAGGGCGTTGACTTTATCGCCCAGGAGCCCGATCATGGCCGGCAGCAGCGTCATGGAGGCCGCGATGGCCACGACGACCACCAATATAGAGCCGATGCCCATCGAGATGAAAATGGAGAGCGGGAACATTACCAGCCCGGAGAGGGCCAGAATGACGGTCAGGCCGCTGAAGAAGACAGCGCGGTTCGCCGTTGCCCCGGTCCGGCCGAGGGCGTCCAGCTTGCTCAGTCCCCTGCCCCGCTCCTCGCGGAAGCGGGTGAGGATGAAGAGGGAGTAATCGATCCCCACCGCCAGGCCCATCATCGTGATCATGTTGCTTATCATGAAGCTCAGGTCCATGGCCGCGCCCACCACGGCCGTCAGACCGAGCGCCACCACGATGGCCACGCCGCCGAGGCCGACGGGCAGCACCGCCGCCGCCACCGCCCCGAAGACGATGGCCAAAATGACGAGCGCCGCGCCGATGCCGATGGTCTCGCCGCGGGCCATGGTGCTCTCGCCGAGCTCCATGGAGTCCGCCGCCCACGACGCCGAGCCGGTGTAGTAGACCTGGAAATCGTCGTTCGCGTAGGCGTTCCCGGCCGCGTAGACCGCCGGGACGTGCTCGTCGCCGCCCTCCGGCATGGTGAACGGGATCATGGTGCTGTGCCGGTCGGCGGAGACCATGGACGGGTCCTGGGTCATATAGTACGTTGCCCCGCCGAGGAACACGTCCGGCCCCTGCGCGGAAATATCATTGTAGATACCGCTGACGACGGCCGCGAACTGCGAATCATCGACGGTGTAGGTGCCCGAGCGGACGATGACGAGCTCGTCCAGGGTCGTGTCGCCGCTCTGCCCGAGCCGGCTGTTCATGAGGTCCAGGGCCATCGTGGATTCCGGGTTGTTGGTCGGCTTGACATCGGTGACGAGCGCGTCGTCGAGCCAGAGGCCCATCGCCGTCACCGCCAGCGCGATGGCCACCGCCCAGATCCCCACGGTGACCCAGGGGCGCCGGGCGCAGGCCCGGGCCAGCTTTTCCGTCCAGTTCCGCCGTGAAACCGCCTGAGTGCTCATTTCCTCAACCTCCCTGTTTTGAGCGCACGGAATCCCTTCCGTGGCGCCAGCCACCTTTGAACTGGAAATGGAACGGTTGTGTTCCCGGGCCGGGCCCGGGAGGGCCGGGACGGACGCCCCGGCCCCTTCAGGCTATTCTACGTAGACCCTGACCTTCTCCCCCTTGTGCCCATCCACGTTCACCTCCATGTCAGCCAGGGCCTCGATGAGCTCTTCCAGGTCTTCCTTCTTGATGGTGCGTATGTCGAAGTTGATGCCCTTTTCCCTGAGGGCCTCGTCGATCTTGTCCTGCGCCTGCGGCGGTATCAGGGAGGTCAGCTTGATGCCGGCCCGTATCAGGGACATCGGCACCCGGACGTTAACCTTGTCCTGCCGCTCGGCGTCCTCGGCCGGGGTGACGGTGACCCGCAGGTACTTCCAGGAGCCCTTCCGGGGGGCCTCCACGGCGGGAGCGGGAGCGGCCGCGCCGCTTTCGCTGCTCCCCAGCGCCTCGAGGAGCCGGTCCGCCTCATCGGCGGTGATCTTCTTGTCCGCCAGCATGTCCAGGATCCTCTTCCTTGCGTCGCTCATGGTATTTTCCTCCTTCACTTCCCCCGTCCTAGACGACGGATACTTTAACGATCTGACGCGGTCCGCGGACGTCCACCTGGAGCCCGCGCATGGCGTTCAGCAGTCCGAAGCTGCGGACCAGCCCGAAGAAGGCCATCCGGCCCCAGCCCCACCCCATGTCCCAGGTGACCGCGACGCCGATCAAAATGAGCGGTGAGAGCACGAGCACGATAACGAGCAGCACGGGAAACAGCAGGAACAGCGGCAGCGGGATAAAGAGCCTGACGTTCTTCTCGTCGTCCCTGACCCGCACGTTCATCCATAATGGCGGCCGGTTCATTTCTGCAACCTCCTCAAAGCTTCCTCTACCGATATCTCGCCCCGCTCCAGCTCGTCGACCACATCATCCCCTTCGGTCGGTCCCTTCACTATCTCGACGAACTGGAGCTGCTGGGCGATGCGATTGATCCGGTTCTTCACCGTGGGATAGCTGATGCCGAACAGGTTCTCCATGTCCTTCAGCGACCCGTGGGACCGCACGAACGCCATCACGAAGACCTGGTCCTCCGCCGAGAGGTGGGCCAGCGGCGGCAGGGCGAAACTCCCCTCCACCGCGATGCCGCTCTCCACCATCCGCACCCGCTCCACCACGATCTCCTTCCCCTGGGTCATCTTGGTCAGTTCCTGCCATTCCCTCGTCATGATTGCGGTCCCTCGTTCTCCCGGTCGTGTCTTTTTCGTTCTGCCATCATTATAGAGCCGGGTCTTAACTTTGTCAATACCTTTTTCAACTTTTTTTATTTTTCTTTGTGTTATACTTAATTTTCTCAAACATCAGCTTGAACAACGGCGGTCCGGACCGTTGTTCCCCCAACGATAGACGCAGTTGCGCAATTGCGGTATACTAGAGCGGTAGCTGCTATGCCGGTCATCTGCATCGTCAACCAGAAAGGCGGCGTCGGCAAAACGACCACCGCCGCCGCCCTCGCCCAGGGGCTCAGCGAGGCCAAGAAGCGCGTCCTGCTCGTGGACTGGGACTCGCAGGCGAGCCTCACCATCAGCATGGG
>CAZOMF010000247.1:0-2803 GCA_964580635.1 uncultured Dehalococcoidaceae bacterium
GCGATGATCGAGCTGGAAAAGGCCCTGAGCGAAGAATAAACCGCCATCCTCATCAGGGAAAACAGTGAAACAGCCGCGCCCCGGCAAAGTCGGGGCGCGGCTATCGTTTTACGGCTTGCCGTCCACCGTGCCTTTCCATGACCGCGCGGCGCGTGAAAACGTCACAGTTTTGTAACTATCGCGGTCGGATTGTTATAACTATTCAATAAAACGACTGCTACTGTTAATTAGTTATCGAAACTCTCCCGAAGCGAGCAACGCGTCTCCCGAACCCTGCCCTTACCGGAGCGAAGGACCGGCGGCCAGCGAGGCCGACCAGGCAGTGCCAAGTAAAGGGACGATGGACAAACCGCAGAAAGAGGTTTCCCGGCGCGAGTTCCTGAAGTACGTGGTGGTCGGCGGCGCCGGCGCCTGCACCGTCGCGCTCGCCACGCCGCTGGTCGGCTATTTCCTCTCCCCCACCTGGCAGAAGAGCAAGAACCCCTCCATCGCCATCGCCCACACGGACCAGATACCGGTCGGCATCCCGACGTTCGTCCGTTTCGAGGAGCGGGTGCCGGACGCCTGGATCGTGGAGACGCAGAGCGCCGGGGTGTGGATCGTTACGCAGGACGGCACCGATTTCACCCTCTTCGACCCGCACTGCACCCACCTGCGCTGCCCCTACTACTGGGACGCCCAGAAACAGATTTTCCAGTGTCCGTGTCACGGCGGCGAGTTCAGCATCACCGGCAAGGTGCTCGCCGGGCCGCCGCCCCGCCCGCTCGACCGGTGGGCGTTCGAGATCCAGAACGGCGAGATCGTCACCAACGGCAAGATAATCAGGGGATAAATGGCTGAGCAGAAGCAGGGCTGGCTGGACGAGCGGCTGGGGCTCAGGAAACCCTGGGAAGGGTTCCTCTACCGCAAGGTGCCGCACGGCGTCGGGTGGCTGTATACCCTCGGGAGCGCCACCATGGTGGTGTTCCTGATACAGGTGTTCACCGGCCTGTTCCTGATGTTCAACTACTCCCCCTCGCCGGACCACGCCTGGGACAGCATCAGCTACATCATGACCGACGTGACCTTCGGCTCCATCATCCGGAGCATTCACTTCTACGCCGCCAGCGCCATGGTCATTTTGATCCTCCTGCACCTGGTGCGCGTCTTTTTCATGGCCGCCTACAAGTACCCGCGGGAGCTGACGTGGGTGATCGGGGTGATACTGCTGCTGCTGGTGCTCGGCTCGTCCTTTACGGGCTACCTGCTGCCCTGGGACCAGCGGGCGTACTGGGCCACCAACGTCGCCAGCGGCATCGCCGGGGAGGTGCCGCTCATCGGTCCATGGGTGCAGAAGCTGCTGATCGGCGGGACGCAGATCGGCACGCTGACGCTCACGCGGTTCTTCACCTTCCACGTCATGGTGCTGCCGGCGCTCATCGCCACCTTCATCGGCATGCACCTCTACATGGTCATCAAGCAGGGCATCTCGGCGCCGCCCGGCAAAATGAAGTTCGCCATGCTGCCGGGGAAAGGGCAGCGGGAGTCCTACAAGGAGCAGTACGAGGCCAGCAAACAGGGCGGCGAATCGTTCTTCCCCGGGACCCTGAGCCGGGACTCCGCCATGGCCGTGGCGATCGTGGCCGTCATCATGGTGCTGGCCATCGCCTTCCCGCACCACAGCGAGTCCCCGGCCAACCCGACGAGCACAAATTACAACCCGCGGCCGGAGTGGTACTTCCTCTTCTTCTTCGAGTTCCTCAAACTCTTCCCCGGCTGGCTGGAGCCGGTGGCGGCGGTGGTGGTGCCGGCGCTGGGCTTCATCATCCTTTTCGCCGTGCCGTTCTTCAGCCGCAGCTTCCGGCGGGAGTGGTCGAGGCGGCGGCTTTCGCTCGGCCTGGGCGGGGTCGTGGTGGCGGGTCTGCTCGTCTTCGAGGTGCTCGGCGCGTTGTCCGCGCCGTCCCGCCAGGTGAGTGAGCTGACGCCGCTCCAGATAGAGGGCCAGCGGGTGTACCGTGACATCAACTGCGCGTACTGCCACACCATCAACGGCGTGGGCGGGGCCGTCGGTCCGGACCTGTCCAACATCGGCGCCACCCTCACCGCGGACCAGATCATGGCTTTCCTCAAGAACCCGGATTCCATGGTGCCGAACACGCTCCATCCCAAGCTCCAGTTCACCCAGGAAGAGCTGGACGGCCTGACGGCCTACCTGCTGACGCTCGGCGCCCCGGTGAGCTACAGCCCGCAGGCCCCGGTGCTCTTCCAGGACCACTGCGCCACCTGCCACATGATCAACGGCAAGGGCGGCACGGTGGGGCCCGACCTCTCCAGCGTGGGCAGCCGGCGTACGGTGACCTTCCTCGAAGCCTTCATCAGCGACCCGCAGTCGTCCGTGCCGGGGGCGACCATGCCCGCCTTCCATGACGTGCTGACCGGCGTGCAGATCCAGGACATCGCCAGCTACCTGTTCAGCCTGAAGGGCACGACCACGACGCCTACCACCACGCCGACCACGACGACGCCGAGCCCGACGACCACCACGCCCACCACAACCACCAGTCCGACGACGACCACACCCACGACGACCACATCGACGACAACGACGACTACAACCACTGCCACCACGACGACGGCCTCGGCTGCGGCCCAGCTCTACACACAGGACTGCGCCGGCTGTCACGGGAACGCGCGGCAGGGCGGCATCGGGCCGGCCCTGACCCCCACATCGCTCGCCGACCTGACGGTCCAGGAGATTGCCAACACCATCAGCCAGGGCGTCGGCGTCATGCCGGCGTTTAAAACGCTGACCGCCGACCAGCTC
>CAZOMF010000248.1:0-2781 GCA_964580635.1 uncultured Dehalococcoidaceae bacterium
GGGGGGGGGGCGGCGCCCCCCGCCCCCCGCCACGCTGCCTTTCCCTCGCCCTCTCGTCATTGCGAGCGCAGCGAAGCAATCCGTCCTGTCGTCCCCCTTTGTAAAGGGAGACAGAGGGGGTTTTCCCCGGTCGTTTTGCCAAACCTCGTTCGATAAGCTAGCATGAAAGAAAGGTTCCTGTCCGGAGGAATCATGCCGAAACAGAGTGACGTCATCGAACAAATTATAAAGAATACTCCCGGCTGGCGCGGGGAAATGATGAAGCAGCTCCGCCGCCTCATCCACGAGGCCGACCCGGAGATAACCGAGGAAAACAAGTGGAAACGTCCCTCGAACCCGCTCGGCACGCCGACCTTCGAGCATAACGGCATCGTCTGCATGGTGGGCGTCCTGAAAGAGCGGGTGCGGCTGACGATGACCAACGGCGCGGCGCTGCCGGACCCGAAGCACCTCTACAACGCCATGCTTAACGGCAAGGCGCGGGCCATCGATTTCCCCGAGGGCGCGAAGATCGACGAGGCCGCCGTCAAGGCCATTATCCGGGCCGGCGTGGAGATGAACCTCGCTAAACCTGCGAAGAAATAACCGGTTTTACTCCGCCACCTTCGCCAGCGCGTTCTTCTCCCGCAGCCGCATCGTGTAGTTGAGGACCTTCTTCCGCAGCCGTACCGCCTTCGGCGTCACCTCCACCAGTTCGTCCCGGTTGATGAAGTCGATGCTCTGCTCCAGGCTCATCTTGAGCGGCGGCGTCAGCTTCACGGCGATGTCCTTCGTCGACGACCGCACGTTGGTCATCTTCTTTTCCTTGCCCACGTTCACCGGGATGTCCTTGTTGTGCGCCGTCTGCCCGAAGATCATCCCCTCGTACACCGGCGTGCCGGGGTCGATGAAGGTAATGCCGCGCTCCTGCGCGTTGCTGAGACCATAGGACGTGGTCGTGCCGTTCTCCGAGGCGACGAGCACCCCGCCGCTGCGAGTGGACTCGATGTCCCCGCGCCACGGCTCGTAGCCGGTGAAGACGGAGTTCATTACGCCCTCGCCGCGGGTGGCGGTGAGGAACAGCCCCCGGAAGCCGAGCAGCCCCTTGGTGGGGATGGCGAAGACGAGCCGCACGTTGCCCTGGCCGTCGTTGACCAGGTCGAGCATCCGCGCCTGACGCTTGCTGAGCGCCTCCGTCAGCACGCCGATGAATTCCTCGCCGGTGTCGATGGTCAGCTCCTCGACCGGCTCCATCAGCTTGCCGTCGATGTTCCTGACGATGGCTTCCGGCCGCGATATCTCGAACTCGTAGCCCTCGCGGCGCATGGTCTCGATGAGGATGGCCAGGTGCAGCTCGCCGCGCCCCCGCACGATGAAGGTGTCCGGGCTGTCCGTGTCCTGCACCCGCAGGCTGAGGTTGGTATCGAGCTCCCGGTAGAGCCGCTCACGCAGCTGCCGCGTGGTGCAGTAGCGTCCCTCCCGCCCGGCGAAGGGCGAGGTGTTGACCCCGAAGGTCATCTCCACGGTGGGGTCGCTGATGGCGATGCGCGGCAGCGCCTCCGGCCGCTCCGGGCCAGCCAGCGTGTCCCCGATGGCCGCGTCGTCGATGCCGGTGAGGGCGACGATGTCCCCGGCGTCGGCGCGGTCCACCTTGAGGCGCTTCAGCCCGAGGTAGGTGAAGACCTCGGCGACCTCGTATTCGCTGGCGTCGCCGTGGAGGCCGAGCCGGGCCACCGTCTCGCGCCCGGCGATGCCGCCCCGCCAGATGCGCCCGATGGCTATCTTGCCCTTGTGGCTGTCGTAATCGAGGTTGGAGACGAGCATCTGGAACGGCCCCTCCTCGATCTGCGGCGCCGGGACGTAGTCCAGGATGGTATCGAACAGCGGCGCGATGGTGCCGCCGCGGGCGCCGGGATCGGCCGTCACGTAGCCGTCGCGGCCGGAGCCGTAGAGGACCTTGAAATCGAGGTGCTCGTCGGTGGTGGCCAGCTCGAGGAAGAGGTCCTGCGTCATGCGGATGACCTCGTCCACGCGGGCGTTGGGCCGGTCGAGCTTGTTCACCACGACGATGATCTTCAGGTGCTGGTCGAGGGCTTCCCTGAGCACGAACTTGGTCTGCGGCATCGGCCCCTCGACGGCGTCGATGAGGAGCAGGCAGCCGTCGGCCATGCTGATGACGCGCTCCACCTCGCCGGAGAAATCGGCGTGGCCGGGCGTATCGATGATGTTTATCTTGACGTCCTTGTAGACGACGGCCGTGTTCTTGGCCATGATGGTGATGCCCTTCTCGCGTTCCAGGGCGTTGGAGTCCATGATGAGCTCGCCCACGTCCTGGTTCTCGCGGAAGATGCGGCTCTGCTTGAGCATGGCGTCCACGAGGGTGGTCTTGCCGTGGTCCACGTGGGCCACGATGGCGACGTTGCGGATATCGTTGCGGTACTTCATGCGGTCGTTCGTTCCTCGGTCTTTGGAAATACACGCGCACGTACGTTCGATGGTGTAAAAGGGGAGAGCGGCGCGTGGGCGGAAAAGGAGAGACGTTCCGGCGTCCGGTCCTAGCGGGACCGGTAGCGGTACTTGTGGCGGTGGCGATGCGCTGTTGCGAACATGTCTCTCTTTTTATTATACACGAACGAACGGCGGGAGAGAAGACATAATCAGTGAATGGGCGGGGTTTTTCGGGCAGACTTTCACACCGGCGCGGAATTTTTTAAAATGACCGATTTTTACAAAACGTGTCCTTTTTCCAGCTACGGAGCGGGCGGACTGCCCCGGTCACCATCCGGGCGGCCCGGTTCAGCT
>CAZOMF010000249.1:0-2724 GCA_964580635.1 uncultured Dehalococcoidaceae bacterium
ATGCATTGCTGCAGAGCATCCACCGGGTCGTCGAAGGCGGCATGCAGATGAAGACCGACCTGCTTCACACGGCGGTCGAAAACCTCCTGCAAAACGGGCGGAAGACCCTTGCCGAGCGTACCGCCGAGGCGGCTCACCTCACCGAAAGGGAAGTGGACGTGCTGAGACTCATGGGCAACGGGGACCCGAACAAGATAATCGCCGGGTCCCTGGGTATTACTCTGGATACGACCAAAAAGCACGTCCGGAATGTCATCGACAAGCTGCAGGCCCGTAGCCGCACCCATGCCGCCATCATCGCGGCCCAGGCGGGTATCGTGGGTAATCCTATCAACGGTCTCGCGCCCGTGCTCGAAGCCCAGTCAGAATCCGAAACCGCTTCCTGAGAGCCAAGGCCAAGGATACATCAGGGCCGTTACCAAATGGCTATGCCTGAATTAGGCTTATTGGCTCTCTAAAACCAAGTCCTTTCATTTACTGACATTTTCCCTGATCTGTTAACTACTGACCTAGTCATTGATCATCAACATACACCTGTCATGATAGCTAGACAAGGGAGCACCCTTTTGGAGTGTTAAGTCGTCACAACGAGATAAAATGGTTCCATTTTCAGATTAAGGGTTCACGAGTGAATAATCGTGCGTAGATGACCGCGGACCTTTTTATAAGGTTAATAAAGTCGCGACTACCTTAGAGTTTAGTCGCTAACTATTAGAACCATTTTAAGCCAGCCAAACCGGTCGAAGCTCTAAAAGGGTTATCCTTGTCTAGCTACGATAAGATGGAACCAGACGAAGTCGCCATCAGTACCTGGTGGAAAAGGGACTTATCGAATAGTAGCCCACAGATGTGACAACAAGATGGGGGGCGTATCGTCCCCCATTTTATTGCGGCTGCCTTCTCCCGGAAGTCGACACCCGGCCAGGACGGAAAAATCGAGTGTCTTTACTTTCAAATTGCCGACCTGCTTTCCTGAGTTGTCACCATGAGCCAAGTTTACGTTTAGTATATAATGGGGTGTCATGACCGTCCACAACAAGGGCGCCCTCTGGGTTATCCTCATCTCGGCAACATTGGCAGTAATGAGCGGTGCCATCATCGCGCCGGTGCTCAACCTGATGACTGGGGGCCTCGGCGTTGACCCGAGCCAGGGCCGGGTCCTCATCACGACCCACAGCATCTTTATCGCCCTGGCCAGTCCATTCTACGGCATCGTGATTGACCGGATCGGCCCCAAGAAGCCGCTCATTTTCGGGCTGATGCTCTATGGCGTGTCCGGCGCCGCGGGATTGGCCTCCAATGACTACTGGGTGGTTCTCGGTAGCCGAGCCGTGCTTGGCATCGGGGCAGCGGCCATCTTCACTTCCCTCACGATCCTGATCTTCAACCTCTACAAAGAGGCCGGAGAGCGGAACCGGATGATGGGCTGGCGGGCAGCCAGCCAGAGCGGAGGCGGCGTTGTCTGGCCGTTGCTCGGGGGCTTCCTGGGAACCCTGTCATGGCACTACCCCTTCGCCGTCTATTTCATCGGTATTCCTCTCGGCCTGCTCGTCTGGCTCTACGTACCTGATACTCACGTCGCCCCGGCCGGCCCGGCCCGGGGTCGTGATACGACGGTCTTCAGGATCTTCCGTGAAAACCCGATCCTCTTCGGCGTGTATGGCCTCGTGTTTCTCTCGAGCATGTTCCTCTACGGGATCGTCGTGTTCCTGCCGCAGCTGTTGAGTGACCTGGGCATGACGAGTTCGTTCTCGGTGGGGCTCTACATTTCCGGGATGGGCCTGACGGCGGGTATCATCTCGTTTTCCTATGGCAAGATCAGGACGAGACTGACCTACAAGACCATCGTCATTATCGCCCTCGCCTTGTGGATGGTAGGGTTCTTCGTTCTCAACCGCGCCTCCAACGGGGTGCTGGTGGCGGTTTCGGTGGTCGTGTTCGGCGCCGGCCAGGGAATGGTCATGCCGACGGCTCAGCTGTGGACAGGGGAGCTGGTGGCGCCTTCCATCAGGGGCAGGATCACGTCGTACCTGGGGAGTTTTGGACTCGGCGGACAGTTCCTCTCACCCATTATCCTCAGTCCGGTGGAGGCGTCGTTTGGGCTGCCGGTCGTGTTCCTGTCCATCGCGGTGACGAGCGCCGTGGTGGCGGTGGTGTTCCTGGGGCTCGTGAAGTCGCCGTCTGCCCCCGTACCGTAGTAAGGACCTTAATTAGTTCGACTTTGCTAGGTTGACTTTCGAAGAAAAGAACAAGGGTTCGCGACGAGATCAGTTATTCAACGGCAAGATGCGGGACGAGCTGCTGGACCGGGAGATCTTCACCAATCGGCAAGAGGCCAGGGTATTGATTGAACAGTGGCGGTGACCTGCCCCCCGAAAAGGTATCCACAAGTAGTGTTAGACTTGGAAGGATAGAAAAGGGGGCGACATGGCTAAGAAGGGATATACGCCGGGGCAGATCATCAACAAGCTCAGGGAGGCTGAGATCTGCTCAGCCAGGGGAGCAGCATCGTCGAGGTGAGTCGGAAGATCGGCGTCACCGAGCAGACCTACCACCACTGGCGGAAGGAGTACGGCGGCATGCGGGTCGAGCAGGCACGGAAGCTCAAGGAGCTAGAGAAAGAGAATGCCCGGCTCAAGAAACTGGTCGCTGACACCTACGGCATCGCGCTGCTCGCGGTGGAGGTGGGGGCGGGCCTGCTGGTGCATACCAGGGAGGTGCCCG
>CAZOMF010000250.1:0-2627 GCA_964580635.1 uncultured Dehalococcoidaceae bacterium
CGGCATCGACAGCGCCGTGGAATCGCTCTCCGGCGGCATCATGGTCTGGCGCTTCTCCGGCCGCCACCGCCTCTCGGAAGAAGACGAGGAAAAGCTGGAGCGCCGCGCCGAGCGCTTCGTAGCGGTCACCTTCTTCGTCTTCGGGGCCTACGTCCTCTACGAATCGGTGAAAAAGCTCGTCACCGCCGAGGTACCGCAGCACAGCCTGGTCGGCATCATCGTGGCGCTCGTTTCGCTCGTCAGTATGCCGCTCCTCTATCGGGCCAAGACCCGCGTGGGCCGGGAGCTCCGCAGCGGCAGCCTGCTGGCGGACGCCAAGGAAACGCTCGCCTGCGCCTATCTTTCTGTGGCGCTGCTGGTCGGGCTCGGTCTCAACTATTTCTGGGGCATCTGGCAGGCGGACCCCGTCGCCGGTCTCGTCATCGTCGCCTGGCTTTTCAAGGAGGGGTGGGAGATCTTCACCGAGGAAGAGGAAGACGAGGCGGCCGAAGCTGGGGACGACTGACACCATACGTATGTCCCCCTCACAAAGTACCTAGTTTTCCAGTACCTTCGACATATTCCGCTCCGCCCCTTTCGCCGGTATCATGATAAGAGAGGCGCGCTATGACGGAAGAAATCCACAACCAGATAGATGAAATACTTTCCCGGAACCGGGAGCCGGTCGAGGGGGCCGTGAAGGAAGAGACCCAGCGTTTCTCCCGGCTCGGCCAGCAGCATGCCCAGCAGATCGTGAGCGAGGCATGGCAGGAGGCGGAGGAGATCATCGCCACCAGCCAGAAGAAGGCCGAAGGCATCATCGAGGACAGCCAGCGCCAGGCCGGCGATATCATCTCCCAGGGCCAGCAGAGCGCCGCGGACATCGTCCTGGCCGCCCGCCAGAAGGCGGACGAGGTCATGGCGGAGGGCACGAAACAGGCCAACGAGGTCATCGAGCAGGCCCGGCGTCTGGCCGGCGAGGCCGGCGTGCGCATCGAGCGGGAAGCCCGGGGCCAGGCGGAGACCATCATGGCCAACGCCCGCCAGGAAGCCGCGGAGACGGTGCGCCGCACCGAGGAGGACATCCGCCGCCAGATGAAAGAGAAGACGCGGGAGCAGAAGGAGAAGATCCTGGCCGAAGCCCGCGAGGAAGCCGACGTCATCATCGCCGAGGCGAGGCAGGCGGCCGAGATAGAGGGGCGCCGCATCATCGAGATGCTCCAGCAGGAGACGCAAAAGAAGCTCGAACAGGAGACGGTCAACTTCCAGACCTACGCCCAGGCGCAGGCCGACGAAATACGCCACGATACGGAAAAGAAAGCGGCCGGCCTGCTCAAGGCCATCGACGATGACAGCCGCCACTTCAACGGCCTGCTGACCAACTCCATCGGCAAGTACGAGGCCATTCTGGCCCGGCTCAAGGAAGAGGTCCAGGCGGAGGTCGGCGAGATAGCCAAGAACGTGACGGCGGCCCGGAAGGACATCGAGAAGAAGCTCACCTCGTACGAGGCGACCAACGAGAATGACAGCGCCGGGCCGGTCGCCAAGGCGCCGACGGCCGCCTCGCTGTGGATAACCCTCGGCGAGCCGATGGCCGACGACAAGCTCAATCTCTACAAGGGGCGCATCGACCTCAAGACGCTGTCCATCGTCGACCACCGCAAGGTACGCTCGCTCAAGGCGTTCCTCACCCGCGTCCAGAACATCAAGTACATCGGCGAGTCCTCCAACGAGGAGGGCACGGTGCTGAGCTTCGAGATAACCGAGCCCATGCCGCTCATGGAGATACTGGACAACATCCCGGACGTCATCACCAGCGAGCAGTCCGGCAACAACATCAAGCTCACGCTCAACTAGGCGCGGTCCCGCATTCCCCGGTGCGCCGTTCCGAACGTACCGTCCTGCCTGCCACGATTGAAATCCGCCGGCAATTCAGCTAGAATTATACCGGTACTTTAAAATTTTTCAGCGTGGAGGCAGGCCTGTGAACACGACCGATTTTCTCAGTATCTCAACCGCCATCGTCCCGGACAAGACGGCCATCGTCTTCGAAGGGAAGCGCTACTCCTTCGCCCAGCTCAACGAGCGCGTCAACCGCCTGGCCAACGGGCTGCGCGGCCTCGGCGTCAAGCGGGGCGACGTCGTCTCCTTCATCCAGGTCAACTGCAACCAGTGCGTGGAGACGTATTTCGCGGTGGCCAAGACCGGGGCCATCTACCTCCCGCTGAATTTCCGCGCCAAGGAAAAAGAGTTCGACTACATGCTCAACACGGCGGAGACCACCACGCTCATCTGCGGCGAGCGCTACCTCCCCATCATCGAGGCCATCAAGCCGAACATCAAGTCCCTTAAGAACGTCATCTCGCTCGAAGAGAAGCATGAGGGCATGCTCTTCTACGAGGACCTCATCGCCAGTTCCTCCGACGAGGAGAAGGTCGCCGACATCGGCGATAACGACACCACCATCCTGATGTACACCGCCGGCACCACCGGCTTCCCCAAGGGCGTCATGCTCTCCCACAACAGCTTCACCACCTATGTGCTGGAGAACGTCTCGCCGCCGGACCCGGACTCCGACGAGGGCAACATCCTCACCGTGCCGCTCTACCACGTGGCCGGCATCCAGGCGATGATGGCCGCCATCTACG
>CAZOMF010000251.1:0-2627 GCA_964580635.1 uncultured Dehalococcoidaceae bacterium
GCTACATGGAGAACGCCGGCTACCCGGCCACCCGCCAGGCGGTGGCGGACCAGCTGACCATAGAGACCGGCGTCAAGCTGAGCTCGAAAAATGTCATCATGGCCTGCGGCGCCGCCGGCGCCATCAACGTGGCTCTCAAGACCATCCTCGACCCCGGCGACGAGGTCATCGTCTTCCTGCCCTGGTTCGTGGACTATTTCAACTACGTGGAGAACCACGACGGCGTCGTCAAGGTGGTGCCGTCCGACGAGAACTTCCTCCCCCGGCTGGATGAGCTCGAAAAAGCCGTCAACGCGCGGACCAGGGCCGTCCTCATCAACTCGCCCAATAACCCCACCGGCGTGGTCTACAACGCCGATCTGATGACCCGCATGGCCGAAATCCTCCGCCGGAAAGAAGCGGAGTATGGCCACGCCATCTTCATCGTCAGCGACGAGCCGTACAAGAAGATAATCTACGATGGGCTGACCTACCCCTCGCCGCTGTGCTTCCACAAGCACAGCATCATCGCCACCTCCCACTCCAAGGACCTGTCCGTCGCGGGGGAGCGCATCGGTTACATCGCCCTCCACCCGGAAGCCACCGACCACGACGACCTCATCACCGGCTTCACCTTCTGTACCCGGACGCTCGGCTTCATCAACGCCCCGGCCTTCATGCAGAACGTGGTGCGCGGCCTCCAGGACGTGTCCATCAACGTGGCGGAGTACCAGCGGCACCGGGACTTCATCTACCGCAACCTGAAACGCATGGGCTACACCGTCAACAAGCCGCAGGGGGCCTTCTACATCTTCCCCAGGACGCCCGCCGAGGACGACGTCGCCTTCGTCCACGAGCTCCAGCGGGAGCACCACGTGCTGACCGTGCCGGGCGTCGCCTTCGGGACGCCGGGCTACTTCCGGCTCGTCTACTGCGTCACCGGCGAGCTGCTGGAAGCCGCCATGCCAGGGCTGGAAGCCATGGCGAAGAAGTACGACCTCATGCGCTGAAGGCCCCGCCGGCCGTTGCATTGGTGAAAAACTCTGTGGTATACTTTCGTGGGCAGTCAACCGGACTCCTTCGTGCACCGGTAGTGCCCTACCCCGGACCGGGTATATCGCCGTATCAGTAGATAATCAGGGGCGCATTTTGCTGGCGAATTACGGAACAATCGGACTTTTTCTCGTCGTGGCCGTCCTCTTTGCCCTCTCGATGGTCATTATCCCCATCGTTCTCCGCTTCGCCAAGATCGTCCCCAGCCGGCCCAGCCCCACCAAGAGCTCCATCTTCGAGTGCGGCGTCGAGACCATCGGCAAGACGTGGGTGCAGTTCAACTTCCACTACTACTTCTACGCCCTCATCTTCCTGGCCCTCGATGTCCTCGTCGTCTTCCTGTACCCGTGGGCGGTACAGCTCCGGGCGCTCGGCGCCACCAGCCTCATTACCGTCGGAGTGCTGGTCGGCATCGTCTTGGTCGGCTATGTCTACGCCTGGAAAAAGAAGGTCCTTGAATGGAAGTAAGCAACTACCGCGAGCCGATCTACTCGCCGGAGGATATCGACCTCCACGAAGGCCGCATCATAGAAGACCTCAAGAGCTCCGCGGTAGAGCCCATCCCGGACCCGGACGCCTGGCTGGAGCGGGAAGATGTCAAGCGTAACCTCGTCCTGACCACCGCCGACTGGGTCATCAACTGGGCGCGCCGCTCGGCCCTGTGGCCGGCCATCTGCTTCCCGGCCTGCTGCGCCTTCGAGTTCATCGCCGTCAACGGGCCTCGCTTCGATCTCGCCCGCTTCGGCATGGAGATCCTCCGCGCCTCGCCTCGCCAGGCGGACCTCATGATCACCGCCGGGACGCTCACCTGGAAGATGGCGCCCAACGTGAAGCGCATCTACGACCAGATGCCGGAGCCCAAGTGGGTCATCGCCATGGGCGCCTGCGGCATCAGCGGCGGCATCTTCCGATCTTCGTACAACGTCGTGCCCGGCTACAACAAGATCGTCCCGGTGGACGTCTACGTGCCCGGCTGCCCGCCGCGTCCGGAGGCCCTCATCCACGCCATCCAGATGCTCCAGAAGAAGATCGCCAAGTCCCATCCCGTGCCGAACCTCAAGCAGCTGACCGGAAAGGAGCCCCTCGAATGACGCTGGCCATCGCCGCCAAAGACCTGGGGGCCCTCCTCGAGGAAAAGATCCCGGGCAGCGTCATACAGGCGGAGGGGGATACCATCTGCGTCACGCCCGAATCCCTCCTCGACGTGATGACCTACCTCAAGGACACACAGGGGCAGGAATACGATTATTTCAACTACGTGACCGCCGTTGATTTCTACGACCACTTCGAGGTGGTCTACCGGCTCACCTCCACCGTCCACAACACCACCGTCGGCGTCAAGGCGCAGCTCCCGGGACGGGAGGACCTCAGTATCGCCTCGGTGACGCCGCTCTGGCAGGGGGCGGACTTCCAGGAGCGTGAGATCTTCGACCTGTTCGGCATCAGCTTCCAAGGTCACTACAACCTCCGCCGCATCTTCCTGTGGGAAGGCTACGACGGCCACCCGCTGCGAAAGGACTTCAACCGTTGACGACGCGAACCGAGATGATGCATCTCAAGACCGAGCCGTTCGTCCTGAACATGGGCCCGGTCCA
>CAZOMF010000252.1:0-2560 GCA_964580635.1 uncultured Dehalococcoidaceae bacterium
CAGCGTCTGCCGCAACTCCGGCCGGACGGTCATCTCCTCGCCGACGAGGGCGGCGACGACCTCGCGGGTAATGTCGCCCTTGGTGGGGCCGAGACCGCCGGTGGTGAAGATGATATCCGCCCGGTCCCAGGCCTGGCGGAGGACGCCGGAGTAACGCTCGAAGTTGTCCCCGACCACGGAGGAGTAGTGGAGGTCGATGCCGAGCGCGGCAAGCTGCCTGGCCAGAAACGACGTGTTGGTATCGGCTATCTCCCCGAGCAGCAGTTCGGAGCCGCTGGTGATTATCTCTGCATTCATGGGACCTTCCTTGCGAGTGTTATCCCCATTATGGGGGAAGGCGCGGCAATGCTCAAGTTGGTGTATCGGGCGGGAACCTGCTACTATTGAAGCATCCAAGAGGAGCAGCTGCGCTACGGCACCTGCCCTTTTTTTTAATCGGACAGAGTAGGCCCGCTATGTTCAAAGAGGATTCCCGCTACCGCTGGTATGCCCTGCTGCTGGCGACGCTCACCTATGGCGCCATCGCCGGGGCGGAGCGCCTGTCCATGCCGGTGCTGTTCCCCGCCATCGCCAAGGACCTCCACCTGAGCCTGGTGCAGATCGGGACGGTGTGGGGCATGGACCCGCTCGCCGGGGTGTTCATCGGGCTGCCGGGCGGGCTGCTGGTGGACCGCTTCGGCCTCAAGCGGACGCTGACCATCGTCTGTATCTTCGCCGGGATATTCGGGGCGCTGCGCGGCTTTTCCGTTGACTTCATCACCATGTCCGTCTTCATGTTCCTCTTCGGCATCATGGCGGCCATCACGCCGAGCGTGGTGCCCAAGGTGACGGCGGTGTGGTTCGACGGCAAGCAGCTCGCCAACGCCAACGGCTGGCTCAACGTGGCCTGGTCCCTCGGGGCGGTCTTTGCCACGCTTTCCAGCGCCACGGTGCTGGCGCCGCTGCTGGGCGGCTGGCGGGGCGTGCTCTTCCTGTTCGCGGTACCGCCGTTCCTGCTCGGGCTGCTGTGGTGGTTCACCGGGCGCGGGCCGCACCGGCCCATCCGGGCCTACGAGACCGGCGTGACCGAAACGGTGCCGTTCAAGACGGCGCTCTCCCATGTGCTGCGCATCAAGGACGTCTGGATCCTCGGTCTCACGCTGACGAGCTACTGGGGCGCCAACATGGGGTTCAGCGGCTACCTGGTGCTCTACCTGGAAGACTCGCTTCACTGGACGACGGCGGCGGCCGGCGGGGCCATGACGCTGCTGAGCGGCATCGGTCTCTTCGGCGTGATGCCCATGGTCTGGTACTCCAACCGGATAGGCTCGCGGAAGGTGGTCATCGGCATCGCGGCGGCGGTGGTCGGGGTGACCATGGCGGCGGTGCCGTACGTGGACGGCGCGGGGCTGTGGCTACTCATCGTCATCGGCGGGTTCCTGCGGGCCGGGGCGACCTCGCTCAGCAATACCATGCTCTTCGAGATGAAGGGCGTCGGCGGCAAGTACGCCGGGACGGCCATCGGCCTGACGAACACGCTCGGGATGCTGGGGGCGTTCGCCGCGCCCCCGCTTGGCAACAGCCTGAGCTCCATCAACGACGGTGTGCCCATCCTGTTCTGGGCGGCCCTCTCGCTCCTGGCGATACCCTTGCTTTTCTTTATTAAAGAGCGCAACATACGAGAAGAGGCAGCCTACTGAGCCGGGAGGTGCGCGATGGCCGGAGCCAGAGCCTATCAGCCGAGAGCCAAGATCATCGCCACCATCGGACCGGCGACCGCCAGGACCACGGTGCTGGGCCGCATGGTGCGGGGTGGCATGAACGTGGCCCGGCTCAACCTTTCCCACGGGACGTTCGAGGAACACGCGGCTTATGTCCGGCGCGTACAGGAAGCCGCCGCCGCGGCCGGCAAGCCGGTGGCCATCCTCATCGACCTGCCGGGCCCGAAGTACCGCATCGGGAAGCTGGAAGGCGGGCAGGTGACGCTGCGGCGCGGCCAGCTCGTGCGGCTCACCGGCGAGGATATCACCGGCGACAGGAACACGCTGCCGGTGACCCTGCCGAACCTGGCCCGGAGCGTCCGGCCTCACGAAACGGTCATCCTGGACGACGGTACCATATTGCTGCGGGTGCGGGCCGTCGAGGGCGAGACCGTTGTCTGCCGGGTGACGGTAGGCGGCGTGCTCATCCAGGGGCGGGGGCTCGTCGTGCCGGGCATGAAGCTGTCCGTCCCCTTCATGACGGACAAGCTGCGGGAGTGCATCGCCTTCGCGGTAACGCAGCAGCCGGACTACCTGGCGCTCTCCTTCGTGACGCAGGCCGAGGACATCACCGGGGTGCGCGACGTGCTGAAGGAGCACGGGGTGAGCATCCCCATCATCGCCAAGATAGAGCGCGCCGAGGCGCTTGATAATTTTCAGAAGATACTGGACACGGTGGACGGTGTCATGGTGGCCCGCGGCGACCTCGGGGTGGAGTTGCCGCTCGAGCGCGTGCCGCTCATCCAGAAGGACCTCATCCGGGCGTGCAACCGGGCCGGCAAGCCGGTCATCACCGCCACCGAGATGCTGGAGTCCATGAT
>CAZOMF010000253.1:0-2524 GCA_964580635.1 uncultured Dehalococcoidaceae bacterium
TTCGGGGACCTCGACGACCCGGACAGCGAGATATCCAGGTTCATCCGCGAGAACGAAGGCTTCCAGCTCCACCCCGAGTACGACACCGACCCCTCCATCTACTACATCGACCACCCAATCGGCACGGGCTGGCGCGAGAAACCCGCCGCGGACGACGAAAAATCTGCAGCGGGAGCGGTTACGTAATTATGTCAATTTCACCGGCCCACGAATGGATGGTCAGCTACACCCGGCAGTCGGAGTGGATTGACCGTCGCGGACTCTTCCTCTGGCTCGCCTTCTACGCCGGCGGCCTCGGCGGAGGCCTCTACCTGGTCTCCCTGTTCTTCAACAATCTCTGGGGCATGTTCATCGGCTGGCTCATCGTCGTCGCCATCAAGGGCACGGCCCACCTCATCTTCCTGGGACGGCCGCTGCGCGCCTGGCGGATGGTAAAACGCCCGCACTCCTCGTGGATTGCCCGGGGCATCAGCTTCGTGCTGCTGTTCGGGCTCTTCGGCGCCATCCAGATGGCCTACTCTCACTGGGCGCCGGGCTCCGGCGGCGAGGTCGTCTTCAAGGTGCTGGCCGGCATCATGGCCTTCTGCGTGGCCATCTACACCGGCTTCGTGCTCAACTCCATGAAGGCGGTACCGTTCTGGAACTCGTGGATGCTGCCCGTCCTCTTCATCCTCTGCGGCATCCTCGGCGGGTTCGGGCTGTCGGTGGTCATCTCCCTCAGCGGCGGCGGCATCAACCTGCACGACGCCGAGACCGGCTCCCGCTGGCTCCTGCTGGCCAACGCCCTCCTCATCTTCCTCTATCTCTGGACGGCCGCCCACCGCGACGAGACCGGCCGCAAATCGGTGGCGCAGCAGCTCCACGGCGAGATGACCGGGATGTTCTGGGTCGGCATCGTGCTGCTCGGCATCGTGATACCGGCCGTCATCGCGCTCGTTTCCATCTTCTCCGGGGAAGCGACCTCCGCCCTGCTGCTGACCGGCGTCGTCTGCGAGATACTCGGCGGCCTGGCACTCCGGTACTGCGTCCTCAAGGCGGGCGCCTACAAGCCGCTCGTCGCCCGGCCGGCCGCCGCGCGCCATGCCGCTGCCTGACCCGATCACCGTGATACGAGTAATCTGCCCGTAAAGGTATCAACATATGAGTGAAGAACGCATCATCAAGACGACCTGCAAGAGCTGCCACGGCGGCTGCGGGGTGCTCGTCGCCGTCCAGGACGGCAAGATCGTCCACATCGAGGGCGACAAGGACAAACCGACCTGGGGCACCATGTGCTCCAAGGGGCTCTCGAGCATCCAGCACATTAACCACCCGGACCGCCTCAAGTACCCGCTGAAGCGGAAGGCCGGCCGCGGCGAGGGCAAGTGGGACCGCATCACCTGGGACGAGGCGCTCGATACCATCGAGAAGAAGATGAAGGACGCCATCGCCGAGTACGGACCGCAGGCCATCGCCATCTCCCAGGGGACCGGCCGCGGCTACAACCGCTACACCCACCGCTTCGCGCGGAGCATCGGCACCTGCAACATCATCACCCCCGGCTACGTCTGTCACAGCCCGCGCATCGGCCTCTACGGGCTTATCACCGGCTACGGCCGGCTCTACTGTGATTACCACGGCTGGGGCGGCGAGTACCCCAAGACGCAGATATCCTGGGCCAAGCAGCTGGAGATATCCAGCGCCGACTCCGAGATGGCCGTCTGGTTCATCAACTCGCTCCAGTACGCCAAGAACCTCATCGTCGTCGACCCGCGGGAAACGGCCCTCTCCTCCCGGGCGACCCTCTGGCTCCAGATACGCCCCGGGACGGACGCCGCGCTCGCCATGGCGATGATGAACGAAATCATCAAAGAGGAACTCTGGGACAGGGACTTCGTCACGAACTGGACCTACGGGTTCGATCAGCTCGCCGAGCGCGTCCAGGACATGACGCCGAAGCGCGCCGCCGAGATAACCTGGCTCAAGGAAGACGATATCCGCCGGGCGGCCCACCTCTTCGCCGAGGACACCCCCGGCTGCATCCAGATAGGAAGCTCGCTGGAACGGCAGGCAAACTGCGGCCAGACGTTGCGGGCCATCATCGACCTGCTCGGCATCACCGGCAACATCGAGCGGCCCGGCAGCATGATGAGCTGGATGTCGCCGGACACCGGCCAGATGGAGGAGTTCTACTTCGAGATACCTATTACCGACGAGATGCGCAAGGGCATCGTCGGCGGCAGCGAGTTCCGCATGGGTGCCGCCCGTACCGCCCACTCGGACAGCATCATCAAGCAGCTGCGGGACAAGCAGTCCCAGATCAAGGTCTGGATGAGCGTCGGCGGGCAGCAGATCGTCCACCTCGCCAACACGACCGAGGTCAAGCAGGCCCTCTACAACCTGGACTTCCTCGTCCACGTGGACCAGTTCATGGGGCCGATGGCGGAGATAGCGGACATCGTGCTGCCGGCGGCCCACTGGCTGGAGATAGACGACATCTACGACATGCACCCGCGCTTCATGATCGAGGCCCACAACAAGGTGG